>NZ_JAUCZC010000004.1 GCF_030373265.1 Blastomonas sp.
TCAGGTACAGCGTACCGATGTCCTTGTGGTTGGTCGACATGAACCAGCGCTGGAAGAACGCGGGCTTGTGGTCGTCATGCGCATGATCGTGGTCATGCAGATCGGCCGGGTTGGCTGCAATCGTGGTCATGGTGTTGCCCTGTCCTTACTGAGCGGCTGCCGGAGCGGTGGCGACTGCGCCTTCCGCTGCGGGAATATCGGTTGCGGCTGCCGGAACTGCGGCAGGTGTTGCGGCGGCGACTTCATCACCCTGGACGGTGCCGCCCTGCGAACGAACCCAGGCATCGAACTTCGCGCGTGGCAGAGCCTCGACCGCGATCGGCATGAAGCCGTGGCGCGCGCCGCACAGTTCGGAGCACTGGCCGTAATAGACGCCCGGCTCCTTGATGATCAGCATCTTCTCGTTCGAACGGCCCGGAACCGAGTCCATCTTGAACCAGAGCGACGGCACCGCGAAGCTGTGGATCACGTCCGAAGCGGTGGTGATGATGCGGATCGGTTCACCGGCGGGAACAACCATGCGGTTGTCGACGGCAAGCTGGTAAGGCTCACCGCGCTGGATCGCCTCTTCTTCCGGCAGCATGTTGGAAATGACTTCGAAGTCGCCGTTATCGGGATAGTTGTAACCCCAATACCACTGGTAGCCCGTCACCTTGACGGTCACAGCGGATGCGGGCGCAGGCTTGTACTGCTTGGCGAGCAGGTCGATCGAGGGAACCGCGACACCCACCAGGATGAGCACCGGAACCAGCGTCCAGATCACTTCGATGGTGGTGTTGTGGGTCACGCGCGATGCGACCGGGTTTGCCGCCGCGCGATAGCGGATGACGATCCACAGCAGCAGACCCAGCACCAGCAGCGAGATCGCCACGATGATCGGCAGCAGCACGACGGTATCGAGCCAATAGGCATATTCGCCCAGTTCCGAATACTGGTCCTGGAAATCGATTCCCTTGTCGACCGGCATGCCCTTGCCCGGGGTCGGTGCCATCGGGGTGTAGCTCGAATCGAGCGCTCCGGCTGCGGCTGCGTCTGCCGTGGCGGCGTCCGCAGGGGTCGCAGCAGCGGCGGCTTCAGGCGCAACCTGCGTGCTGGGGGCTGGTGCCGCAACCGGCGGAGCCGGCGGCGTCTGGGCCAAGGCCAGCGGCGCGGTTACGAGAACAAGGGCTGCGAAACCGATAGATTTCGTCCAAGATGCGAACGCCATTCGTAGAATGTCCCTGTATGGGCAGGGCATCCGTCCACGTCCCGTAGCGCCGGATCACTGCCGTGTTTGCGTCATAGCTAACCGTGCCTATACGCAGGCTTGCCGCCAGTCTCAAGCCAATCTAGGGATATTTTTTGTGCACATGCGCATGCCCGTCCCCCAGGGCCGAAACGACGCTACGTAAAAGGCTTGATACCATGCAGGAAGAAGAGATTCTGGCAGAATTCCGCGCCAGCCAGGCGCTGCTGGAAGGGCATTTCATATTGTCGTCCGGTCTGCACAGTGCGCATTACCTGCAATGCGCGCGCGTGTTGATGGACCCGATGCGTGCCTCGCGGCTAGCCAGTGCGCTCGCCAGCCGGATGCCGCGCGACGTGCGAGGCCAGATCGAGGTGGTCGTCTCGCCCGCGATGGGCGGACTGATCATAGGGCATGAAATGGGCCGCGCACTGGGCGTCGAGGCGATGTTCGTCGAACGCCCCACCGGCACCTTCGAGCTGCGCCGTGGCTTTGCGATCAAGCCCGGGCAGAAGGTGCTGCTGATGGAAGACGTCGTCACCACCGGCCTGTCTTCGCGCGAAGCGATCGCGGCGGTGAACGCCGCGGGCGGCGATGTCATCGCGGCAGGCGCGCTGGTCGACCGTTCAGCGGGCGAGGTTTCGCTGGGTGTTCCGTTCTACCCGCTGATCTCGCTCAATTTCCCGAGCTTCGCCGCAGATGCCCTGCCCCCCGAACTCGCCGCGACCCCAGCGATCAAACCTGGAAGCCGCAAGGAGCCCGAGGCGGCATGACTCAGCACCTGCGCCTAGGCGTCAATATCGACCACGTCGCTACCATCCGCAACGCGCGCGGCGGCGATCACCCCGATCCGATGCGGGCCGTCAAAATCGTGCAGGAAGCGGGCGGCGACGGCATCACGGTGCATCTGCGCGAGGACCGGCGGCACATCCGCGACAGCGATCTCGACACGATCATGGCGGGCGCCACCCTGCCGATCAATCTGGAGATGGCCGCGACCGAGGAAATGCTGCAGATCGCGCTGCGCCACAAACCGCACGCGGCGTGCATCGTGCCCGAAAAGCGCGAGGAACGCACCACCGAGGGCGGGCTGGACGCGGCAGGACTGCACAACACCCTCACGCCGATCGTCGGTCGCCTTACCGATGCCGGTATCCGCGTCAGCCTGTTCATCGAGCCCGACGCCCGCCAGATCGACGCTGCGATGCGGCTGGGCGCACCGGTGGTCGAACTCCACACCGGGCGCTATGCGCATCTGTGGCTGGACAACGACAGTGCCGGGATCGAGGCTGAGCTCAAGCGCATCGCCGATGCCGCGGCGCTGGCCACCAAGAACGGCATCGAGCCGCATGCGGGCCACGGCCTGACCTTCGACAACGTCCAGCCGATCGCCGCGATTCCCCAGCTCGCCGAGCTCAACATCGGGCATTACCTGATCGGCGAGGCGATCTTCGATGGCCTCGAGGCAAGCATCCGCCGGATGCGGCAATTGATGGATGAGGCGCGGTGAGTCTCGCAACGATGAAGACAGCCGCCCCCAATAGCCCTCTCCCCTTGAGGGGAGAGGGAAGAGCCGCGCAGCGGCGAAGGGAGAGGGGAAATCCGCCAATGCTGGCGCATGCCCCTCTCCCAACCCTCTCCCCTGAAGGGGAGAGGGCTTCATGATCATCGGCTTGGGCTCTGACCTGTGCAATATCGAGCGGATCCAGAAGTCGCTCGAGCGCTTTGGCGCGCGGTTCGAGAGCCGCGTGTTCACCGAAACCGAGCAGGCCAAGGCCGCGCGGCGTCCTTTCACCAAGGCGGGAACGCTCGCCAAACGCTTTGCCGCCAAGGAGGCATTTTCCAAGGCGGTGGGAACCGGGTTCAAGGCAGGCGTGTTCATGAAGGACATCGGCGTCGTCAATGCTCCGTCAGGCGCGCCGACCCTGAAACTCACCGGGGGAGCGAAGGCGCGGCTGGACAGCATGATTCCCGCGGGCCATAGCGCCTTCATTCATCTGACGCTCACCGATGATCATCCATGGGCTCAGGCATTCGTGATCATCGAGGCGCGGCCCATTGACTGATACTCCCCCGCCCGGCCCGGACCCGAAAGACAGCTCTATGGCACCCGAAGCTTCCGACGCCGCGATTGAAGCGGATACTGCGCGCCACCGTCCGGCCGACGAAGAGCACAAGCCGATCAACTGGTTCGAGGAAATCCGCGGGCTGTTCCTGTTGTTGCTCGCGGTGCTGGCTTTCCATTCGCTGGTCGCCAAGCCCTTTTATATACCGACCATGTCGATGATGCCCAATCTGCTGGTCGGCGACCGGCTGGTGGTCAGCAAATATCCTTATGGCTGGTCATGGGTCTCGGTGTCGTTCCACCTGCTGCCCCCCATGAAGGGCCGGATCATGGGATCGACCCCGGAATATGGCGATATCGTCATCGCAACGCCCCAGGGCGCCAGCGCCGACTATATCAAGCGCGTCATCGGTCGCCCCGGCGACACCATCGAGGTGCGCTCGGGCCGAGTGATCCTGAATGGTGAGGAAGTCGTGCGCTCGGTGCAGCCCAACATGCTGCTGCCGGTGGACATCAACTCGCCATGCAACGCCAGCGACTTTCCGATGCTCAAGATGCGCGGCGCGGATGGCAAGTTCTATTGCGAGCTGCCGATCATCCGCGAGACGCTGCCCAACGGCGTGTCGTACAACACGATCGACCTGGGTCCCGACTATCCGCTCGACAATTACGGGCCGTACACCGTGCCCGCTGGCCATATCTTCCTGATGGGCGACAACCGCGACCGCAGCGCCGACAGCCGCGCTACCCGCGAGGAACTGGGCCTGGGCGGCGCGGTGCCGCTCGAAAACATCGGCGGCCGCGCGGAGATCGTTACGTTCTCGCTCGACGGCAGCACCAACTGGAACCCTGTCAGCTGGTGGGAGTCGCTTCGCGGAGAACGCGCCGGAACCAGCCTGCGCGCCGACAAGGACTGATCCTTTACGGGAACCAGCCTGCACACCGAGCGTGATAGGGGCGCAAGGCGCGTTCTCGCGCGGCCTCGTGCCGACCAACGATTCCCGTTATCCTCATGCAGCTACAGGATGCTCGCCATGGCCGACCCGTCTGCCAGCCCTTCCGAAATGCCCCCTGAAACTCCGGGCCCGGCAGAAATGCGCGACCCGATGGTACGCGCCGAGTTCAAACGTGCGCTGATCTGGGTATCGGTGGTGATCGGCGCGGCGCTGATCGCGCTGCTCGCTCAGCCCATCCTGCTGATCGTCGGCGGTGTGGTGGTGGCATGCATGCTCGATGGCGGCACGCGGCTGCTGGGGCGGGTGCTGCCGATCGCGCGCGGCTACCGCCTGACGCTGGTGCTGCTCGCGGTGGTTGCGTTCATCGGCTGGGTCGCGGCATTCGCAGGCTCCGAGATCGCCGAACAGGCCGCTCAGCTGCCCGCCGTGATCGAATTCCAGATCGACCGGATCAGCAACCTCGCCGCGCGCTACCAGATCACCGCAGGCGCCGACGACCTCAGCTCGCTCGCCGGTCAGGCAATGTCGAGCCTGGGCCAGGTCACCATGGCAGTGACCTCGGTGATCGGCGGGATCGCCAGCCTGGCGATGATCTGCGTGCTCGGCATCTTCATCGCCGCCGAGCCCCGGCTGTACGAGCGCGGCTTTGCCTGGATGCTGCCGATGGCCGAGCGCGGCCATTTCTACGGCACGCTCGAAAAGATCGGCTGGACGCTGCGCCGCCTGCTGGCGGGGCGGCTGCTCGGAATGTTCATCGAGGGCGTCGGCACCTGGGCGCTACTCGCGATCGGTGGCGTACCGATGGCGGCGCTGCTCGGACTGCTGACCGGGATACTGGCGTTTCTGCCGAATATCGGCGCGATCATCTCGGGCGTTCTGATCGTCTCGGTCGGCTTTGCATCGGGCACCGGCACCGGGATCTTCGCGCTGTTCGTCTATCTCGCAGTGCAGGCGATCGACGGCTATGTCATCGTTCCGATGGTCGCCAAAAAGGCGGTCGACCTTGCCCCCGCATTGGTGCTGGGCGCACAGATCATCATGGGCGCGCTGTTCGGCATCCTCGGGCTGGCGCTGGCCGACCCGATCGTCGCGATGATCAAGGTCGCGCTCGAACGCCGGTCGGCGCGCACCGCGCAAAAAGCGGCGGCTGGCGCCACCCCGGGGCTGTTGCTGGGATCGAGCAGCGCAGCGACTGCCCCGCCAACTCGGTAACTGCGGTGCCTAAAGCTTGCGCTTGGCGAGCAGCATCTCGGCGATCTTGTAGGTGCGCTCGTTGTCGACATCGACAGCATACGCGCCTTCGGTCAGCACAAACGCGCGAACCTTGACCTTGAACCGGCGAGAGATCGCCGTCATGGCGCCGTTGACGGTCGACCAGCCCAGCCGGAAGCGGATCAGGTTCCACACCCCGAACGCGCTGGCGATGCGACCGACGTTCTTCATGAATTGCCCGCCTTGGCGAAACGCCTCGGCGGCCCGGAACGATGCGGCATCGCGCAGCCAATACGTGTTGCAGTTGGCGATGGCCATGTCGCTGAACTCGTAGAAGTTGCGCTGCGCTTCGGGATGTTCGGCAAGGATCGACGATTTCTCGGCGATGGCGAGCACGGCACCCGCCCCATCGCGCATGCCGAAGTCATGGATGCTGCGGATTTGCTCGGCGGTGACCAGCACATTGTCGCCGGTGGTGATCAGCATGGGGAAAGGATTGCCCGCCTGCTCGATCACCGCCTCGATGCTCTCGACGATGCCGTCGCGTGACACGCACATGTGCAACCGCCCGGCAGCGGTCAGTTCGGCGACCGCGGGGATATCCGCGATAACGCAGGATCGTGGATCGATACCCAGATAGCACTTTCGGGCCATGCATCCCGAACCCCCTCGAGCACCCACTGCAGCAAAGGCTTGCCCTGTATCGGAACATTGCACTTGTGCGTGACGCCCGCGGCCTTGGCCAAGGGATCGAGCTTGCCATCGCGCTTGCCTGCAAGAATGAGAATGGTGGGCGATGCCATGCGGCGAACCTTTCGTGCGACCTTGGTGTGCGCGCGCCTATAGAGCGGGTTCGTGACGGCAACAACCCGCCTCCCTCTTCCCTTTGACGCACCACACGCTAAGGACTGGCAGAGATTGCAACGCTGGGGGACGTCTTGATGGGTGAAACGCTGAACATCGCGCTGGTCGGTCTGGGGACTGTCGGCGCAGGCGTGGTCCGGCTGCTTGAAGAGAATGCGGCGCTGATCGCGCGGCGCGCAGGCAAACCGATTCGCGTTGCCGCGATCACCGCGCGCGACCGGTCCAAGGATCGCGGCGTCGACCTCTCGGCCTATGAGTGGGTCGACGACATGGGCGAATTCGCCACCCGTCCCGACATCGACGTGGTGGTGGAACTCATCGGCGGCGCGGACGGCCCGGCGCTGACGCTGGCCAAGGAAAGCATCGCGGGCGGCAAGGCGTTCGTCACCGCCAACAAGGCAATGGTCGCGCATCACGGCCTGGATCTCGCCCAGCGCGCCGAGACCGCCGGGCTGGCGTTCAAATACGAAGCCGCGGTCGCCGGCGGCATCCCGGTGATCAAGGGGCTGCGCGAAGGCGCGGCGGCCAACCGGCTTGAGCGGGTCTATGGCATTCTCAACGGAACCTGCAATTTCATCCTGTCCGCGATGGAAAAGACCGGGCAGGATTTTGCCGACGTGCTCGCCGAAGCGCAGGCGCGCGGCTTTGCTGAAGCCGACCCCAGCTTCGACATCGATGGCGTCGATGCCGCACACAAGCTCTCGATCCTCGCCGCGCTCGCTTTTGGCACCCAGCTCGATTTCGAGGGGATCGAGCGCAGCGGCATCCGCAAGATCCTGTCCGCCGACATCGCCCAGGCTGACACATTGGGCTATCGCATCCGGCTGATCGGCATGGCCGAGATCGACGGCAGCAATGGTGACGCCCGGTTGTTCCAGCGCGTCCACCCCTATCTGGTGCCCAAGAATCATCCGCTGGCGCATGTCGATGGGTCCACCAACGCGGTGGTGGCCGAGGGCAACTTCTCCGGCAGGCTGCTGTTCCAGGGCGCAGGTGCCGGCGATGGCCCGACCGCCAGCGCGGTGGTTGCCGATCTGATCGACATCGCCCGCGGCGAAATCGGCCCCGCCTTCTCGATGCCGGTGCGCGAGCTCGAACAGATGAACCGCGCCGAAACCGGACACCGGATCGGCAAATGCTATCTGCGCTTCGAGGTCGCCGACCGGCCCGGCGTGCTCGCCGAGATCACCGCCGCGATGCGCGATGCCGGGGTGTCGATCGAGAGCCTGATCCAGAAGGGCCGCAGCCCCAATGGCAGCGTGCTGGTCGCCATGGTCACGCATGAGGGACCCGAAAGCGCGGTTGCTGCAACCATTTCGGCGCTCAACGGTTCCCCCAGCCTGCACGCGGAGCCCCTCGTGATCCACATTTTGGGAGACTGACCCCATGCCATCCGGCCTTGCCGCCCTCCTGGACGATGTTGCGGCGCTGACGCGGCTGGCGGCCGTATCGCTCGACGATGTTGGCGCTGCCTCCGCCAAGGCTGGTAGCAAGGCGATGGGCGTGGTGGTCGATGACGCTGCGGTCACCCCGCAATATGTCACCGATTTCAAGCCCGAGCGCGAACTGCCGGTGATCTGGCGGATCGCGAAAGGTTCGCTGTTCAACAAGTTCGTCATTCTGCTGCCCATCGGCCTGCTGCTCAGCGCCTTTCTGCCCTGGGCGATCACGCCGATCCTGATGCTGGGCGGGCTCTACCTGTGCTTCGAGGGTGCCGAGAAAGTCATCCACGCCTTCGGCAACTCCCACGAAGTTGCCGAGGACGTCGCGCAGGTGCAGGACATGTTCGCGCTGGAGAACGAGCGGGTGAGCGGCGCGGTGCGCACCGACCTGATCCTGTCGGCCGAGATCATGGCGATTGCCTTGTCAGAAGTTGCGACACGTCCGATCGCGATTCAGGCGGTGGTTCTGGCAATTGTCGGGCTTGTGATCACCATCGGCGTCTATGGTGCGGTGGCGCTGATCGTTAAGATGGACGATTTCGGCCTGCACCTGGCACAGCGCCCCTCGGCGGCGCTGCAGGGCTTCGGCCGCGGCCTGGTCAAGGCGATGCCGGTTGTCATGTCGGCGCTGTCGATCATCGGCACGGCTGCGATGATCTGGGTCGGCGGGCAGATCATCATCCATGGCCTAGCGGTGTTCGGCATCGCCGGCCCCGAGCACCTTATCCACGATATCGCGGTGGCTGCAGGCGCAGCCGTCCCGGCTGTCAGCGGCTTGGTCACGTGGCTGGTCGGCGCGATCGGCGCGGGCATTGTCGGATTGATCCTGGGCAGCATCATCGCGCTGGTGGTCAAGGCGCTGCCAGGCAAGGCGCACTGACGGGGCTGGTCAGTCCATCGCCCGGGGCCGCGCATAGACGTTGACCGGGTGCTCGGCATGTTCGCCCTGCCCGATCCTTATAAAGCCGAGCTTGGCCGCGACATGTTCCGATGCCAGATGGCCCGGATCGATGATGCACCGTACGACCGGTGCATGTAGAACCTGGTCACTCCATTGCAGCACCGCCTGCATGGCCTCGGTCACCAGACCCTGGCCCCAGACATCGGGCGCCACCGCCCAGCCCGCTTCCGGCATGCCCTCCAGATAGGGAAGCCCACGCTCGAAATTGGCCAGTCCCCCCACCCCGACCAGCGCATCGGTCTGCCGGTCGGCGAACAACCAGTAGCCATAGCCGCACAGCGCCCAAAGCCCGTGCATTCCTATGAAACGCGCCCAGCTTTCATTTCGGGTCCGTGGTTTCCCACCGATAAACGCCGTGACGCGTTCGTCAGCCCACATCTGTGCGTACGCCTCAAAGTCGCCCATGACCGGCGCGCGCAACCGCAATCTTTCGGTCTCGATCACCGGTATCGTCGTCACTGTGGCCCCCCACTGCTGTTGCTCGTCTCGCGCAGGCGCTCGGCAGCCTCGGCCGCGCGCGCCCTCTTGAGATATTCCTCGTCCACCTCGGGCAACTTGGAGAAATCGATTAGATAGGCAGGCGGCGGCGGACAGGGCGGGATCATGCAGCCGCTGAAGGTCGCCTTGCCCTTGAAGATGCCATCGCCCGCCACGTCGGGCGCAGGCGGCGGGCCGCCGGTGGCAAGCCGCCCCTCGGTGTCCGGCGGCACGCGGAACTTCGCGCTCGGATCGGTCTCGCCGCACACCACGATGGCGTCGCCGCCCGATCCGGGCTGGCAGCGCTTGGCGCGCGCTTCCTTCCCGGTCCATTCGTCGGCCTTGCGGATGAGCTGCTTGACCTTTGCGTCAACCTGATCGGCATCGCGCTGCTCGGGCTCGGGCAACTGCGTGTCATCCTGCGCATCCTGAGCGGTTGCAGGCGGGACCAAAAGTGCGGAAAAGGCCGTCAGGGCAGCCGCGAACAGCATTCTCGACAATGCAATAATGCTCCCTTATGGACCGGGCACAATGCACCGGGCCTGGAACGCGACTGGTGCCCCATAATAGAAGGATGACCCGCCTGCCATGTCCAGCGCAAGCCTGAAAGCGACGCCCCCTGCAGAAACCCCGCAACTCGATCGCGTGCTGGTGCTCGAGATGGTCCGGGTGACCGAAGCAGCCGCCATCGCTGCCTCGAAAATGATCGGGCGAGGCGATGAAAAGGCAGCCGATGCCGCCGCAGTGGAAGCGATGCGGGCCGCGCTCAACGGCCTCGATATCGACGGCACCGTGGTGATCGGCGAAGGCGAGCGCGACGAGGCGCCGATGCTGTATATCGGCGAGAAGGTAGGGCTGGGCAACGAAGGCGCACCGCGAATCGATATTGCGCTCGATCCGCTCGAAGGCACCACCATCACCGCCAAGGCCGGGCCCAATGCGCTCGCCGTGCTGGCGATTGCCGAAAACGGCTGCCTGCTCAACGCGCCTGATGTCTATATGGACAAGATCGCAGTCGGACCGGGCTATCCCGACGGCGTGATCGACCTCAACAAGTCGCCGACCGAAAACGTGCAGGCCGTGGCCGCTGCCAAGGGCGTCAAGCCCGGCGATATCATCGTGTGCGTGCTCGACCGCCCCCGCCATGCCGACATGATCGAGGAACTGCGCGGCCTGGGTTGCGGCATCATGCTGATCCCCGATGGCGATGTCGCAGGCGTGATTGCCACCACCGATCCCGACACCACCATCGATATCTATATGGGCTCTGGCGGCGCGCCCGAAGGCGTGCTGGCTGCTGCTGCGCTGCGCTGCGTCGGGGGCCAGTTCAAGGGCCGGCTGCTGTTCCGCAACGACGATGAGCGTGCCCGCGCGCGCAAATGGGGCATCGAAGACCTGAACGCGATCTATGACCTCACCGATCTCGCCAAGGGTGACTGCATCTTTGCCGCTACCGGCGTGACCGATGGCTCGCTGCTCGAAGGCGTGAAGCGGCGCCGCGATGGCGTAATGACCACCGAAACCGTGGTGATGCGCTCGTCGAGCGGCACCGTGCGCTGGGTCAAGGGCGAGCACCGCATCGCCGAATAAGCATGGTCGCTGGCACCGGATGTGCGCGATGTGCCGTCCGGCGGGGGAAAACATAGTATGGCCTTTTCGATTTATGGCTTCGACCTGCAGCGCTTTGTCGCCGCAACGCTGGCCGAAGACCTGGGGCCTGACGGCGTCGATGTGACGTCACAGAACGTGATCCCCGCCGATGCCCGCTTCGCCGGTGTGATGGATGCTCGGCACGCCATGGTGGTCGCCGGGCTGCCGATCGCCGAGGCCTTTTTTCGGGCCCTCGACCCGGAATGCGAAGTCGAACTGCTGGTCGAAGAAGGCGCGCAAGTGTGCGCCGGGACCGATCTGTTGCGCGTATCGGGCAAGGCGCGCGCACTGCTCACCGCCGAACGCTCGGCACTCAATACCGTCCAGCATCTCAGCGGCGTCGCCAGCCTCACCCGCGAGTATGTCGACGCCATCGTCGGCACCGGCGCGGTCTTGCTCGATACCCGCAAGACGATTCCAGGCCTTCGCCTGCTCGAGAAATACGCCACGCGGCAGGGCGGCGCGCAGAACCACCGGATGGGGCTTTGGGATGCGGCGATGATCAAGGACAACCACGTCGCGGTGGCAGGCGATATCGGCGAGGCCGTGCGGCGCGCGGTGGCCGCGGGGATCGAGCGGATCATCGTCGAGGTCGATCACGTCGACCAGATCGAGCCCGCACTGGCGGCAGGTGCCACCCATCTGCTGCTCGACAACATGGCACCGGCGACGCTGCGCGGCGCGGTGACCCTGGTCGGCGGCCGGGTCCCATGCGAAGCCTCGGGCGGGGTCACGCTCCACACCATCCGCGCGATCGCGGAGGCCGGCGTCGACTTTATCTCTGTCGGCCGGCTCACCCAGTCGGCACCCGCAGCCGATGTCGGCCTGGACTTTTCGGCAACCTGAATGCGGATGCTGGCTGCCCTTGCCCTTGTTGCGGCAACGGGCGCGGCGCTGCCTCAGCAGGCGCAGGCGCAGGCCTATCAGTGCCGGATGCCCGAGCGGCTTGCTCCGCTCGCCTCGCCCAAACGCCGATCGAGCGACGTGCGGCGGATCACGCCCATCGCCGGCTATACGCTCGCGCTGAGCTGGTCGCCCGAATACTGCAAGAGCCGCGAGGACCGTCCCGGCGACGCACTGCAATGCAGCCGCAGGCACGGCGAATTCGGCTTTGTGTTGCATGGCCTGTGGCCCGAGGGCAAGACCGCGGCCCATCCGCAATATTGCGCGCGCACCCCGGTTCAGGTTCCGCTGTCGGTGGCCCGCACCGCGCTTTGCGCGATGCCGTCACAGCGGCTGATCGCACACCAATGGGACAAGCACGGCAGCTGCATGTCACGCGATCCGCAAAGCTATTTCCGGACCGCAACAAGGGTTTACCGCGCAATACAGCTTCCCGACATGGAACGCTTGTCGCGCCGGGCGCTCACGCACGGGATGCTCCGCCGCGAACTGGCGCGGGTGAACCCTGGCATGCCGCCGCAGAGCATCGCGATTCGCAGCAACGCGCGCGGCTGGCTCCAGGAAGTGCGCATCTGCCTGGGGATGACCTATCGTCCCCGCGCCTGCCCGGCCTACGTCCGGCAGCCGCGCGGCGATACAGCCTTGCGGATCTGGCGCGGGCTTTAGCTGCCTTGCAGCTTCAGCGAACAAGCACTTCGTCGCGCTGCAGCGCCGTGCGCCCCCAGATCAGGACGAACACGCACAGGGCGATGATGATCCCGAACGATTCGAGCGGAGCGATATTGTACAGCCACACCCCGATCGCAGGCGCGACGATATAGGCCGCGCCGTTGATCGAGGCGACGATACCCGCCACTTGCCCCTGCTCGGCGCGGGTCACCGCCAACGAAGCGCCTGCGGTGAAACCGGGGCGGAACAGGCCGAACCCCAGCGAGGCGAGGGCAAAGCCCAGCGCGATCGCATTGAGACTGCCGGAGAACGCCACCATCGTGCAGCCTGCCGCTGCGAGCGCCATGCCCCACAGCGTCGATGTCCGCGGCCCCATTTTCAGATACGGGATCAACCCCCATTGCGCGAGCAGGGTGGCAAAGGCCCCCGCCATCAGCACCAGGCCCGTGGGACCGGCCGCCAGCTCTGGCGTGGCGCGCAGGTCGAGCCGGTCGAGCAGCATGAACCCCACCAGTCCCAGGATCATCGCATTGGCGTGGCCGCCGACCAGTCCGGTGATCAGCCAGGGCCGCAGCCGCGCATCGCGCCAGGACAGCCGCTGTTGGGTGGCGCCCTCCGGCTCGGACGGCGCACTGTCATGTTCATCAGCGTCATAGACTTCTCCCGCCGCCCCTGAGCTCATCGGCTCCGATACCAGCCGTCCGCGGACCGCAAAGCTGGGGGTATCGTCGGGCAGCCGCAGCTTGAGCGTCACCAGCACCAACAGGCCGAAGGCGGCGAACACGAAGAACGGGCTGGGCAGTCCCAGGAAAGGCAGGATGATCAAGGGTGCCAGTGCCGGGCCGATCACGGTGCCGAGCCCGAAGGACGAGGAGATCATCGAGAGCGACTGGGTGCGCTCCTGCCGGCTGGTCCGCGCGGCAACATAGGCTTGCACCGCCGGGGGACCCGCCGATCCCAGACCCCCGTAAAGGCTGCGGAACATCGCGAAGATCAGCATTGTCCACAGCGCCGACAAATAACCATGCAACCCGGCCAGCAGCGTCAGCCCGCAAAACGCAAAAGACGAGATGAAGCCGACCAGCCCCAAATTCATCAATGCCTTGCGTCCGCGCCGGTCCGACAGGCGGGCCCAGCGGGGCGCAAAGATCATCCACAACAGCGCCGACCAGCTATAGGCGAGGCTCACCCAGACGTCGGCAACGCCCATCCGCGTGCCGATGGCCGGCATCACCGACTGCATCGCGGTGTTGCCCGCAGCCGTCACCAGCATCACCATGAACAGCAACGCCATGCGGTCGGTGGGCAGCTTCTGCCCGTCCGGCGGACCTTCGTGCTGCGCGGGCATATCGCTCATGGCCAGGCATAGCCTCTCTCGATCCGGGCAACGTGGATCGTGTAATGCGTGTACCAGCGGTCCCGCCCCGCCTCGCGCGCGGCGCGATGCTCGGGGTTGTCGCGCCAGGCCTTGGCGCTGGCATCGTCCGCCCAATAGCTGACCGTGATGCCGAAGCCGTCGGCGCCGCCCGCGTGATCCATCCCGAGATAACCCGGTTGCTGCGCGGCAAGCGCGTCCATCGCCGATGCCGCGACGGCATAGCCTTGTGCATCCTGCCCGCTGTGCTGCGCTGCAAAGATCACCGCGATGGCTCCGGTCGCATGGATGCGGGAATCTGTGGACGCATGCATGGCAAATGCTCTACGCGCTGGCTTCTGCGTTGCAAAGCGTATCGATGGCCGCCCGACGCACACGATTGCTTTGCCGGCCCCAATCTGCAATTGTGGCAGGCTGTTGACAGATATTCTGAGAGGTTCTTCATGCAATCCAACGACCTGGCCCAGCTGCCCGCGCGGCAGCGGATCAAGGCGCGCGCCGAGCGATTTTTCGGGGCCTGGGGCGTATTTTTCAAGGGGTTTTTGAAACACCCCGTGATGGTCGGCTCGATCGTTCCATCCTCGGACCGCACCATCCGCAAGATGCTGGCACCTGTCCCCTGGCAGAACGTGCAGCTGTTCGTGGAATACGGACCAGGGGTTGGCACATTTTGTCGCCCGGTGCTCGACAAGCTGCCCCGCAACGCGACTTACATCGCGATCGACACCAATCCGGATTTCATCCGCTATCTGCGCAAGACCATCCCCGACAGCCGCTTCATCGCGGTCCACGGCTCTGCCGCCGATGTCGAGGATATCGTCGCGAGCCATGGCTTTGCCCATGCCGATTTCGTGCTCTCGGGCCTGCCGTTGTCGACCTTGCCTGGTACGGTCGCCGACGACATCGCACAGGCCACCCATCGTGCCCTGCGCCCGGGCGGCGCGTTCCTGATCTATCAGTTCAACACCTTTGCGCTGCAGCTGATCCGCCCGTATTTCGACCGAGTCGATCGCGGCTTCGAAGCGTGGAACGTCCTGCCCTGCCAGCTGTTCTGGGGCTGGAAGTCCACGGATAAGGGCGCCGAAGAGAACGCCTGACGTTGACTTTACGCGGGCCAGCGACTAAGGCCCGCCTTTCCCTGATATTCTGACAGAGTCTGGAGCCCGTTCATGGCGCGCGTTACCGTTGAAGATTGCATCGACAAGGTCACCAACCGGTTCGATCTCGTTCTGCTCGCTGCCCAGCGCGCACGCGAGATCAGCGGCGGTGCCGAACTGACCATCGATCGCGATCGCGACAAGAACCCGGTTGTGGCGTTGCGCGAAATCGCCGACGAAACCGTGTTCCCCGATGAACTCAAGGAAGGCCTGATCGTTTCGCTGCAGAAGGTGCAGGTTGACGACGACGACATGCCCGACGAAATCGGATCGCTCAGCCTGTCGGCAGAAGCGCTGCGCCTCACCGCCTCGGCCCCTGCCCGCACCAGCAACGTGGGCAGCGATTTCGAAGGCTGATTCTCCGAATTACAGTTCAACGAAGAGGCCGCGCTCCCGAGGGGACCGCGGCCTTTTTCGTGTGTGGCGGACGGCACTGGCTGCCCACCTCTTCGTCACCCCTGCGAACGCGGGGGTCCCGCTTCTGCGGCTAAAAACGAAGAAAGCGGGGTTCCCGCGTTCGCGGGAATGACGATTGAGATGAAACTGGACGGCCCTATTTGCAGGGATACTTCTGCTTCATGAAGTCATACAGCGCGGTGCGGAAGGGCTGCTTCTGCTTCGCAGCGGGAAGCTTGGTAAGATAGTTCTTGAGCTCCTCGCCCTTCATCTTGCCCTCGCCCTTGGGCGGGGGGCAGCTGTGCCGTGGTCCGCCAGCCTTCGCCTGCTTGGCAATGTCTGAGCGGTAGAGCGTCAATACCCTGTCACTTTCGGCACGCAGCGCGCGCACGTCCGATGACATCAGCGCTGCTGGCCCAAGGCTTTCGGCCTTGTTCATCGCCGCCAGAAACTGCGCAGCGGTCATTTCCGATGTCGCGCCCGTGCTCAGAATTGCCACTGTAGCCAGCATTGCCGACCGAACTGCCCCATTCATCGTCCATATCTCCCCCAACTGTGCCGCCGCTGTAACACAGCTCGATGAACCGTACATGACGCTATTTCGGCTTGCCCGCGCACGGAAAGCGCAGCGTCATCACCAGCGCAAACGCGGTTTCGAGCGGCATAGGCCGATTGGCTGGAGGAAAGGCGCGGAAATCGGCCGCGATGTCGCCCAGCGAGAGCTGGGCCTGGCCGGGCGGCGGCGGGCAGCTGGCAGGCGGCGCACCGCGTTGTTCTGCTTCGGCAAGGCTGGCACGATAGGCCGTTGCGGCCTGCTGGATCGCAATGCGGATAGCATCGGCCTCAGGCGATGACGCCGATGCCTCGTCGCCGATCCTAACCAACGCATCAGCCTGTTCGAGAAACTGCTCGACGGTCTCCGGCACGGGCGCGGCCTGCGCCGGCGCCGGAACCGGAACGGCAACCGGCGCTGCGGCCAAGGTGGCCAGCAGCGCCGGAAACAGGAGCATCAGTGTCGCCACGGACAAGCCCGGCGGGCTTAGGCGCCTTGCGGCTTGGGGTCGTGGAACGGCCCCTTGCGCTTGCCGGCCCGCGGAATGACCGCGCCAATTCCCGGCGCGACATCAGGCTTGATCGACTTGCCATCGGGACGATCGAGCTTGCCGGTTTCGACCAGCTCCTGGATCTCGTCTCCGCTCAGCGTTTCGAATTCGAGCAGCGCCTGCGCCAAGGTGTGAAGCTGGTCGACATGCTCGGACAGCACCGCCTTGGCACGATCATAGCCCTGATCGACGATCTTGCGGATTTCCGCATCGATCTTGCGCGCCGTCTCGTCCGACATCATCATCCGCTGGTTCTGGCCATAGCCCAGATAGCCTTCGGACTGTTCTTCGTACTGCAGCGGGCCGAGCTCGTCCGACATGCCCCATTTGGTTACCATGTCGCGCGCCAGCTTGGTGGCATACTGGATGTCACCGCTCGCGCCCGAAGAGACCTTGTCATAACCGAAGATCACTTCCTCGGCGACACGGCCGCCCATCGATACCGCGAGGTTGGCGTACATCTTGTCGCGGTGATAGCTGTACACGTCGCGTTCGGGCAGGCGCATCACCATGCCCAGCGCACGGCCGCGCGGGATGATGGTCGCCTTGTGGATCGGATCCGATGCCTCTTCATGCACCGCCACGATCGCATGACCGGCTTCGTGATAGGCGGTCATCTTCTTCTCGTCGTCGGTCATCACCATCGACTTGCGCTCGGCGCCCATCATGACCTTGTCCTTGGCGGCCTCGAACTCGCTCATCGCGACCAGGCGCTTGCCACGTCGTGCGGCAAGCAGGGCTGCCTCGTTGACGAGATTGGCAAGATCCGCACCGGAGAACCCTGGGGTGCCGCGGGCGATGGTGCGCGCGTTGACGTCGGGTGCCAGCGGCACCTTCTTCATGTGCACCTGCAGAATCTTCTCGCGGCCCTCGATATCGGGAACCGGGACCACGACCTGGCGATCGAAGCGTCCCGGACGCAGCAGCGCGGGGTCGAGCACATCGGGACGGTTGGTCGCCGCGATGATGATGATGCCTTCATTCGCCTCGAAGCCGTCCATCTCGACCAGCAGCTGGTTCAGCGTCTGTTCGCGTTCGTCGTTCGAGTTGCCGAGGCCAGAGCCACGATGACGACCGACCGCATCGATTTCATCGATGAAGACGATGCACGGCGCATTCTTCTTGGCCTGCTCGAACATGTCGCGCACGCGGCTGGCGCCGACGCCGACGAACATCTCGACGAAGTCCGAACCCGAAATGGTGAAGAACGGAACGCCTGCCTCGCCTGCGATGGCGCGGGCGAGCAGCGTCTTGCCGGTGCCGGGCGAGCCGACCAGCAGCGCGCCCTTGGGGATCTGGCCGCCGAGTCGCGCAAACTTGCTGGGATCGCGCAGGAACTCGACGATCTCCTGAAGCTCCTCGCGGGCCTCGTCGATACCGGCGACATCCTGGAAGGTGACCTTGCCCGACTTTTCGGTGAGCAATTTGGCCTTCGACTTGCCAAAGCCCATCGCGCCGCTGGCGCCGCCGCCCTTCTGCACCTGACGCAGCACGAAGAAGGCGATCGCGATGATCAGGATAAACGGCAGCGACTGCAGCAGGATGTACATCAGCAGGCTTGGCTGCTCTTCAGCCTTGCCGCTGTAATCGATGCCCTTTTCTTCCAGCAGCGGGATCAGGCTGGGATCGTTTTCCACCCGGACGGCGGTGAACTGCTCGTCGTTGACATAGGTCCCCGAGACGCGGTCTGGCGAGATCGTGACGTTCTTGACCTGTCCGTCGGCCACCCGGTCACGGAAGGTCGAATAGCTGATCGAGCTGCCGCGATCGGCGCTGCCGCTGGTGTCCATCAAGGACACGACCACCAGCAATCCGATGATGACGCCTGCCCAGATGAGCATGTTCTTCATCCAGCCGTTCTGGTTGGCGTTGGGATCCTGATCGTCGTTCATCACAGTGCCTTTGCGGAAATAAACTACGTTCAAGATAGGCCGCTAATCCTGAATGACAATATAATCTGCCCGCCATTTGGCTCGGGAGAAGATTATTCGGTCCCGCATCCTCCTGTAGACCCGTTGCGGCGGGCAGGTGCGGGTGCGAAATGCCACGAGCCGCCGCCGCGGCACAGCACCTCTCCGATCATCCCCTGCCCTCCCGCCTGCAAGGTCGCGATAAGTCGGTCGAGCGCGTCGCCACGCGGTGCGATGCCCGGCTGAATTTGGCACAGGCAGCGCAGCACAAGCCTTCTGAGCAGCGCGGGGGGATAATCCGAACACATCAGCGTGATGCTGCCCGACTCGCTGTGAACGACCCAGTCCGCCTCGCGCTCGGTGATCCAATCCAGCGCCTCGACCGCATCCGCGAGCGCCGCGGCTGATCGAACCGCCTGCAGCGGATCGATCCGGTCAAAGTGCTGCAGCGCGTTGCGCATCTGCACCCTGTCAAAATCGGTGTTGGCATTGCTCGGATCGGTGACGAACGCAATCGCATGCTGGTTGCAATAGCGCGCCAGCTCTGCCTTGGCGAAGCCCAGCATCGGTCGGATCACCTGACCATTGCGGGCGCGAACCCCGGCAAGGCCGTCTACCCCACTCCCGCGCGCGAGCCGCATCAGCAGGGTTTCCAACTGATCATCGGCATGATGCGCGGTGAGGATGAAGTCCGCGCGGACGCGGGTAGCCTCGATAGCCAGCAAACGATAGCGCACCGCGCGTGCAGCAGCCTGCACGCTGCCGGTGATCGGCGCATCCGGGTGGAGGGTGGCGTGCGGCACGCCGACAGCGGCGCAATACCGCGCGACCATCGCCGCCTCGTCTGCACTTTCGGGACGCAATCCGTGGTCGACCGTCGCGGCGGACACGGCGCCTGCCCAGCCCTGCCTGACCATGTCGAGCATGGCCATGCTGTCCGGCCCGCCCGATACAGCGACCAGCAGTGCGGCGCTTTCGCCGCCGGTCAGCGCGGCAAGCGCGCCAGCGACACGGTGGAAAGCCTCGTTATTTGCATCCGGCATTGCGGCGCCCGGCGGTCAGCCGGTCCGACAGACGGCCCGACGCGACATCGGGATAGACCTCGGCGAGTTCGGCGAAAGCGATGCATGCCTTGGGCTTCTCGTTGAGCTTGACCAGCGATTCCCCCAGGAAATACAGGCTCTCGGGGGCGCGCTCGCCCCTGGGTTCCTTTTCGTAGTTCTCGGCGAACATCTTGGCGGCCGCGCTGGGCTTGCCGTCGTCCAGATACGCGCGGCCGAGCAGATTGCGGGTATAGCTGGTCCGCTTGTGCTTGGGATGCTTCTCCAGCGCGAAACGCAGTTGCGCCTGCGCCTCGGGAAGGAATTTCGCTTCCCACAAACGATAGCCATAGAGATAGGCATCCTCGCCGGCATCGGAAGTCTGCGGCTTTTCGATGCGAGACACCGCAGCGATCCGTTCCGCGCTGGGCGCGGCGGCCGCGGTCGTGGCGACAGAGGCCAAAGGCCCTGCTGCAGCGCCTGCGCCTGTTCCTGCGCCTGCTCCGGCGGACGTGCCCCCCAGGACCGGAGCCGGGATTGCAGCGGCCGCCGCGGCCTGAGCCGCCTTGTCTTCAAGTGTCGCCAGCCGCTTTTCCAGCTGACCCATCTTGAAGCCGTTTTCTTCGGTCTGCGCGGTCAGCCGGGTGATCTGGTTTTCCAGCGTGTCGACCCGCTGCAGCAGATCGGTGATCGGTGCGCTGGCAAGCGTCCCCGTGGTGTTGGGCGCAGCCGCAGGCGCGGATATCTCCGGCTCGAAGAACCGGTCCGAGCCGCCGGGAAAAACCTTGCGCTGCACCGCGCGCATCTCGGTCTCCAGCTTCTTCACCCGCGGCTCGATCGAGGCGGCCTGGGCTGCAGCCGGGGTAGCCGACGCCATCAACGCTGCGATCAGGCTACCGGCCAGCATGCGGCCTGCCTGGCTGGCGGGTCGTGCAAAGAGCGGGGAAAAACGGCGGGTGGACATGTCGGGCTCCAGCTCAGGATAAAATGTTCGCGGCGAATCTATACGGCTCGCGCAGCTTTCGTCAAAGCCGAGCGGTCACAAAATTGATGTCATGGAGATGCTGAACCTGTGTTGACCGCATGTTCAGCAGCATTCAGCCCGCCTGATCGTTACCGATCTGCGCTTCGGTAGATTGCTGCGAGGCGTCAGCAGGTCGCGCCAGCAATGCCGTGGCGGTCACCGGCACATCCTTTACGGCGACCTCTGCCGTCCCGAGCGGAGCGACGGTGCGTCCGCCCACGGTGATTTCGAACGCATCGGGCCGTCCGGTCCACACCTGCGGACCAACCGCATCGCCTGGCACGGTGTATTGTTCGCCAAGCGCCATCTGCTTCTGCATCAGCTGCTTGCCGTCGCCGTCGTAGAACTTGATCCAGATATTGTCCTCCGTCGCGGTGAACACCACCTCGGCCTTGGGGTCGACGGCAGGCTGGGCAGCCTGGGACCGCGCTGTCGCGCCCGGCCGGGCAACAGGGGCCGTGCCCGATTCAGCATCTGCGGCTTGCGCCAGTTCCTCAACATTTGCCCCGGGGAAGAAATATGTCCGCCATATCCCGAAACCGGCGATCAAGATCACCGCGCCCACGGCTGCGGCGAGCCAGGCGATGCGCGCCGAAGGCACCTTGCTCGGTTCGTCGAGATCGAATTGCGTTGCCTCGCGGGACGGAGCGGCCGCCGCGCCGCCCAGAGCCTCGCGAATATCCTGCGCGATTTCCTCTTCGGGCAGATCGACTGCGCGGGCATAGGCCCGGCCAAAGCCGATGGCATATGTGCGCCCCGGCAGGCCCGCGAAATCGCCCGTCTCAAGCGATTCCAGATGTCTGATCGGAATGCGGGTCCGCGAGGCGATGTCCTCAAGCGTCATCTTGCGGGACATGCGGGCGTCGCGCAAACGTTCTCCGGCATGGGCGGGAGGGAATAATGTCCCTGTCTCCGCACCATCCACGGATGGTTCGCGTTGTGGTTCGTCTGGCGTCTTGGCCACGTGTGCGCTCCCGACCCGGGTTTACCCGGTTGTAGTATTGCCCCTGAGCATCAGAAACTACGGACGGCCATTAAAGTCAACGTTTTTGGCCGGTTCAGCCGGGCAATCGATGAAAACTGGTGTAACAGAATTCACCGTGAAACCCAGCTTGCAATCGCTTGCACGCGATCAGGCGAGTTCCACGCCCTGGGCCTGCGCCCAGGCGAGCAGCTCGGCGCGCATATCGGCCGGTGGATGGGCAAGCATCTCGTCCATTTTCGCGGTTGCCGCGCCGATGTCGAGCGAACGCACCATCGCCTTGATGGGGCCTACTGCAGCAGGCGTGATCGACAGTCGCCGCATCCCGATGCCGAGCAGCGCCAGCGCCTCGAGCTGGCGTCCACCCATTTCGCCGCACACCGTGACATCGATAGGAAACGGCGCGACATCGCGCACGACCCGGCGCAGAAAGCGGAGGATCGAAGCGGATATCCAGTCATAACGCTGCGCCAATTTGGGGTGCGCACGGTCGGCTGCGAGCAGGAACTGGGTGAGATCGTTGGTGCCGATCGACAGGAAATCGAGCTTGGGCCCCAGGATATCGAGTGTTTCAGCGAGCGCCGGCACCTCGAGCATCGCGCCATAGCGGATCTTGTCGGGCAGGATCTTCTTGCGCGCCTTGAGAAACGCAAGCTGCTCCTCGAACACCTGGCGCGCGGCATCGAACTCCCAGGGTTCTGCGACCATCGGGAACATCACGTTGAGCGTCCGCCCCGCCGCCGCCTCGATCAGCGCGCGCGCCTGAACCTTGAGCAGACCGTCACGCTCGAGCGCCAGCCGCAGCGCGCGCCAGCCCATCGCGGGGTTCTCTTCTCCCGGGCCGTCCTCGCGCAGATAGGGGAGCGACTTGTCGCCGCCGATGTCCAGCGTCCGGAAGATGACCGGCTTTCCGCCCGCCGCATCGAGCACATCGCGATAGAGGCGGAGCTGCCGCTCGCGCTGCGGCAGGGTCGCCGAAACCAGAAACTGGAACTCGGTGCGAAACAGCCCGACACCGTCTGCCCCCGTGATCGCGAGATGGGCGATGTCATCGCGCAACCCGGCGTTGATCAGCACGCCGATGCGGGTGCCATCCTTGCTCACCGGCTCGACATCGCGCAGCGCGGCATACGCCGCCATCTTTTCGCGGCTGCGCAGGAACTTCTGCTCGAAGGCGTCGATCACCTGCGGCGCGGGGCGGATCAGAACCGAATTTTCGTTGGTGTCGATCAGCAGATGATCATCCTGCCGAACCTGATGACGGATGTTGCGCATCCGCCCCATCACCGGGATGCCCATGGCGCGCGCGACGATCGTAACGTGCGCGGTCAGCGACCCTTCTTCGAGGATCACGCCTTTCAGCCGCCGCCGGTCGTATTCGAGCAGTTCGGCCGGACCCAGATTGCGCGCAATCAGGATGGTGTCCTGCCGCAGCCCCATCTGCGCAGCAGTACCGATCTGGCCCGAGACGATGCGCAGCAGCCGGTTGGAGAGATCCTCCAGATCGTGCATCCGGTCGGCGAGCAGCGGATCGTCGATCTGCCGCATCCGCATGCGGGTGCGCTGCTGGACGCGCTCGATCGCGGCCTCCGCCGTCAGCCCGCTGTCGATCGCCTCGTTGATCCGCCGCGACCAGCCTTCGTCATAGGCGAACATCTTGTAGGTCTCGAGAACCTCGTCGTGCTCGCCACCGGTGCCGAATTCGGCCTGGCTCGACATCTTGTCGATCTGCTCGCGCATCTTGATGAAAGCGGAATACACCCGCTGGCGCTCGGCCTCGACATCCTCGGCGACGACATGCTCGATGGTGATCCGCGGCTGGTGGAACACCGCCTTGCCGCTCGCCAGGCCTGCGACCAGCGGAAAACCGATTTCGTGCTGCGCATGGGTCAGATCCGCCGGGCTGTCGATATTGCCGTGCCCGTCGACCATTTCGGCATTGGCGATCAACTCGGACAGCACCATCGCCACCGTCTGCATCGCCTCGATCTCGACCTCGAGATAGCGGCGCGGTTCGACATGCTGGATGCACAGCACCCCGATCGCGCGCTCCATGCGGACGATCGGCACGCCGGCAAAGCTGTGGAACTTTTCCTCGCCGGTTTCGGGGCGGTACTGGAAGTCGGGATGCGCGGTCGCCTCGGCGAGGTTCAGCGTCTCGACGTTCTGAGCGATCGTGCCCGTCAGCCCCTGCCCCAAGGCAAGCTTGGTGACGTGCACCGCCTCCTGGTTCAAACCGCGCGTCGCGAACAGTTCGAGCACGCCTTCGCGCAGCAGATAGATCGAGCACACCTCGCTGTTGAGCGAATCGCCGATGATGTCGACCACCTGGTTGAGCTTGGCCTGCGCATTGGAGCGCGCGGCCATAACGTCGTGCAGACGGGTCAGGATGTTGCGGGCGGCAAGGGTGGCGTTGATCTGGGCTTCCGACATGAGTGGAGGTCTAGCACGCACTTTGGTGCAGCGCTATCGACGCTTGCCGCCAGATTGGGGGATTGGTGGCAATGGCGATGCGGACGGTTGGGCTGATGTCATCAAGCCGTCTCCCCCTGCGCTGCGACGACCGTGTCGAATTCGTGCGTATGGCGCGCCACCGCCATGCTAACAGCCACTGGTCGGGGCAATGTTCGGCAATGCCGATCATATCTGCTCCACACAGGAAATGCCAACAAGGCCGCAACGTGCGGTCCGGGCGACCGGGAAGGTTTGCCACATGGCTGCCGATCAACCATCGATCAATCTGGGGCGCACGCTGGGGCTGGCGGTTGTCCTTGCATCCAACGCGCCGCTGCTGCTGCTTGACGACAAGCTGACCATCGTCGCGGCAAGCGCGAGCTTCTGCGACGCATTCGGGATCGATCCCGCAACGGTCACCGGTCAGACGATTTACGATCTGGATGATCGCCACTGGGATCTGCCGCGGCTGCATTCGCTGATCGACGCGACGCTTTCGGGCGCGGCAGACATCGATGCCTATGAGATGGAGATCACGACCAGTGCCGGCGCGACGCGCTGCGTGGTGATCAAGGCGCAATTGCTCGTCTATGGCGACACCGACAATGCCCGGATGCTGGTGACGGTCATCGACGTGACCCAGACGCGCAAGGACGACAAGCGCCAGCAAGAGCTGATCCAGACGAATGCCGCGCTGCTGCACGAGATGCAGCACCGCGTGGCCAACAGCCTCCAGATCATCGCCAGCATCCTGATGCAGAGCGCGCGCAAGGTGCAGTCCGAAGAGGCCCGCGGCCATCTCAGCGACGCGCATCAACGCGTCATGTCGATCGCGACGCTGCAGCGCCAATTGGCGCAGTCGGATGGCGGCGCGGTCGAGCTTGCGCCGTATCTGACGCAGTTGTGCGCCAGTATCGGCGCCTCGATGATCCACGATCGCGAGCGGTTGACGCTGACGACCCGCGTCGATCCCGTTTCGGTCGATGGCGACCTGTCGGTCAGCATGGGGCTGGTGGTGACCGAACTCGTGATCAATGCCCTCAAACATGCTTTCCCCGACGGCCGCACAGGCCATGTCGTCGTCGGCTATGTCGCCAGCGGAGAAGACTGGACGCTCTCGGTTTCAGATGACGGCATCGGCATGGCCGACACTCTGGAAGCCTCGACCGCCGGGCTGGGCACGCGCATTATCCAGGCGCTCGCCAAGCAGCTGGGCGCCGAAATTTCGGTTGAGGACACAGCACCAGGGACACGTGTTTCGCTGATCCACACCACCCAGATCGGGCGACAGATCGCTGCCAACGATCAGGCGGAGAGCGTTGCGGTCTAGGGGGCCACCCGTTAAGTCCTGCGTCGCTTTTCAACCCCTGCAACAGCAGGCTCAAGGCCAGCGATCGCCAGAAATCGGGGCCAGCCGTGTGCGCCGAACCGCGGCGCATCGGGTCCGGATGCCCCCCTAGCGCAGGACCGCACCGACGTCCGCCAGATGGACGTCGTGCATCTGGTTCAGATACGCATCGTAATAGCCCTTGTGCGATGCACCGACGATGGTCAGCATACGCGTGCCCGGATAGCGACCGATCACATCGCGCATATTGGCGACCATCCGCAGATTGCGCGTTTCCCAATAGCCGACATATTTCCTGCCAAAGCGCTGCGGTGACGGCTCGGCCAAGGCCGCCCCGAAATCCGACCGGTACACCAGCATGGACGCATCGGGTGCGTTATAGGCGCGGTAGAGGTTGAGCAGCCCATCGGGCTGCGCCAGCCTTGCGTTGAGCTGCTCGCTTTCTGCCCGACGCTGGCGCGATGCCGGGTTGTCCCACGCCTTCATAATTGCGGCTTCATTTGCCTTGAGCTCTTCAGGGATTGCTGGCTCGGGCGAATCCGCCGAGTGATCGTCAACGCTCCACAGCCGCTCGAGACCCAGCCGTGCGGCGAGAACGGCGGCAACCAGATAGGTCTCGTTGCGCCGCGTTCGCGCCTTCTCGAGCGTGTCGACAAGCGCGTCGGTCAAGCCGTCGCCCGCTCGGCGATCCTCGGCCGGCAGCCTGAGCCACTGGACCAGCGCCGACCCGCGTTCGCCTGCGGCGAGGAAGATCGCTGCCAGATGCCGACGCTGTGCGGGAGCGGGGGTCTCCGGCCACGCCGCGAGCAGACGCTCCGCCTCGGCATTGGCTGCGGGCACCTCTAGCCCGGTGACCTGCCCCGCCGGCGCCGGGTCGAAGCAATAGCTTTTCACCGTCTCAGTGTATCGTGAAGGATAGCGGCGCAGGCTGTCGCACTGCAGACCAGACAGATCCTCGGTCGCGATCGCGGTGGGGCGCCACGCGGCAAGCCGGTCGAGGAGCGGCGCCAGCATGTCCGGGGTGAAGCTGTCGGGAAGCCCGGA
Source organism: Blastomonas sp. (assembly GCF_030373265.1). Classification (GTDB taxonomy): domain Bacteria; phylum Pseudomonadota; class Alphaproteobacteria; order Sphingomonadales; family Sphingomonadaceae; genus Blastomonas. The sequence goes on from NZ_JAUCZC010000004.1 coordinate 26,258, forward strand.
CAGGTGCGGTGTGCCGAGGACCAGCACCTCATTGGGCGTGCTGCCTGCCGGCAGTTTCAGTGCGCTGGGGTCGAAGCTGGGGCGATTAGACTGTGCGGATACAGGCAGCGCGCAAAGTGCCATCCCCAGGCCCAGCAATGTCCGCGTCTTGAAAAAGCCGAATACCGTCTGGCAGCCCGAACGCATAATTCCCCCGTCTAGGTGTGTGTTGCCGTATTAGTACGCCATGTCTGCTCGGCTGTCCATGGCCGCATCGCTGTTCCAAACGGGGTTAACCCTGGATGGCGAGAGTCGTAGTGGCCCGCACGGGGTTCTTGCGCGGGTGACAGAAGTGAAAATACCAGCGAGCAAGCTCAAGCCGGTCCGGAGCGTTTCGCCCCTGCCCGTCGCCCGGCGCGCGATCTGACCCCTCGTCAGACGCGCCGGGCTGGGATTTGCAGCCGGGGGGTTTGCCCGGTCCGCAGAAGCTCAGATCAGCCGGTCAATGCAGGCTGATCTCTTCCTTGATGCGCAGTTTCTGCTTTTTGAGCTTGGCGATCCGCGCGGTGTCGGGCGCGGGCCTGCTTTCTTCGTCGTGGATCATTCGTTCAATACCGGCATGCTTGGCCTTGAGGGCTTGCGTATGACTGTCTTGCAACATCTATGTCTCCTTCGACTCGTTGACCCTTCTCATCTTGGGAGCGTGATCTAAACATAAAATTTATGGGCTGTCTGTGGTGTTATGCACAGGTGCGCTTGCAATGCGGCGAAACATTCCATAACCGCGACAGTCGGCAGGCGTCCGGCCTGCACAAAAGCAATCGCGGGCCGAGTTCACGGCCCGGTCCCGGTCTGGAAAGGCGTCGCGCGTGACTGAGGAAGAAGTCCGGCAGAAGCTGGCCCTGCTGCGCATCGAACATCGTGATCTCGATCATGCCATCGGCTCGCTGAGCAATGGCGGCACCGCCGACATGCTGCAGCTTGCCCGGCTGAAGAAGCGCAAGCTGCTGCTGCGCGACCAGATTGCGATGCTCGAAGATTACCTGATCCCCGACATCATCGCCTGATCGGGTGCAGCCCGCGGGGTGGTTCACACACCGGTGCGCATCTGTTCCGCCCTGATACAAATGCGCCCGTCGCCCGCTTAACCATAGGTTGCCGCTGGGCAGCGTTCCGGGTTTTTGGCAAGGATGGCGCATGTCCAGCCACCAGTTCCCTTTCACCGCCAAATTGGTCGAGTCGCTGTATGTCGAGGCCATGGTGCTGGCCGACGAGGCACGGTCCTATTTCGAGCTCAGCCCGGAAGCCCAAGGTCTGGACCGGCACGACGAGATTCGCATCGACATGTCGTGTGAATCGCTGCGCGTGACCACCCGGCTGATGCATTCGATCGCCTGGTTACTCAACCAGAAGGCGTATCTGGCCGGAGAGCTATCCGCGCACCAGTTGCACAGCCGCAGCCGATCGCTGGGCAAATGTACATCGAGCGATCCGTTCGTGGTCGCCCGGCTGCCGCACGCGGCGCAGAAGCTGGTGCACGAGACCCAGCATCTGCTCGACCGGCTGGTGCGGCTGGAAAAGTCGCTTGAGGCCGAGCGCCTCGGCTTTGTCGAAGAAAGCGCGCTCCGCCCCGCCGTGCTGCAGATGCAGGCGCGGCTGGCCAGCGAAATCGCCTGACATCTTCCGTCCGCATCCTCGCGCAACTGAGCGATTGCAATCCTTCGCGGCTGGTTTAATCATACGATTAAACCAGGACCGGAACGGATCCGGCGGAGAGGACGGGGCATGGCGGCGTTTCCGACGCGGGCAGAAGATATCGACCGTGCCTGGCTGCAGGCGCGGCTGGACGCGGCCAACGTGCTCGATGGCGCGCACGTCACCGATTTCACCACCACATCGATCGGCACAGGACAGGTGGGCGATACCGTCCGCATCGCGCTGGCCTATGACCGCGCTGCGCCCAAGGCACCCGCATCCATCGCAGCCAAACTGCCATCGCGCGACGCCACCAGCCGCTCGACCGCGGCGCATTTCCGGCTGTATCTGCGCGAGGTGAACTTCTACGCGCGCGTCGCTCCGCTGGTCGCGATGCGCGTTCCCAAGGTTTATGCCGCGCTGATCGATGCGACCGGATGCGATTTCATCCTGCTCTTCGAGGATCTGGGCCCGGCCAAGGTCGGCGATCAGCTTGCCTCGTGCACCCTCGAGCAAGCCCGGCTGGCAGTTTGCCAGGCGGCATCCTTGCATGCGTCGACCGACAACCTCCCGGTGCTGGACGAGGACTGGCTTTTGCCCGATCCTGCGGCGCGCGACTGGATCATCCAGGCCTATCCCGGCGCACAAGCGGTGTTTCGCGAGCGCTATGCCGGGCAGATCGAGCCCGAACATCTCGCCATCTGCGAGGCCTTGGCCGAAGCAGCCCCACATTGGTTCTCCTGGCAGGCCGGCACCCGCTGCCTGACCCATGGCGATTACAGGCTGGACAACATGCTGTTCGATATCCGCGGGGGTGCCGAGCCGATGGCGGTGGTCGACTGGCAGACCTGTGTCACCGGCGCAGGCACCACCGACCTTGGCTATCTGCTTGGCACCGGCATCGGCACCGATCTGCGGCGACTGCACGAGGACGACCTGATCGATCTGTATTGCAGCGAGATGACCCGCCATGGCGTGCCGCGCGATCGCGAGGCGATCTGGGACGATGTCCGCATCGGTGCGCTGTCCGGGCTTTCGACCGCCGTGTTCAGCGCCGCGTTTGTCGAACGCACCGAGCGCGGCGATGCCAACTTTCTGTCGATGGCGCGTGGCGCATGCAGCCTGGCCCTCGACCATGACAGCATCGGCGCGCTGTTGCGCCATGCCAACCATCGGGCGGAAACAACGACATGCTGACCAAAGGGGACGACTTTCCGCTGCACCAGACTGCCGAGCCGATCGCCTATGCAGGCACCGATCGCAATTTTTACGACCGCTATTTCTTCAACGGCTACAATCGGGATGGCTCGGGCTTTTTCGCGCTCGCTTTCGGCGTGTACCCGCATCTTGACATTGCGGACGCCGGCTTTTCTTTCATTACCAACGGGATACAGCACAATCTGCACGCATCGCGCGAGCTTGGCATGGAGCGGATGGACATGGCCGTCGGCCCGATCCGGATCGAGGTGATCGAGCCGCTCGCCCGCTTGCGCATTCGGGTCGATGGCGAAGGCATCCGGGCTGACATCACCTTCACCGGCCGCGCCTTCCCCATCGAGGAGCCGCGATTCACCTTCCGCAATGGGCCGCGAACCTTCATGGATTACACGCGGATGACCCAGAACGGGCACTATGTCGGCTGGATCGAGGTTGACGGCGAGCGCACGGAGCTTGCCCCCGGCTGCGCGGGCACCCGCGATCGCAGCTGGGGCGTTCGCCCGATCGGCGCGCCCGATGCCCAACCCCATGCGGGCAGCGCGCAGCCTGCCTTTTTCTGGCAATGGACCCCGGTCAATCTTGAACGCCGCAGCCTGTTCTTCCACCTCAACGCCCATCGTTCGGGCACCGCGTGGAACACCCGCGCGGTGATCGCGCCCGATGGTGCTGCGCATGACGGATTTTTCGAAACACCCGCCGCGCAACTGGAGCCGAAAATCGAGCCCGGCACGCGCTGGCCTGCAGGCGGCACGCTGACGATCCAGACCGGCAACAGGCCGCTCGAGGTGACGTTCGAGCCGATCCAGCGCTTCCAGATGCGCGGGCTGGGGTATACCTGCCCCAGATGGGGCCATGGCCGTTATCATGGTCCGTTGGTGGTCGAGCGCGACCGGATCGACCTGGCCGCAGTCGATCCATTGGCGCCCAGCATGGAAAACCTGCACGTGCAGATCCTCTCGCGCATCACCACCAGCGATGGCGAGCAGGGACTGGGCACGTTCGAGCAACTGGTGCTCGGGCCGTACGATCCATGGGGTCTGACCGGCTATGCCGATGTACCCGCCATCCGATAACCGCTGCTATTTGCGGTAAACCCGCACGTTCTTGCTAGCCCGCACCTGGGGGCGTTGCGCCACGGGCGCTGCCTGGCTGGCGACCACCGGTTCGGTACAGCTCGCTGGCGTGATCGTCACCGTGGTGAGGATCGGCGGCGGGTAGTAATAATAATATCCAGGCGGCGGAGGCGGATAGCCGCCAGGCTGGCCAGGAGGTGGCGGATTGCCCGCGCCATACTGGGCCAGCAGGCGCCGGCAGCGCTCGCGATCCTCGGCCTTGTCGATGACCATACCAGCAATCGCCCCCACGCCCGCGCCGATCAGCGTGCCGCCGGTGCGGTTGCCGCGCCCGGCGATGCGGTTGCCCGCAAGGCCGCCGATGCCGGCCCCGATGGCCGCGCCGCCGAGGCCCGTTTCGCGGCGGCAGGCCTCGAGAAACGCAGGGTCATAATCGCCGGCATAGGCCGGCGGCGGAGGAGCCATCGGCGGAGCGACATAGCTGGTTCCATACCTTGCGTCGTACCCGTCCTGCGCCTCGCGTGCGAGCAGCCGCTTGCAGCGCTCGCGGTCTTCGGCCCTGTCGATCACCATCCCGGCGACCGCTCCTACCCCCGCGCCGATCAATGTGCCGCCAGTCCGGTTGCCGCGGCCGGCGATGCGATTGCCTGCCAAGCCGCCCGCAGCCGCGCCGATCGCGGCCCCCCCCAGACCGCTGTCGCGGCGGCAGGCTTCCAGAAACGCCGGGTCGTCATAGCGGTCATATTGCGCCACGGGCGGAGGCGGTGCGGGGACAAAGTCGTCGTCATAATCCATGCGCGGTGTTGCCTGGTCGGCAGTGCGCGCCCAATGCGTGCCGTGCACCACGGCGTCATTGCCCAGCAGCAGATCGCCATCGTAGTTGTACGGATCGTAATCGGGCGAATAGGTCTGGCTCACCACCGCCTGACCTGCTTGCGCCGCTTGCCAGTCAACCCCCTGAACGCTGTCATAGACCCGGCCATTGCGGTCGGTCAGCACGGCATCGTCAAAGTAGCGCGACCAGCCATAGCCCTGGGCCGGCCGTGGCAGACCATAGCCTTGCCAGTTGGCGATGTAATAGGTCGGCGCTACCCATACGCGCGGCAGCAGGAAGCCGCGAAACGGGCGGACATAAGCCTGCGCCCCCACAGGAAGGCGCGCACCATAGACCGGCCCGGCTGCGGATCCGCGGTTGAGAGCGCTGCTGGTCTGGAGATCGATTTTGCCTGGATACGCGCGCACCAGCCCCGATTCGGCAGCGGATGCGGGCAAAGCTGCCACCAAGCCGCCAGCGAGACAGGCCGCAATGCCAGTATCACGCACAAAAGAAAAAGCGCGGCTCTTCATGGTTAACTCCCCTCGGACAATCGGGCTCGCCTTTTGGGCCGGGCGCCTAGATGCCCCCACGACCTTCCGGCTTGGTTAAGCGATTGTTAGCATCGGCGAGCCGATTGCACCATTGCACCGATGTAAAACCGGGCGCATCGCGCGGGGATGTTTCAATTTGGGGCAAAGCGCCGATAAGGGGTGAACGATCGGCTCAGATGCGTCCCGCTAGAGTTTTTGCCAACCGCTCGATACCGGCGCGATCGTCGGAATCGAACCGAGCCAGATGCGGGCTATCCAGGTCGATGACGTGTGTCACCTGCCCTTCGTGGACCACTGGCACCACCAGTTCGGACTGGCTGGCGGCATCGCAGGCAATATGTCCCGGAAAGGCGTGAACGTCGTCGACGAGCTGCGTTTCGCCCGACGCGGCCGCAGCGCCGCACACACCGCTGCCCAAGGCGATGCGGATACAGGCAGGCTTGCCCACAAACGGGCCCAGAACCAGTTCACCGCCAACCATGCGATAGAAGCCCGCCCAATTGAGGCCGGGAACAAACTGACCAATCAGCGCTGCGACATTGGCCATGTTGGCAACGCCGTCGGCTTCCCCATCAACCAACGCGAGCGCGGCCGAATGAAGGTCATCATACAGCTCAGCCTTGGGAATATTTTGATCAATTTCAAAGGTATACATTGCAGGACTTTCAGATGATGCGAGATCAGTCGAAGGCGACGCGGCCGCGGTTCTTCTTGACCGTCGAACGGTTCTTCTTGCCCGCAAGCCGTTCGGTCTTGCCCACCCGGTTGAGCCGAGAGCGCGCGCGGGTGGCAGGCAGATCATAGGCTTCGGCCAGCATCGCCGAGATGCGTTCGCGCGCGAGCTTGCGATTGGCTTCCTGCGTGCGATGGTTGCGCGCCAGGATAACCAGTTCGCCGTCCTGGTTGATCTTGCTTCCAGCCAAGGATTTCAATCGATTATAAACCAATGGTGGCAAACCCAAGGCGAAGATGTTGACGTGCAACTGGACCGCGGTGGCGACCTTGTTGACGTTCTGCCCGCCCGGACCCGACGCGGTGATGAACTTTTCCGAAACGATGGCGTGATCGGGAATGGCGATTTCAGGCATCCGCCGCCTCCCCTGCCGCAAATCCCAGATCGGCAAACCGCTTGGGCATCGGCGCGCGTGCCACGATGGGCGGCTTGTCGCCACGCGGCAGCGTCAGCGCCGCAGCGTGGAGCATCAGGCCGGATGGGTACGTCCTGCCATAGAAAGGATCGCCCAGCAGCGGCTTGCCCAGACCGTGCAGCGCGTGAACGCGGATCTGGTGGGTGCGGCCGGTTTCGGGGCGGAATTCGACAAGTGTCAGGCCGTTTGCTGTGGCCACCTGCCGCCAATGGGTGACTGCGCGCTTGCCGCTGGCATCGGGAACGATCCGCCAACCCTCCTCGGCGGTGCTGGTCTTGCCCAGTGCGATATCGATGGTGCCGCTGTCGTCGGCGAGGTCGCCCTCGACGATGCCGAGATAGGTCTTCTCGGCGGTCCCCGCCTCGAACGCCGCGCCATAGCGCTTGTGCGCCTTGGCATGCCGCGCGAGCAGCAGGCACCCGGACGTATCCTGGTCGAGCCGGTGCACCGCCAACGGCGAACGCTGGAAGCCGAAGCGCAATTGCGTGAGATAGTCATCCAGACTGCGCCCACCCTTGCGCGGCTGGGTGACGGGCAGGCCCGCAGGCTTGTCGATGACGATCGCCTCGCCATCGATGAAGGGCAGCGTCCCGGCGACGCAAAACGCTGGTGTGTGAAAACCCATGATCGTCAGGCTGCCTCGGCAAACGCAAAGCTGCGTGCGACAAGCTCGATCGCGCGCAGCCGGTCGGTGTGATGATAGGCGTTGCACGAGATCATGACTTCGTCTGCGCCAAAGGCTTCGACCAGCGTCTCGACCTTGTCGCGGACCACATCGGGCGTTCCGAAGGCGGCGATCCGCGCCTGTGCGCCGACGATCATAGCTTCACGCTCAGTGAACCCCATGTCCCGGCTCTCTTCGGGCGAAACCGCGGGCTGCTGCCCGCCCCCGAGCAGACGCGCGATATTGAGGAAATAATTCTTGCGCAGCATTTCGGCCTGATCGGCATCGTCGCAGGCAAAGGCGGTGGTCGCCAGCAAGACGTAAGGCTTGTCGAGCGTTGCGCTGGGGCGGAAATTGTGGCGGTAAAGCTCGGTCAGCCCCGGCGTCGCCTGCGGGTTGATGAACAAGGCCAGCGCGTAAGGCAGGCCGAGTTGCGCAGCGAGGATCGCGCTGTCCGGACTGGTGCCAAGGATCCACACCGGCACCTCGCCTTCGACTTCGGGGCTGAGCCGCGGATCGTTGAGCTCGCCGGTCATGTAGCCGACCAGATCGGCAACCTGTTGCGGGAAATCGCGAAAGCTCGGCGGGTGCGGGGCAGACAGCGCCGCCGCGACGCGCATTTCGCCACCCGGCGCCCGGCCGACGCCCAGATCGACCCTGCCTGGATAAAGATTGCTCAGCACCGCGAACTGCTCGGCGACCTTGTAGGCGCTGTAATGCGGCAGCATGACCCCGCCCGAGCCCAGCCGGATGCGCCGCGTCCGCGCGCCCATGGCGGCGATCAGGATTTCAGGCGCGCTGCCGCACAGGAAGCGGCTGGCATGGTGTTCAGAGACCCAAAGCCGATTATAGCCCAGCGTATCCGCCAATTCGGCCGCCTCGAGCGTTCCGGCGAGTGCCTCTGCGGCGGAGACATCGGCAAAGCGCACCGACTGATCGAGAAGCGAAATTTGTACCATGCCCTCAATGATAGGGCTTTTGGGGCCGGTCACAAGCCCCACCCGTTGCGGCTCGAGGGCCTGGCCGCCCGAGGGTGACGCCCCGCGACGGTGCGCGGGGCGTTTGAGCGATCAGTTATTTTGGTTGTCTTGCGGACGCAGCCCAGACATATCCATGCCTCCGCGGGGCGCAGACCCTGGGGACCTTTCGATCCGCTGCTGGCGCTGGGGCCGTGGCGCGCGCTCGACACGCGGCGGAGCAGTTCCTGGCTGCGCCTGCGGCGAAGGCCGGCGCATCGACGGACGCTCGCGCCCTTCAGCGCCCCTGCCCTGCCGACCGGTCACACCCTGCCCGGGACTGCCCTGGCGGTTGCCCTGCCAGTTGCGACGCCCTTCGCGCTGCGCTCCGGGCCGCTCTGCTCCGGGCTGACCGATGGCCTGCTGCTGGCGCTGCTGCCAGCGTTCCATCCGCTGCTGGCGATCTTCGGGCGTCAGGCCACCCATCCGCTCGCGTTCACCGCGCCGGGTGCGGGGAACCTCGCCAGTATTGCCACGCCGCTCCTGCCGCCAGTCGCGCCGGTCGTCCAGCGTCTCGCGCCGATTGTCGCGGCGGAAATCACGGCGATCTTCACGCCGGTCCTGCCGGATATCCTGCCGATTGCCACGCCGCTGCTGCTGATACTGCCAGCGCTGCTGGCCCCAATATTGCCGCTGACGGTCCTGCATCGCAAACCGCCGTCCGCCGGGGCGGTCGTACAGCCAGGTGCCGTGACCGGGGTAATAGAAATTGTCGTAATAGCCGCCGCCAAAGCCGATCTGGCCGAAGCCGAGGCCGGCATCGCAACCGTAAAAGCTGTCCCAGGCCGAATAGCCGTCGCAATAGGGATCGTAGCCGCCGGCATAGCCACCGCCGCCGACACCGACACCGATGCCGCCATAGCCGCCATAGTTGCCACCGCCATACGCGCAGGCAGACAGAGAAACCGCGCCCAGTGCGATGGCGGCGATGCGGATAACCTTGCGGCCATTGTTCTGAAGGAATGAAAATCGGGTCAAAGCCATGGTATCCTGTCTCGCCGCATGATCTGGCGCGGCGGGCCGGCGGAGCGGGGCTCCGATGTTTCGTTCATATAACTGCCAAGTTGAATTAACGATGAATAGCCATCGGTTCGCAGACAGTGCTTGCTAACATTGGTGTCAGTTGGTATTTAATGGATCGATTAAACCAGGGCAGAGGAATTTCCATGGCCACCGTGCTTGCTCCCGACACACACGCACCCCAGCGCGAAATGTTCCCCGACCACACCATCCAGCGCGACAGCGGCAACCCGCACTGGACGCGGCTGTCGAGCAGCAGCGCGCTCGATCACATCCCGGGGGAGGATGGCCTGCCGGTCGTCGGCGTGACTTTCCGGATGCTGGCCGATCCCGAAAAGTTCGGCAGGGAGATGCGCGACAAATACGGCCCGGTCTATCGCACCAACGCCTTTGGGCGGCGGCAGGTCGCGCTGTTCGGCGCGGATGCCAACGAACTGGTGCTGTTCGACCGTGACAAGGTGTTCTCGTCCGAACAAGGCTGGGGCCCGGTGCTCAACCTGCTGTTCCCGCGCGGGCTGATGCTGATGGATTTCGACCATCACCGCGCCGACCGCCGCGCGCTGTCGATCGCGTTCAAGCCGGCGCCGATGCGCCATTATGCCGAAGCGCTCAACGAGGGCATCGGCGTGCGGGTGCTCGAATGGTCGAACAAGGACATCAGCTTCTATACCGAAATCAAGAAGCTGACGCTCGATCTGGCGGCAACCTCGTTCCTGGGAATTCCCTGGGGTCCGGAAGCCGACAAGATCAACACCGCGTTCGTCGACATGGTGCAGGCCTCGATCGGGGTGGTCCGGCGTCCGTTGCCGTTCACCAAGATGGGCAAGGGCGTGGCGGGCCGCAAATTCCTGGTCGATTATTTTACGCCAGAGGTGAAGAAGCGGCGCGAGCAGCAGGGGCCGGACATGTTCAGCCAGTTCTGCCGCGCCACCCGCGACGATGGCAGCCTGCTGACCACCGACGAGGTGGTCGATCACATGAACTTCCTGATGATGGCGGCGCACGACACGATCACGTCGTCTGCGAGTTCGCTGATCTGGCTGCTGGCCAAGAACCCCGAATGGCAGGACAAGATCCGCGCCGAACTGCTCGAGCATGCCCCCGCCGGGGCGCCGATGCCCTATGATGCGCTGCCCAATCTCGAACTGACCGAAATGGCGTTCAAGGAAGCGCTGCGGTTGATCCCGCCTGTCCCCTCGACCCCTCGCCGCGCGCTCAAGGCGTTCGAGTTCGGCGGCTATCGCATTCCTGCGGGCACGCCGGTCAGCATCAGCTCGTCCTACACCCACAAGCAGGAGGAGCACTGGCCCGATCCGCTGCGCTTCGATCCGATGCGCTTCACCCCCGAAGCGACGCGCAACCGCCACAAATACGCCTGGGTGCCGTTTGGCGGCGGCGCGCATATGTGCCTCGGGCTGCACTTTGCGTACATGCAGATCAAGGTGCTGCTGCACCACATCCTCAGCCAGCACCGCATCGTCATCGAGCCCGGCTATAACCCCGCCTGGCAGGCCTGGCCGATCCCGCAGCCCAAGGATGGCCTGAAGGTGCGGTTCGAGAAGATTTAACCCGCCCGCCCTGCCCGTCACCCCCGCGAACGCGGGGGTCCCGCTTTCTGGTCCACCCCGGCGCAAACGCGGGATTCCCGCGTTCGCGGGAATGACGGCCGGAAAACGGGTTTGCTTGGGCAGTACGGGACGCTAAAGCGCCTCGCAGCACACAGCAGGAGACGCCCAGATGCCGCAACTCGTCCTCATCCGCCACGGCCAGTCGCAATGGAACCTGGAAAACCGGTTCACCGGCTGGTGGGATGTCGATGTGACCGAAAAGGGTGCCGAGGAAGCGCGCGCGGCGGGGCGGTTGATGCGCGACAAGGGGCTCGATTTCGACATCGCCTTCACCTCGCTGCAAACGCGGGCGATCAAGACGCTCAACCTGGCGCTCGAGGAAATGACCCGGCTGTGGCTTCCGGTCGAGAAGAACTGGCAGTTGAACGAGCGCCATTATGGCGGCCTCACCGGGCTCGACAAGGCGCAGACCGCGGCCAAGCATGGCGACGAGCAGGTGCACATCTGGCGCCGCAGCTTCGACATCCCGCCCCCGCCGATGGACGCAGGCTCGGAATTCGACCTGTCGAAGGACCGCCGCTACGAGGGGATCGCGATCCCCAACACCGAAAGCCTCAAGGATACCATCGACCGCGTGCTGCCCTATTGGGAAAGCCGCATCGCGCCCGAACTCAAGGCCGGCAAGCGCGTGATCATCTCCGCGCATGGCAACTCGCTGCGCGCGCTGGTCAAGCACCTCTCGGGCATCGCCGACGATGAAATCACGTCGCTCGAAATCCCGACCGGCCAGCCGATCGTTTACCAGCTCGACGGCAATCTCGCGGAAGTGGAGCGCTATTACCTCAGCGAGCGCTGAGCGCCTGGAGCCCGATCAGGCGGTGAAATGCGCGTCGTAATGGTCGATCTCGTCCAGCAGATGCGTGACCTGATCGGACGGTAGGAACGATCCGGTAAAGCTGTTGCGTGCCAGCGTGCGCAATTGCTCGCGGCTGAGATCGAGCGCGTCTGCGATCGCGTGGTAGTTCGCGTTTACATAGCCACCGAAATACGCCGGGTCGTCCGAATTCACCGTCGCCTTCAAGCCTGAGTCGAGCATCTGCGCCACCGGGCTGTCGGCAATATCGCTGATGACGCACAATTTGAGGTTGGAGAGCGGGCAGACGGTAAGCGTCATCCCCTCGCCCGCCAGCCGCGTCACCAGGCCTGCGTCTTCCAGCGCGCGGTTGCCGTGGTCGATCCGGTCGACATGCAGCACGTCAAGCGCCTCATGGACATACGCGGGCGGCCCCTCCTCGCCCGCATGCGCCACCAGCTTGAGCCCCAGCGATTTCGCCCGCGCGAACACATTGGCGAACTTCGACGGCGGATGGCCGTTCTCCGATGAATCGAGGCCCACGCCGGCGATCCGATCCAGATACGGCAGCGCCTCATCGAGCGTCGCCTCGGCCGCGGCCTCGTCGAGATGCCGCAGGAAGCACAGGATCAGCTTGGAGGTGATTCCCCACTGCTTCTCGCCATCCGCCAGCGCGTCGCTGATCCCGGTGATGACGTCGGCAAAGGCAACACCGCGGTCGGTATGCCCCTGAGGGTCGAAGAAGATCTCGACATGGCGGACATGGTCGGCGTGCGCGCGTTCCAGATAGGCCCAGGTCAGATCATAGAAATCCTGCGCCTTCAACAGCACCGCCATTCCCTGATAATATATATCAAGGAAGTCCTGTAAATTGCTGAAATTGTAAGCCTTTCGGATATCCTCGACGCTTGCGAACGGGATTTCAACCTGGTTGCGCTGCGCCAGCGCAAACAGCATCTCGGGCTCGAGCGAACCTTCGATATGGAGATGGAGTTCGGCCTTGGGGAGGCGGTCGATATAGGCGGTGCGCTGGTCGGGTGTCATGATCGCGTTATGCCAAGCACGTGGTACTGGCGCAATTGCTTCTGTCTCTATCTTCGTCCCCCCCGCGCACGCGGGGGTCCCGCTTCCTTTTCACCCCTGGCGCAAAAGCGTCATTCCCGTGTTCGCGGGAATGACGCAGGAGGGGCAGCCCCCTATTCCCCCAATATGATGCTCGCCCCCGGCTTGTGCGCGCGGATTTCCTCCACCGTCAGCCCGGTGATCTCATGCGGGAAGACCAGCCACTGCTCGGTCTCGTGGACGCAGTAGTCGGGGGTCAGATCGGTCAGGTTGCGCGAGGGCTTGTAATAGACCGTGGCGATCCGCCAGTCGTGCGGCATGTTGTAGCGGCACTTGGCGGCGAGCTCGTGGATAAAGGCGCGGATCGACCGGCCGCTGTCGAACACATCGTCAACCACCAGCAGCCGATCCTCGGGGCTCAACGTGTCGATCAGATAGCCCAAAGCATAGACGCGCACGTCCTTGCTCTGCTGGTCGATGCCGTAATAGCTCGCGGTACGGATCGCGATGTGGTCGGCGTTGATGCCGTGATATTCCATCAGCTCCTGCACCGCGATTCCCACCGGCGCGCCGCCGCGCCAGATACCGACGATGTGCGTGGGCCGGTAGCCGCTGTCGATCACCTGCATCGCCAGCCGATAGCTGTCCTCGAGCAGGCTGTTGGCGCTGATATAGAGCTTTTCGGTGGTCATGATCTGGGCGGCCCTGCTGGCAAATGGTTTGGGTCTTCATGCCAGCCCGGCAGTCTCGGTCAAGCCCACACCGTCAAGATCGGCCCGCCCGGCTGATCACCACAGCAGCAATCGCCAGCAACAGGATCGCGCCCGCCTCGAACAGGATCTTGTCGGGCGCCATGTCCTTGCCCTGCAGGACGATCAGCCGCGCCAGCGCGGTGATGGCGATGAAGATCGGATAGACGAACGGCGATCCGCGACCGGTATAGAACACCGCGATCATGCCGATGACCTCGGTGTAGAGGAACATCAGCAGGATGTCGGCCAGCGAGATCGTCCGTGCAGCCACGATATTGGCGATCTCTATGCCTGCCGCACCCAGCGTCATCAGCGCCACCAGGACCAGCAGCACATGTTCGATCAGACGAAAGCCACGCACGGCCAAAGCATCGTCTGCCAGAGGAGGCGCTGCATCGGTGATCGGATCGACCGGGTTTGCCATGCCCGAGGATAACACGCCGACCTCGCCGCGTCAGGCGTTAATCCACCAGCGGATGGCATAGGCGACTGCGCCAATGGCCCCGACCGATATCAGCCAGATCGCGGCCATCCAGCCCAGTTTCTGCGCCAGCGGGCGCGCATCGCCGCGATCGGGGTCATCGGCATCCGGCAACGGCATCAATGATAGCCCTCGTCACCCACCTTGCCGCGGAAAACCCAGTAGGCCCAGGCGGTGTAGCCGATGATCAGCGGCACGATGAACAATGTGCCGACCAGCATGAACATCTGGCTGCTCGGGTGGGTTGCCGCATCCCAGATCGTCACCTCGTCGGGCACGACATACGGGAACATCGAGATCCCCAGCCCGATCATGCCGAGCAGGAACAAGGCCAGCGTCAGCAGGAACGGCGCGTAATCGCGACGCTTCTTGAGCGCGCGGTAGAGCAACCCGGTGATCAGCGCGACCAGCACCGGGACCTGCGCCGAGAACAGCACATTGGGGAAGGTAAACCAGCGGTTCCAGTATTCGGCTTCCAGGAAGGGAGTGTAGAGGCTGACCGCACCCAAGGCGAGCAGCGTCGCGGGAAACAGCTTCCAGCTCATCCGGAAGGCGTGCTCCTGTACCCGGCCTTCGGTCTTCATGATCAGCCAGGTCGATCCCAGCAGCCCATAACCGATCACCGTTCCGATCCCGGTGAGCACCGAATAGGCGCTGAGCCAGTCGAGCCAGCCGCCCGCATAAGCGCGGCCCTCGACTTCGACCCCCTGCAGCAGCGCGCCCAATGTCACGCCTTGCGCAAAAGCAGCGATGAAGGAGCCTGCGGTGAACGCAAAATCCCAGAACGGCTGGTGATTGGGGTCGCGCCAGCGTCCCTCGAACGCAACGCCGCGCAGCACGAGCCCCAGCAGCATCGCGATGATCGGCGGATAGATCGCCGGCAGGATGATCGCATAGGCCAGCGGAAACGCCGCAAACAGCCCTCCCCCGCCCAGCACCAGCCAGGTCTCGTTGCCATCCCAAACGGGCGCCACCGAATTCATCGCCTTGTCACGCTCGGCCCCGCGCCCCAGCGCCGGGAAGATGATACCAATCCCTAAATCGAACCCGTCCATCACCACATAGGCGAACACGGCAAAGGCGATGATGAACGCCCATACGATGGTCAGATCGATGTTCATGCGCCCTCCTCCCGCATGGTGCCGCTCTGGCCGCGGCGCGTGCTGTCGGCCGATGCAGGCGTGATCCCTGCCGTGCGCAGCGGACCGGAGGCTGCTGCCTCCTCGTGTCCGGTGGGCGGCTTGCTCATCAGCTTGAGGATATACAGCGTGCCGGCGCCAAACATGATGAAGTAGGTGATCACGAAAGCCAGCAATGATGCACCCACCGCAGGCGCCGCGAGCGGCGAGACGCTCTCTGCCGTCGTCAGCAGGCCATAGACCGTGTAGGGCTGGCGGCCGACCTCGGTCGTCACCCAGCCGGCGATCACCGCGACGAAGCCCGAGGGGCCCATCACCATCGCCGCGCGGTGCAACCACGGCCAGTCGAACAGACGGCCGCGCACCCTGGCAAGCAGGCTGAACAACCCGATCCCCAGCATCGCAAAACCGATGCCCACCATGATGCGGAACGACCAGAACACCACACCCACCGGGGGCTGCTCATCTTCAGGAATGGTATCAAGTCCGGCCAGCGGCGCATTAAGATCATGTTTAAGGATCAGCGAGGAAGCCTTTGGAATTTCGATGGAATAATCCACACGCTTCTCGGCGCTGTTGGGGATTCCGAACAGGATCAAGGGCGCACCATCGGGGTGACTGTCGTAATGGCCTTCCATCGCCATGACCTTGGCGGGCTGGTGCTCGAGCGTGTTCAGACCGTGCATATCGCCCGCGAAAATCTGCAGCGGCGCGACCAGGGCCGCCATCCACATCGCCATCGAGAACATCCGCCGCGCGCGCACATCGGTCTTGTTGTTGAGCAGGTGATAGGCGCCGACGGCACCGACGACGAACGCGGTCGTCAGATAGGCCGCCATCACGGTGTGGACCAGCCGATAGGGAAAGCTGGGATTGAAGATAATGTCGAGCCAGCTTCCGGCGGGCACGAACTGGCCATTGGCAGCGATCTCATAGCCGGTCGGCGTCTGCATCCAGCTGTTGACGCTGAGGATCCAGAAGGCTGAAATGAAGGTGCCGATCGCGACCATCAAGGTCGCGGTGAAGTGCAGCTTGCGCCCCACCTTGTCCATGCCGAACAGCATGACCCCCAGGAACCCGGCCTCGAGGAAAAACGCGGTCAGCACCTCATAGGCCATCAGCGGGCCGAGGATCGGTCCGGTTCTGTCCGAATAGACAGACCAGTTGGTGCCGAACTGGTACGACATCACGATCCCCGAAACGACGCCCATGGCAAAGGCGATCGCGAAGATCTTGCGCCAGTATTTGAACAGATCGAGATAGGTGTCGTCGTTGGTCTTGAGCCACAGCCCTTCCAGAACGGCCAGGTAGCTCGCCAGACCGATCGAAAACGCTGGGAAGATGAAGTGGAAGCTCACCGTGAAGGCGAACTGGATCCGCGCCAGCATCAGTGCATCGAAACCATCGAACATCAGGGCGACCTTCCGCTAACGGCTGGCAGCAATTGGGCATTGCGGGTTCGCATGCCCAATCCCCGCAAGTTGTATCGGGTATAAGACCGCACGCCGGTTACGGCAACGTGACATAATGTCCGGGTGCGGTCGCCTGTTGCGCGCGAGACCGACCAAAGCCTCGATACACCCATGGACCGATCGGTCTAGGTGCGCAGGTGGCTTTCGAAAAACGCCAGCGTCCGGTCCCATGCCAGCTTTGCTGCCGGTTCGTCATATCGCGGCGTGGTATCGTTGTGGAAGCCATGCGACGTACCCGGATAGAAGTGGGCTGCATACGGCTTGGCGTTCGCCTTGAGGGCGGCCTCATAGGCAGGCCACGTCGCATTTACCCGCTCGTCGTTCTCGGCAAAATGGATCAATAGTGGCGCCCTGATGCTGGGCACCTCCTCCGCTCGCGCCTGCCGCCCGTAAAACGGGGCGGCGGCGGCAAGATCGGGATAGGCGACCGCCAGGGCATGGCACACGCCGCCGCCATAGCAGAAGCCTGTGACGCCAACCTTGCCGGTCGAACCATCATGATCGCGCAGGAATTCGAACCCGGCGAAGAAATCCTCCATCAGCTTGGCTGGATCGAGCGAGGCCTGCATCGTGCGGCCCTCGTCATCGGTACCCGGATAACCGCCCAGTGACGTTAGACCGTCCGGTCCAAGCGCCAGATACCCCGCTTTTGCGAGCCGGCGCACGACATCCTCGATGTACGGATTGAGCCCGCGGTTCTCGTGCACCACCAGAACAGCCGGCAATTTGCCCTTCGCCCCCTTGGGCCGCGCCATCAGGCCTCGCACCGTGCCGTGGCCCTCAGGACTGGGGTATTCGACCCGCATCGTCTCGATTCCCGGATCGTCGGGTGCCACCTGCTGCGCCAGCGCGTAGTCGGGACGCAGCTGGTTGTAGATCATTAGGCCAGTCACCCCCGCCGCCGCATAGCGCCCTGCCTGCCGGATAAACTCGCGTTTGCTGAGCTTCCCGTGCACATACCCATCGAAAATCTCGAGGATATGGGGGTGAAAATCGCTGGCCCGCATCCTTTGGCGCGTTGGGACGGTGTCGGTCATTATACTGTTCCCCGAGTTGACTGCTGCCTTTGTGCTGCAACCGGCATCAACATGCCCGGTGCGCACAAGGCTGCAAGCGATAATATCGGCGAATGTTCCGCGCGATGGACCGATCCGTGGACATCAGACCGATCGGTCTGGCGCTAAACCACTCAGTCGGCTGGTGCACCAATCGATCCGCGATCGACCATCGCACACAGCATATCGGTGACCAAAGCGACGGGCGTGGTATCCCGGCGGCAGCGGGCGAGCAGCATGGCGCCCTCGTGCGAGGCAATGATGGTGGCGGCGATATCGCGTGCGCGTGCCACCGCGACACCCTCCAGCATCAACCATTTGGCCAGCCGCATTTCGATCCGCTGGTAGGCAATGCGCACCGCATCGGCCAAAGCGCTGTCATCGCCGCCCTGCTCTTGACCGATCACCGCCAGCAGGGAGCCGTCGCGCCAGTCAGTCCGCTCCAACCAAGCCGAGGACTCCTCGCCCAACTGGCGCAAGAACCCAATGATATCAGTGCCTTTGGCAGATGCCTCATCGAGCGCGGCCAGCGTGCTCGCGGCGATGCGCGTGATACAAGCCTCGGCGAGTTCAGGCTTCCCACCCGGAAAGTGATGGTACAGCGAGCCTTTCGGCGTCTCGGACAATGCCAGGATTTCGGCGAGGCCGACCGCATGATACCCACGCTGCTGGAACAGGCGGGTCGCCACCTGCAGCAATCGCAGCCGGGTTGGATGGATATCGAGCGCGGCCTTGGGGTCTGCGGCGCCGGCGGAACGCACAACGCCATCGTTGGAGACAAAAAGCATCATAGACCAATCAGTCTAACAGCTGCACTCTCGACGTCAAGCATGCGTGGTCCGTGATGCCACGCGCGTCGCAGCGGAAGTGGAAGCGGGTGCAGGGACCACAGCGATCAAGGCCAAGGCTGTGGCGACACGGCGCTCAAACCCGCCGGAATCCACGGAGTAAACCTGTCCCTCGACGGAAACATTGCGACGGCCCTGCTTGATGACATTGGCACGAGCACGCAGCAGCGCCGATGTCGCGGGGGCGTGAAACTGGATGGTGTAGCTTGCCGTAACGACATCCCCCGCCAGGGTTGCTGCCGCCCAGGAACAGGCGGTATCCGCGAGCGCACCGACAATCCCGCCGTGAACAAAGCCGTGATGCTGGGTCAGATCCTCGCGCACATCAATCTCGAGGCACACTTGGCCGCCCCCTGCGGCCAGCAAGCGCATCCCGCTCCAGCGGTTGAAGCCAGACGATGCCGCCGAGTTTCTCAGCGCCCGCTCGATCGCGGCATTCGAGTAAGACAGATCCATCTGGGCCCTCGCATGACGAAGTGGGGTATTAATCCGACCGGTCGGTCAACCACCTCAATAAACCGACTGGTCTGTTTGTCAATCCCGAGCCCCTGTCGCATTTAGCGTAATCGCGGGCAAGTTGGCTGCATATAAGGCGGCAGCGCCATGCCAGAAGGTGACGGGCGCCTGCGCCCGCGGCGGGAACCGCTGGCATTCCCGCTGCAACTATGCTGTTTCGGGTCGGATCATGGTCCTTGAACGCCGATATGGTTGCAGGGGCCGTCGCGGGGGCACGTGTGATGCAGAATGCCGACAGACACCTTTCACTCGATGCCATGCGCGGCTTCGGCGTGATGGGCATACTCCTGCTCAACATCATCGGGTTTTCGATGCCGGGAGCCGCGTATGTCAACCCGGCCGCATGGGGCGGAACCGCCCCCTTCAACATCGGCGTATGGGCGTCCAATTTCGTGCTGTTCGATGGCAAGATGCGCGGACTGTTCAGCGTCCTGTTCGGCGCGAGCATGCTGCTGGTCATTCAGCGCGCCGACGCTTCGGGCCAGAACGGCAGATCGGTCCACCTCAACCGCATGGCGTGGCTATTCGTGATCGGGGCCGCGCATTACATCATCCTTTGGTGGGGCGACATTCTGGTCCCCTATGCAATCAGCGGGACGTTGGCACTGTATTTTGTCCAGAAGGATATCCGGCAGCTTGTCCGTTGGGCGATCATCCTGTTCTCGCTTTATTTCCTGATTGCATGCCTCATGGTCGCAGGAAGCTGGTGGCAGTCGGTCCAGGGACTGGCAGCGGGCGCAGACGCGGCCACGATCGAGAGCACGCGCAAGATGCTCGCCAGCTTCGGCAAGCCGGGGTCGTCGGACATCGCTCGTGACCTGGCATTGTACAAGGGCGGCTGGTCCGCGATTTTCGCGGACAACCTGTCGACCTTCCCCTCCTCGCTGGTCAATGCGCTGCTGCTGTTCACGCTCGACACGCTGGGCATGATGGTGCTGGGCATGGCGATGCTGAAGAGCGGCTTCATCCTCGGGCTATGGGCGCCTGAAATGTACGCCAGGATTGCACGCCGTGCCTTTGCCATCGGGATCGGCCCCATGATCGCGCTGGCCGCCTGGGTGATCGTCAGCGATTTCGATACCATGATCGCCTTTGGCGCGTTCTTCGCCTTCTCCTTCCCTTTCCGGGTTGTGCTCACCGTCGGCTGGGCTGCAGCCTTGCTGTGGCTGATCGTGCGCAACCAGGACAGCGCATTGATCGTCCGGGTCGCTGCAACCGGGCGCGCGGCCTTCAGCAACTATCTCGGCACGACCCTTGTCATGACCTTCATTTTCTATGGTTGGGGCCTTGGGCTGTTCGGCCAAATCGACAGGGTAACCGCGATGGTGTTTGTTCTTGGCGCGTGGGGAATCATGCTGCTGTGGTCCAAGCCCTGGCTAGAACGGTTTCGCTTCGGGCCTGCCGAATGGCTGTGGCGTTCGCTCGCCCGGCGAAAGGTGCAACCGATGCGGTTGCGATAAATTCGCAAAAAGTCTGTTGCGATGCGTTCTCATTATCGCTATTCCTGCTTCAACAGGAGAGACGCATGGTTGTTTGCATCTGCAACGCGATTCGCGAACAGGATCTGAAAGACGCATTGCGCGATGGCGCGGGCCGTCCTTCAGAGGTTTACGCCCGCCTTGGTCGGCGTCCCAAGTGCGGCCAGTGCCTTTCGTTTGCGCAAAGCATTATCACTCGGGAAACTGCGACCGCCTAGCAGTAGCCTGCAAAAATCTCTTTAAAAATCAAATATTTCCCGCACTGCACCGCTTTCCATTTGGCGGTTTAGTTGGTATGATACGCGCCTGATTTAAACGCACCCGGTCCCGTGAAGCGGGCCAGGTGAACCAGGAGCATCATCATGAAGGGCGACCCCAAGGTCATCGAATTTCTCAACGACGCGCTCAAGAACGAGCTGACCGCGATCAACCAGTATTTCCTGCACGCCAAGATGCTGCAGAGCTGGGGCATCAAGAAGCTCGCCAAGTTCGAGTACGAAGAATCCATCGACGAGATGAAGCACGCCGACAAACTGGCGGACCGCATCCTGTTCCTCGATGGCCTGCCCAATTTCCAGCTGCTCGGTCGGCTCAAGATCGGCGAGACGGTCGAGGAGATCCTCAAGGCCGATCTCGCGCTGGAGAACGAGGCCATTCCCATGCTCAAGGAAGCGATCGCCTATTGCGAAAGCGTCCGCGATTTCGGCAGCCGCGACCTGCTCGCCTATATCCTCAACAGCGAGGAAGAGCATGTCGACACGCTCGAGGCGCAGTTCGACCTGATCGCGCGGATGGGCATCGAAAACTACGTCCAGCTGCAGTCGAGCCCTGCCGAAGATTGATCCTGCGCGCGCACGCGGTGACGCCACGTCATCCCGTGCGCGCCCTCGACATGCGAAAGGCTACCGCGCTCCGTCGCGTGAACCCATGCGCTATCGCGCGGCCTACCCGCCGTCGACCACCAGCTCCGAACCTGCAACCTGACTCGCGTCTTCGCTGGCGCGGCAAAAGATCGCGCCGGCAATATCTTCAGGCCGGGCGAGTCTCCCGATCGGGGTCGCGGCATTCATCGCGGTGACCAGATCGTCGGTTTTCTCTACAAAACCCTTGTCGACCCAGCGCTGAGACCCGGCGTTGCGCAACCGCGGCTCGACACAGCCGGCATGCACCGATTTGGTGCGGATCGGCATGCGCTTATCCCGCGAATTTTGGCGATGGACCGGTTGCACCCGAGGCGTTAACCTCCCGGTTAAACACACCAGAGAGGATGATACCGATGAGCGACACCATCGAACTGCAGCGCGATGCCGACGCACCGACAGGCCCGTTCGTTCGGCCCGACGTCGCGATGCTGCTGGCCATGCTGTCCGCATCGGGCACTCCGCCGATGAACGAGCTGAGCCCGGCCGATGCACGCGAAGCCTATCGCATGATGCGTTTTCTCGCCGATGCCGAGCCCACCGACCTTGCGATCGTGCGCGACCTGACCTGCCCGGGCCCCGCTGGCGATATCGGCCTGCGCTATTATGACGCGCGCGAAAGCCGCGAGCCGGGCCCTGCGATCATGTTCTTCCACGGCGGTGGCTTCGTCATCGGCGATCTGGATACGCATCACCCCTATTGCACCGAGTTAGCGGCGAAGATGGATCTGCCGGTGGTGGCGGTGGATTATCGCCTTGCGCCCGAACACCCCTTCCCTGCAGCAACGGACGATTGCGAGGCCGCAGCACGCTGGCTGGCGGATAACGGCGAGGCCCTGGGCCTCGACATCACCGGGCTGGTTTTCACCGGCGACAGCGCGGGCGGCAACCTTGCGATCGTCACCACCCAGGCGTTGATCGCCAAGCCCGCCGCGGTTCCGGTAATTGCCCAGGCTCCGCTGTATCCCGTGGTCGATTCGACACAAACCAGCGGCTCGTTCACCGAATTTGCCGAGGGTTATCTCCTCACTGCCGATACGATGAACTGGTTCGGCGAACGGTATGCCGGCGTTCCCGGTGATCTGCGGAACGACTGCATCAACGGCGATCTTTCCAGCCTGCCACCCACGCTGCTGGTCACCGCAGGACTCGATCCGCTGCGCGATCAGGGCCGCGATTTCGCAGCACGCGCGATCCAGGCGGGGGTCGATGTTACCTTTATGGAGATGCGCGGCACGATCCACGGCTTCATCTGCCTGCGCAAGGGCATCCCCTCGGCGCAGGACGATTGCGATGCGATCTTCCGCGGGATGAAAGCGATGCTGGCGCTGTGAGCGCACGCGGTTTCGGGAAGGCCCTGTCGGCTGGATTGCTGCTCACGCTGGCGCTGCCGACTGCGCCGCTGGCCGCGCAATCTGAGCCCAAGGTTCGCGAGAAGGCAGATTTTGCCGGTATCGCGGGGGAGTATCGTCAGAAGCGCGCAACAGATCCAGAAGCGTTGCTGTCGCTTTGCCGCGCCCGTGTTCGACCGCACGCTTTCCTTCTGGCTGTTCGGGACGTTCGAGCCTGTCTACGAGGCGCAGAACGAGCGGCAGAAAATCCTGGAGTTCGTGCCTGAAGGCGCGACGGTGGAGAACTGGGCGCAGATGATCACGCTGTCGGCGTTCAGTGGCGCTGGCGCGGCCCCCCTGTCCACCGCAGAGATGCAGGCGCGATTCTTCAACTCGAGCCAGGGATGCCAGACCACCAATTTTTCCCGCGTGATCGACAGTGGCCGGATGGCAGACGGCACCGAATACAATCTGTCCTCGAACGGATGCGGGTCAACCGCCGTCAGCGGCTATCCGGGCGCTGTGTCCGGCCGGGGTGAGCAGTTTCTGGCGTTGCTGCTGCGGGATGCGCAAAATGTCGTCGTGCTGCAATATGCGGAGCTCGGCGAAGGCTTTGCCCCGGGCGGCGAACCGATCAGCGATGATGCGGCCAAAGTGGTGATGAGTCGGTTTCGCTCCATCGCGTTTTGCCGCACGCAAGCTGCTGGTGGCGATTGTTCAATTGCCTTTGATGCCCGCTGACCGCTAAGGCGGGCGGCATGAGCGAATTTGACAGTCTTCCCTATCGTCCCTGCGCGGGCATCATGCTGGTCAACAATGACGGCAAGGTTTTCGTTGGCCAGCGGCTCGATAACAGCGCCGATGCCTGGCAGATGCCGCAGGGCGGGATCGACCCCGGCGAAGAGCCCGAACAGGCCGCCTATCGCGAACTGGGAGAAGAAACCGGCATTGCGCCACATCTGGTCGAGGTCATCGCGCGTTCGCGCGAAGAGCATCTGTATGATCTGCCCGCGGATCTGATGGGCCGGATGTGGGGCGGCCGATACCGCGGCCAGCGTCAGTTCTGGTTCCTGATGCGCTTCATGGGGACCGACGACGATATCAACATCGAGACCGATCATCAGGAGTTCCGCGCCTGGCGCTGGACCGCGGCCGAGACGCTGGAGGGACTGATCGTGCCATTCAAGCGACGGTTGTACCGCGCGGTGGTGGAAGAGTTTCGCCCACTGATCTAGTGTAAGTCCTTGTTTCCATCCGATTGGGGAGGCCAGACCTGACCGCAAGCCGTGCCTTGCCCGGTGCATTCGTCGCCATGCTGCTCGTCGCTCAGCCCGCATTTGCGCAGGTCCCCGATGGCGTGAGCAAGCTGATCGATACCGCGTTGCGCTCCGGAGACAGAGCAGGGCTGGATGCCGTGTTGCGCTATGCCAAGCAGGCGCATCCGCAATCTGCCGAAGCCATCGATGCACAGGTTGCTGCCTTTCGCACCGATTCGTCGAGCCAGCAGGCAACGGCGATTCCGCCGCCGGCTCCGGTCCCGGTTCCGGTCGTTGTCGCGCAGGCGGCCGTGCCCGCCCCTCCCGCCGCCGCTGAAGAACCTGCAGCGGCGGATGTCAAATGGAGCGGCGAAGGCGAACTCGGTGCCTTCACCAGCACGGGCAATGCGCCTGGAATGGGGCTGGCCGCGGGGCTCAAGCTCACGGCCGAAGGCGAGGACTGGCGCGTCGGCCTGCTCGGCCGCGCGGACTATCAGGAAACCAACGATGTCGTGGTGCGAGAGCAATACCGCTTCAGCGCCGAGCCCAACTACAAGTTCAACGAGCGCGGCTATGTCTATGGCCTGGGCCAATTCGAGCAAGACCGATTCCAGGGCTTCCATTCGCGCTACAGCGTCTCGGGCGGTGTAGGCTACAGCATCCTCACCGGCGAAAATGCCAAGCTCAGCGTCAAGGCCGGTCCCGCCTGGCGTTTCACCCAGCTCGTGACGGGGATGGACGAATCGGTTGTTGCCGGTCTCGCCTCGGTCGATATCAAGCTCAGGATCACCCCGACAATCCAGCTCAGCGAAGCCGCCAGCGCCTATGTCGATGAGCAGCGCAGCACGCTGTTCTCTGTCGCGGCGCTCGACAGCCAGTTGATCGGCAAACTGAAGGCGCGGCTGTCCTATACCGTGCAATATGAATCAACCCCGGCGCTGGGGCGTGCACCGACCGATACGACCAGCCGATTGACCCTGGTGTACGGTTTCTAGAGCCCGAGCGCGGTGTTGACACGATGTCGGCCTGCCCGTTAGCCGTTCGAGGCTAATCCTGCGGCCACGCCAATCGCCGCGACCACACATCAAGGCAGAGGATCGACGCCATGACCATCCCATCCCCCCGCACCGGCGGACGCGTTTTGGTCGATCAGCTGGTGGCGCAGGGCTGCGACCGGATCTTCACGGTGCCGGGCGAAAGCTTTCTCGCGGTGCTCGATGCGCTGCACGATGTCCCCGAAATCGAAACCGTGGTGTGCCGTCAGGAAGGCGGGGTCGCGTTCATGGCGTGCGCCGATGGCACGATGACCGGGCGGCCCGGCGTCGCCTTCGTCACCCGCGGCCCCGGCGCGACCAACGCCAGCATCGGGGTGCATGTGGCGATGCAGGACAGCAAGCCGATGATCCTGTTCATCGGCGATGTCGACCGCGGGATGCGCGACCGCGAGGGCTTTCAGGAGGTCGACTTCCAGGCGATGTTCGCGCCCCTGTGCAAATGGGTGGCGCGGATCGACGATGCCGCGCGCATCCCCGAATATGTCGCGCGCGCCTGGTCGGTCTCGATCTCGGGCCGTCCCGGCCCGGTGGTGCTCGCTTTGCCCGAAGACATGCTCACGGACATGGTCGAGGTCGCCGATCGCCCCCGCGTCACCCGCCCCGTCCAGCCGGTGTGCCACAACGGCTTTGCGGTGCTGATGGAGATGCTCGAGGGGGCGAGCACCCCGATCGCGATCATCGGCGGTGCCGACTGGAGCCCGGCCTCGCGCGCCAACTTCCAGGAGTTTGCCGAGCGGATCGGGCTGCCGGTCGCCTGCGCTTTCCGCCAGCAGGATGCATTCGACAATGGCTCGCCGGTGTGGGCGGGCAACCTGGGCTATGGGCCGAACCCGAAACTGGTGGCGCGCGTCAAGTCCGCCGACCTGATCCTCGCGGTCGGCGCGCGGCTGGGCGAGGCGACCACCGACGGCTACACGCTGATCACCCCCGAGCATCCCGGCCAGCTGCTGGTCCATGTCCACCCCGACCCCAATGAGCTGGGCCGCGTCTACCGCACCGACCTGCCATTGTGCGCCGATATGGACGAGTTCGCCGAGGCCGCGGCGTTGTGGGACGAGGACGCGGTGCGGTTCGAGACGGGGGCGCAGGCGCACGCCGAATGGCTGGCGTGGTCCGATCCTCAGCCAACCGGCGTGACGCTCGACCTCGGCCAGTGCGTACGCGCGATGCGCGAGGCCATGCCCGCCGATACCGTAATCTGCAACGGCGCGGGCAACTTTTCGGGCTGGTGGCATCGCTATTGGCATTATGGTGCCAAGCCCTCGCAGCTCGCCCCGACTGCGGGCGCGATGGGCTATGGCGTGCCTGCCGCGGTCGCTGCCGCGCTGCGCCTCAAGGACCGCAAGGTCGTGGCGATTGCGGGCGATGGCGACTTTCTGATGAACGGGCAGGAGCTGGCGACCGCAGTGCAGTATGACGCCGACCTGCTGGTGATCGTGATCGACAACGGCGCGTACGGCACCATCCGCATGCACCAGGAGCGCGAATATCCCGCGCGGTTGTCCGCGACGACGTTGAAGAACCCGGACTTCGCCGCGCTCGCTCGGGCTTATGGGGGCTGGGCGGCGACGGTCGAACGCACCGAGGGCTTCGCGCCCGCGCTGGCGCAAGCACTTGAGCAGCCTGGGCTCAAGCTGCTGCATCTGAAGACCGAGATCGAGAACATCGCCGCCAGCGGCGCGACGGTGAGCGGATTGCGGGGGAAGTAGATTCCCCGGCTAGCATGGTCCCCTGCGCAGGCAGGGGCCCATCTTCTGACCGTTGGACCGGGTGCTCGCTCGGGAGATGGACCCCCGCCTTCGCGGGGGAACATGAAAGGAGCCCTTTGGTCAGCACACAAAAAAACCGGCCCTCCTGCTAGCGAAGAGGGCCGGTTTTTCGTTTGATCAGTTCAGATCAGGAAGCAATCAGGCCTTGTCGCCCAACGCACCCTTCACGTCACCCTTGAGGTTCTGCGCATCGCCCTTGAGCTGCTGCGCCTTGCCTTCGGCTTCCAGGCTGTGGTTATCGGTGGCTGCACCGATGCCTTCCTTGATCTTGCCAGCAAGGTTGTTACCGGCGCCTTTGGCTTTGTCCTGAAATTCACCCATAATGTGTCTCCTTGAAATGTCTGCGGGGGCTCATCCCCGGCTTCAAGGCAAATTACGCAGGCGCCGCTGATCCGTTCCCTGCCATCTTCAGGATTTCTCCCCAGTCGTCCGCGCTCAGCTCTGCGACCGACAGCCGTGACTGGCGCAGCATCGCCATGTCGGCAAGCGCAGGACGTGCCTTCATCGCTTTCAGCGACACCCGCTTCTTGAGCGGGTGCACCGGCCTGACCTTGACCGCGACCCAGCGCCCGGTTTCATCCTTGGGGTCAGGGAACGCGGCGGCGCTGATCTCCATCACCCCCACCGCCTCGAGCCCGGTTCGCGAATGATAGAACAGCGCCAGATCTCCGACCTGCATCGCCTTAAGGTTGTTCGATGCCTGCGCGTTGCGCACCCCATCCCAAGTGCCCTCGCCCGCCTTGACCAGATCGTTCCAGCCATATTCGTCGGGCTCCGACTTCATCAGCCAATATTGGGTCATGATTTTTCCCGTTCGTGCGCCTACATGAGGCGGATATTCTCCCAGACTCAGCTATTGCGGACCGCACCATGATACAACTGCCCATTCTCTCGCTCACCGATGAACCCGCCGCGCTGGCGCAAAAGCTGGGCGACAGCTTTTCGACCTATGGCTTTGCGATGATCAAGGATCACGGGCTCGATCCCGCGCTGGTCCGCAGGGGCTGGGAGCAGACTGAAGCGTTCTTTGCGCTGCCGACCGAAGAAAAGCGCCGTTATTACAACGCCGAGGCCGGTGGCCAGCGCGGCTATACCCCGTTTGGCACCGAGATCGCCAAGGACGCCAAGGCGCACGATCTCAAGGAATTCTGGCATGTCGGGCGCGAGGTCGATCCCGCCAGCCCGATTGCGCACACCATGCCGCACAATGTCTGGCCCGATCGGCCAGAAGGCTTCCGCCAAACCTTCGAGCCGCTGTTCGCCGAGTTCGACCGGGTGGGCAACATCATCCTGTCGCGAATCGCGGTATATCTCGGGCTCGATGCCGACTGGTTCCTGCCCGCGGTGCACGAGGGCAACTCGATCCTGCGGCTGCTGCATTACCCGCCGATGGACGCTGCCCAAGGCGCTGAAGGCGCGATTCGCGCGGGCGCCCACGAGGACATCAACCTGATCACGCTGTTACTGGGCGCGGAAGAAGGCGGGCTCGAGGTGCTGGCGCGCGATGGATCGTGGATCGACATGCGTCCACCCGAAGGCGCTCTGGTGGTCAATGTCGGCGACATGCTGCAGCGGCTGACCAATCATGCGCTGCCCTCGACCACGCACCGCGTGCGCAACCCGGCGGGCGATCGCGCGAAATACAGCCGCTATTCGATGCCGTTCTTCCTCCACCTTCGCTCGGACTTCCCGATCCGCACGCTCGAAGGCTGCATCAGCGCCGAGCAACCCAATCGCTATCCAGAGGCGATCCTCGCAGACGATTATCTGCACGAACGTCTGGTGGAAATCGGACTGGTGAAGGCTTGAGCGTCCAACGCTTCTGCGTTTGACACCCTTCGCTCAGGCTGGGCGGAGTTCCGCGATTCGCGATATCGCCGTCAGCGACGAGCGGCGATCTGAGTGCCGCTCGGCTTGGACGGAGCGGAGCGCGCAATGATGCACTCGCCGCCGGCAGCGCGAACCTTGGCGCACATCGATCGCGCGCTCGCTTCGTCGCCAAAGCCGTTGGCGGTCAGCCGGTGAAGTACACGGCCGCCGACGGTGGTGGACACCGCCGCTTTTGAGAACGTCGCGAGATCCTTGTGCCGGGTGCTGTACGTGGCCCACGCCCGGTTGGCATTTTCAGGGTTCGAGAACACGCCGAGCTGCACGGCATAGGTGCCGCCGCTGACCGGAGCGAAGCTCGCTTTCTGGAACACGGCTGGTGCGGCCGTCTGGCGCGGCGCCGCGGCCTGCCGGGGCGCGGCAGCCTTTTTCAAGGCTCCAACCCCTTCGCGCTCGACGATCGGTTGGCGCGATGCGACCTGGACCGGCCGCGTCTTGCGCACCGGCTTGGCATGATAGTTCCCCGGCAGCGGCTGCACGATTTCGCGCACCACCATCAGCGGAGCCAGCATGGCCCGCGGCTGCTCGGCAGCGGGGACAGCGGCAACAGGCGCCGCCTCGGCATAGACCGGTGCTGGCGATGCTTCGATCCCGGCGAGCTCCATCGGCGCGTCCTGCACTGCAGGAAGTTCGATCGGGCCGGCAACGGGCGAGACAGCCGCAGCCATCGCCTGCTGGCCGATCTGCGTGGCGGTTTCTGCCATCGAAGGCGAGTTGACCAGTGCCAGCCGGACGGGTTGGCCGGGATCAAAGTCCACGGGGCTCACGCCGAGCACGGATGCGACGCGCTGCACATGCGCCTGCGGATGCGCGATCCGCGCCCATTCGGCGATGCGGTCCTGCGCGATCTGAGGATCGAGGTCCTGCCCGACCATCACCTGCGCCTCTCGCCAGCGCCCGTCGAGCGCATAGGCGAAGGCCAGATTCTGACGGACCTTGGCGGAATTCTCGCCGCTCCGGACCTGATCGACCAGCACATCGACACCCAGTTTCGTGTCACCGGCCAAGGCCATCGCCAGGCCGTAGTCGCCAGCGGGAATGATTTCGCGGTTGTCGCGCAACAGCGCCTGTGCCGCCTGGCCGCGACCTTCGGCGACATGCATCAATGCAAGGCTGATCACGGTGCGCGCGCTCTGGTCGCCCAGCGCCAGCGCGTCATCGAGGCTCTGCCGGGCAGAGGCGAAACGACCGTTGGCGAGATAGGCATGCGCGAGCGTGCGGCGCAGATCGGGATTGCGAGGGTTGAGAACAACGGCGGCTTCCGCTTGCGCCAGCGCCTTTTCGGGCTTGCCAGTGTCGAGCGCCTTTTGCGCGTTGCTGGACAGGGTCTGCGGTCGCCCGCCCCCGGAGCTGGCCGAGCAACTCACCAGCACGCTGCCGACCAATATGGTCGACGCTGCCAGCTTCAACATCAGTGCCCTGTTCATCTTCGCTCCGCTCGTCATAGCCATTCCCCTCATTGCCCGGCCCGATCCGCTCAACGTTTCAACGCTCTGCCGACCGCGGTACGCGACCAGCCAGGTCCTCTATTTCGGGTATTTTGGTTAACAATTCGTCAAGTGCCGCCGTCACCAGGGCTTGCGCCGACTGGCCGGTGACCGCGCTCGCCAGTCGCAGCTTGAGATGCCGCTCGCTATCAAGCCGCAGCGTGAAGGCTGCGCGCCGCCCCTGCGGAACCGCCACCACCGGCATATCGGCAGGCATGGCGACAGGAGCGACGACCTTGCGCTTGCGCACCGGGACGGGTTCTTCGTCCACGACCGCAGGCGGTTCGGGTTCCGGGCTGGGCTTTGCCACCGGTTCTGCATATGGCTCTGCCATCCGCTCGGCGATCTCGGCCTGCTGCCGCACCACATCGGGCACCACCGGCTCTGGCGCTGGATCGGCTGCGACAGCCTTGCTCTCGGTCGGCAAGGCATCGGGTATGGCGCCCGCCAGCAGGTTGCCATAATCGGGCGCATGCTCGTCATGTGCGGGATCGACGTCGTAGCCCATGTCGTTCCAGCCCAGATCATCCTGAGCGATGAACTCGCCTTCGGGCATCGGATGCGACATCATGCCGCCCATGCCCAGTCCCTGGCGCCGCATGGCGGGACGCGCCGCGCCCTTGCGTGCCAGCAGTCCTGACGAAAGCGATGCGATTGGTTTGGGTTCGGCCATAAAGCTCATCCTTGCCCTCGCTACGCCTACGATCCAGCCACGCGGCGACCGAAGCCGCCCATCGGGCGGATCGAGCCGGGGATCACGGGCGCGTTGGGTACGGCGAACACCGTGCGTCGGAAGTTCTTTTCGAGCCTGTCGGAAATGTAGGTCCACAGCGCGCGGACTTCGCCTGCGGATTTGCCGTTGGGGTCGACCTCCATCACGGTACGGCCATCGATCATCGAAGCGGCAAAGTCGGTGCGGTGATGCAGCGTCGTCGGCGCGACGGTGCCGTGCTGCGACAATGCCACCGCGGCTTCCGAGGTGATCCTTGCTTTGGGCGTGGCGGCGTTGACGACAAAGATCAGCGGCTTGCCTGCGCGTTCGCACAGATCGACCGTCGCGCCCACGGCGCGCAGATCGTGCGGGCTGGGCCGGGTCGGCACCACGATCAGTTCTGCGACCGAAATCACCGACTGGATCGCCATGGTGATGGCAGGCGGCGTATCGATCACCGCCAGCTTGAAGCCCTGCTGGCGCAGGATCGAAAGGTCTGCCGGCAGCCGGGCGACGGTGGTCTGTGCAAACGCCGGATATTCCGGCTCGCGCTCGTTCCACCAATCGGCGAGCGAACCCTGTGGATCGATGTCGATCAGCACGACCGGGCCGTCGCCTGCAAGCTGCGCCTGCACGGCGAGATGACCCGAAAGGGTTGTCTTGCCGGATCCTCCTTTTTGAGATGCCAAAGCGAGTACGCGCACTCAAACCCCCTGTTCGGTCCAATCGATCGGGTGGAAAATGCGCTCAAGCAGGCTAATTTTGGGTTAACGCTGCACTGTGCCGGATATGGACAGCCGCGCTGGCTAGCGCTCTGCATGCATATTGATTGCGGCATCAACGCTTTGCTAACGTGTCGTTAGCTATAGCGATTTACGCATGTAATTACCGGCAGGACCTGCCTGCCGCGCAGACCCGGCCAGACATGGCCGGACCCAGGCTTTACCATATGCGATGGAGAAAGACCCGCATGGCACATTCGACAAAATTTTCGCGCAGCCGTCTGATGATGGCAGCCGGGCTGATCGCGATGGGCATGGCCTCGCCGGCCCTGGCGGACGTCAAGGCAGGGGTGGACGCGTGGGAGCGCGGCGAGTTTGACCGCGCGGTCGCCGAATGGCGCGATCCTGCCGCCGGTGGCGATGCCGATGCCCAGTTCAACCTTGGCCAGGCCTACAAGCTGGGCCGGGGTGTGCCGATGGATCTGAAGCTGGCGGAAAGCTGGTACAAGAAGGCGGCCGACAAGGGCCATGTCCAGGCGGCAGACAATTACGGACTGGTGCTGTTCCAGGACAACCGCCGCGACGAGGCGATGCCCTATATCCGCGCATCGTCCGTACGGGGCGAACCGCGCGCGCAGTACGTGTTGGGCACGGCGATGTTCAACGGCGACATCGCGGAGAAGGACTGGGTGCGTGCCTATGCGCTGATGACCCGCGCCTCTGCCCAGGGCCTGCCTCAGGCATCGCGCAGCCTGGCAACGATGGACAAATACATTCCGCTGGCCGACCGGACCAAGGGCACGCAGCTGGCCGCAGAGCTGGAACGCGAAGCAACGTCCGAGCGTCGGCGCCTGGCAAGTGTCGCCGGTGGTCTGGTGGGTGATTCTGCCACCGGCGCAACCTCGAGTGCCGCAACCAAAACCGCCGCGAATGCAGGCGCCAAGGCCCCACCCCTGGCTGCGGCCCCGCGTGTTTCGGGTTCGGCATCGACATCGGCACCGCCGTCGACGATTCAGACGACCAGCCTGCCGCCTTCGAATGCCACCGGCTTGGCGAATCCGCCCGTAGCATCCAGCCCGACGAGCACCGCCGCAAGCGCGGGCGTCGATTTTGCCACGATGGGAACACCATCGGCGCCAACGTCGGTGCCAACGGCGCCAACGACTGCCTCGCCACCGCCGCCGGCCGCGCCTGCCCAGCGTGCTCCGGCACCGGCACCCACCATGGCTGCTGCCAGCATCGCACCTGCGGCGGCCGCAAGCGGCGACTGGCGCATTCAGCTCGGCGCTTTCAGTGAGGAAGGCCGCGCACGGACCTTATGGTCGGGGCTAGAGCGCCAGAATGCGGCGCTGACCGGCCTGCAACCCTATCTGGTCAAGGCCGGCACGATCACGAAATTGCAGGTGGGCCCTTTCGCCAGCCAGACAGACGCCAAAAAGGCCTGCGACAGCGTCGCTCGGTCCGGACAGGCCTGCTTCGTTCTGAAGAAATAAGGGATCATGTCTCCCCTCCTGCTTGCGGGAGGGGAGAGATCGGTTTCTCAAGCCGCAAGCGGTCGCTCGACGTCCACCATATCGCTTTCCAGCGTGTACTCCTGCGCCATCGCTTCGGAGCCGCGACCGGCGCTGAACCGTGGGCGGATGACGCCAGTGGGTTTGAATCCCAGCCGCCGCAACACTGCGCCCGATGCGGGATTGTCGATATAGTGGCTGCCGATCAGCTTGCGGTGGCCGAGCATCCAGGCGTTGGCGATCACCGCCCGAGCCGCCTCGGTGGCAAAGCCCTTCCCCCAGTGCTCGCGCGCGATCCAGTAGCCAAGCTCGGCTTCGCCATCGTGATTGCCAAGGCCGCAGCTGCCGACAAGCGTCTGCCCGGCGTCGCCCGGCAGTGTCAGCAGAAAGTGGGGATAGAGCGGATCCTGGGCCCGGGCGGCGAACGCATGCGCATCATCGCGCGAATAGGGCCAGGGAGCGCGAGCGAGGTTGCAGACGATGCCCTGATCATTCAGCGCCGAGAACAGATTTTCGGCATCCTCCGGCCAGACCGGCCGCAGCAACAATCTTTGCGTCCTTGCGAACATTATATCTCTCCTGTGATACCAAATGCTTTGCCAGCTAAACGTGACAGAGCAGAGTCAGTGCCGTGACAGGGAAACAAAAAAAGGGAGATGGGACGGACCCCATCTCCCTGTCATTTCTGCCGGTTTTCAGGCCGGCGATGGGGTGTCCCTTGAGGAGGACGACCCGTCATCGATCGTCCGTTATTCGGCCGCTTCGGCCATCGCCGGGGCGACTACCGATACATATTTGCGGCCAAGGCGGCCGGCGTGAAACTTCACCTGGCCTTCGGTCAACGCAAACAGCGTGTGGTCCTTGCCCATGCCGACATTGGCACCGGCATAGACCTTGGTTCCGCGCTGACGGATAATGATGTTTCCACCAATCACCGGCTCGCCGCCGAACTTCTTCACGCCAAGACGGCGACCTGCGGAATCACGACCGTTGCGCGACGAACCGCCAGCTTTCTTATGTGCCATTTTTCAAAACTCCTTGTGCGCGCGCTATCAGGCGTTGTCGGCCGACGAATCGGCTTCGGGCTTGGCGGCGGCCTTCTTCGGTGCTGCCTTCTTGGCCGGAGCCTTCTTGGGAGCAGCCTCTGCGGCGGGTGCGTCTGCGACCGGGGCAGCAGCGGCTTCCACCGGTGCTTCGGTCTTCGCGGCGGCCTTCTTCGGCGCAGCCTTTACAGCCTCGCCCACGCCCAGGATGCGCAGGATCGTGTGCTGCTGGCGATGGCCGATCTTGCGGCGATAGTTGTGGCGACGCTTCTTCTTGAAGACCACGACCTTGTCGGCCTTGGCCTGCGCGATGATCTCGGCAGAAACGACCACACCGGCCAGATCCTTCGATTCGCCACCGTCACCGGCGAGCAGAATGTCACTCAGCGCGATGACGTCGCCAGCCTCTCCGGCCAGCTTTTCCACTGCGATTTTATCTCCGGCTGCAACGCGATACTGCTTGCCGCCTGTGCGCACGATAGCGAACATGGGTTGTCTCGTTTCTGTTTGCTTCAATCGGTTCCGGGCACGCAAATTGCGAAATCCAAGCCTTTGACCCGTCTGTTGCCAGAACCGAATCAGCAGAGTGAAAAACGCTGCCCTGCGACGGGATGTCCCGCGCCGGAAAGCCATGCCCGTTAGGTGAAACTGCCGGGGCTGTCAACCGTGACCGCGGCTTTTTTGGCCGTTTCACACCAGACAATTCCCGCCCGCTCGCCCTTCAGCCCGTCTGAAGAACCGGGCCATAAGCATTGCGAGAGGCCCTAGCCTACCGTAGAGCCTTGCAACATGAAAAACTTCGCTTCGGCTTCACTTTATTCCATGGCTTTGGCTTTGACGGCTTTGCTGGGGGGGTGCCTTGAACCAATGGAGGGCCGCCCGTCGCTGGCACGCCGTGATGTC
The DNA here is from genome assembly GCF_030373265.1 of Blastomonas sp. GTDB lineage: Bacteria > Pseudomonadota > Alphaproteobacteria > Sphingomonadales > Sphingomonadaceae > Blastomonas. The sequence continues at coordinate 61,259 of NZ_JAUCZC010000004.1, forward strand.
GAGCTGCGCGACCGGCAGGCGGAAGCGAAGGCGCCGCCGCCAGCGATCGAATCCATCACCGACCCGGCACTGGCGCGTGACCTGACTGCGCTTCTGGCGCGCGCCGACAAGGCCGAAGCCGATTTCGCCGTGGCCCGCTCGGCGGCACAACAGGCAACCGAAGCTGCCAAAGGCGCGGTGGTGGGCAGCGAAGCCTGGTCGGTGGCACAGACCCGTATCAGTGCGCTTGACGCGCCGCGCCGCGAATTGAGCCAGCTGCTTGGCGATCTGGAGGTCATGTATGTCTCCCGTCTCCAGAGGGAGGCAGCGGGCGACGTCAAACCCGGCGGCTCGGCGCAGATCGACCAGACCCGCAGCCATGTTCTTGCGCTGGTCACCTCGCAGGATGCCGTCATTGACAGGCTGAAGGCCGGTCTCGCCGGCTGAAATCTGGCTGCAGCCCGCCTCGCCGTCACCGCAACCCTTTCGGTTGGTCGCACGTAATGCGTCAGTTAACCGATAAGGATTGCCCAGATGAAGTCATTTTACACCGCTACTGCCGCTGCTGCCTTGATGCTCTCCGGCACGACTGCGATCGCGCAGACCAACACGACCAATGACCAGCAGCCATCGCGCCAGCAGGACCGGTTGAACTCCATCTTTGGCGCACTGTTTGGCGATCGCACGGGAGCGACCGGATCGCTCGAGGCGCAATGGTCTCTCGGCCGGACCCCGCTCGCCACCCAGCGCGCGCAGTTCGAAAGCCGGATCGATACCGATGTCCGTTCGGGCGCTATCGACCAGCGCACCGGCGCGCAGCTCAAGTCCGAATATTACGAGCTCGTGCAGCTGGAAGCACGCTATGGCGCCGATCGTCGTTTCACCACGCAGGAACGCGCGGATCTCGCTGACCGCTATGGCCAGTTGACCCAGATCATCGCCGACGGCGGGTATGACGGTGGCGCGAACAACGATCTGGGGATTTCGATCGTCGACGGTCAGAGCGAGTTCAACCAGCGGGTTGACGCCTCTGTCTCGTCACGCCGTATCACCCGGGTCGCCGGGGCGCGGTTGAAGACCGATTATGCAGCGCTGGTCCGCACCGAAGCCGGCTATCTGCGGGACGGCCGCCTGACCGATCAGGAGCGCGATGACCTCTATACCCGTCTCGAAGCGCTCGACGCCCGGGTCGGCGACATGGCGAGCACCGGTGGCGGCAGCACCACGCAAACACCGCGCGCGCGTCTCGACGCCATCGCCCGCGCACTGCCCTCCAGCGGTCTTTCCGCCACCGCCCAGGCGCAATTGCGGGTCGAGCACGAGGACATTTCGCGTCTGGAAGCCGCGTATGCACGGATGAACGCGAGCACCGACGAGCGCGCTTATGTCGAGCGTCGCTTGACCGATCTGGAAACGCGGGCCCGCATCCGCCGCTGATCGACCTAATATCCGCAAGTTCGCTTAGGGTTGTCCGCGTTCGCGCGGGCAACCCGATTGCGTGTCTGGCCGATTTTACATCTTCCATTGCTCCCCGGATATATCGGGTATAGCCTCCCGGTCACCACGACAGCGGGAGGGCGCTTATGGGTGTTATCGACGAGTCGCTTTGGGCGGCGATCGCAGCGATGCGGATCGAGCCTGAGGGCGCGACACTCACCTTCACCCGGCGGCTGGCACGTGAAAATGGGTGGTCGCGGGCCTATGCTGCGAAGGTCGTCGAAGAATATCGGCGCTTCCTGTATCTCGCCGCCACCGACACCAATTCCGTCACCCCTTCCGAGCAGGTCGATCAGGCCTGGCATCTGCATCTGGCCTATACCCGGCATTATTGGGAGGAGCTTTGTGCGCGGATCATCGGCAGACCGCTGCACCACGGCCCGACCGCGGGCGGCGTGGCCGAGGGACGCCGATATCGCAGCATCTACGCCTCGACGCTGCAGCGGTATCGGGACACGTTCGGCGCCGAACCGCCCTCGGACATCTGGCCGCCGCACGATGTCCGGTTTGCCGTGCGCTATCAGTGGGTAGACCGCTCACGCTACTTCGTCCTGCCGCGCCGGTCGGTGTCGATCGCGGGCATTGCCGGTGGCGCGGTGCTGTTGGCAGCGTGCACCGCGCTGGCGGCGGACTCCGCAGGCGCGGCCAGCCCGCCGATGGTCAGACAGTTTGCTGACATGCTGTTCGGCACCGACGCCGGCTTGATCGGGTTCGTCATCGTCGGCACCCTGGCGCTGTTCATCATCGCGATGCTCATCGACCGTGTGCGCGGTCGAGGCGGGCGACGCAGCCGGCAGGCCGATGGCAAGACGCAGCGCAACCGTAAACTGCGCGCCAGCCGCGACAGCAGCGGCGGTCTGGATGTTGCATCGGATGGCTGGTCGGGCAGCGCAACGGGCACCGCAGCGGCGGCAGGCGGCGCGGCGTTCATGGGAGCAGGCGGAGAGTTCAGCGGCAGCGGCGCCGATGGCGACTGGGACAGCGGCGCAGGATCGGACGGCGCAGACAGTGGATGCAGCGGGTGTGGCGGCGACTAGCGCTTAATCCTCAACCATGGTGGCAGGCACGCGTCCGTCACCCTGCGTAATCACGACGATCAGGTCGCCGGCACACAGGCAGGTGCTTTCCTCATCCCAGAAACCGTACGGTTTGCCGTTGCGATAGACGCGCACGCCGACACCATCGGCGATGTCCTTCAACGGAATGCCGACTTCCTCCGGTCGCACCATCCGCTCGATCAGCACCACGCGCCCGCTCGCCGACGCGAGATCGGCAAGATAGCTGCTGATATGCGGCCCTTGGCATGATCCGGCGAGCAGCAGTCCGGCAAAGCTTACCGGGTTGATCACCGTGTTGGCGCCAGCCTGCCGCGCGAGCAGTTCGTTGTCCGCAGCGCGCACCACAACGCTGATCGGCAGGTCGGGCGCCAGATGACGGATGGTCAGCACCATCAGGATGGAGGTGTCGTCGCGGCCCGCCGACACGATGACCGAGCACGCCCGATCGATGTGCACGTCCCGCAAGGTTTCGTCGCGCGTCGCATCGGCGTTGAGCACATTGCAGCCCATCGATTCTGCCCGGACGAGCGAGGCTTCATGCTGATCGATCACCACGATGCAGCTCGGATCGGTCCCGCGCGCGATCAGCTCGCGCACCGCCTCAGACCCGCTGGTGCCAAAGCCCAGCACCACAATGTGCCCCGTAAGGCGCTGCTGGATCCTGCTCATCTGCCATTTTTCCCATGTGCGCTTGAGGACGAAACTATAGGCGGTGCCGACGAAAATGAAAATCACCGCGACCCGCACCGGGGTTACCACCACCGACTCGAGCAGCCGCGCCCGGTCCGACACCGGCGCGATATCGCCAAAGCCGGTGGTGGTGACCGATATCATCGTGAAATAGACCACGTCCAGAAAGCTGATATGTCCGTCGACATTGTCGACCAGGCCGTCGCGGTCCAGCCAGTGGACGAGGATCACCAGCCCGATCAGAAAGAAGGCAATACCGAACCGCACCGCGACATCGGCCCACACCGGAAGGCGCGCCGCGCGCTTCAGCAAAGCCCTGGGCTTGGTTTCAGGTTCCGCCACGTTGGTCCTGTCAACTCTTGGGGAGGTACAGCAGCGGATCGACCGGCTTGCGGTCCTTGCGCAGCTCGAAATGCAGCTTGGGCGTTTCGGCAAAGCCGCTCTGCCCTGCCGCACCCAGCACCTGCCCGGCCTTGACCGCCTGACCGCGGGTCACATCGATCCGTTCGGCATGGCCATAAGCGCTGACCCAGCCATCGCCATGGCTGATAAGGATGAGCCCGCCATAGATCGCAACCTCGCTCCCGGCATAGCTGACCACGCCATCCGCCGCAGCGCGGAACGGCGAGCCGCGCGGGGCGGAAATATCGATGCCGTTGCTGATCTGGCCCTTGCCCACAGGGCCATAGCGCGTGAGCACCGAACCGGTGATCGGCCAGGCAAACCGTCCGGCAAACGCCCTGGGCACCGATACCGGGACAGCGGCCGATACCGGCGCGCGCGCAGACCGCGCCGCCGGGACCGCCGTGCCTTCGGCAATCGCCGGCTGACTGCCGGTGACGACATCATCGATGTTGACCACCAGCGCTCCGATCCGGCTGGGATTTGCGTTGGTCGCGACCGCCGGACCAACCGCAGAGGGCGCAGCAGCCATGGCCGCGGCCGCTGCGGGCAGCTTCAGCCGCTGGCCGATGCGCAAGATGTAAGGTTCGGCGAGGGCATTGAGTTCGACGATATCGCTCCACGCGACGCCATAAGCGTGCGCGATGGCGATCCCGGTCTCGCCCTGCGAAACCGCGTGATAGCGCCCACCGGGAATGGTCAGCTGCTGGCCCGGCTGCAGCATATAGGGCGGGCTGAGCGCGTTGGCGGCGGCAATCGCCTCGGACCCTGCGCCGGTGCGGTTGCCGATGCCTCGCAGCGTATCGCCCGGCTGAACCACGTAGACGGTGCCGATGACGTCAGCGGCACGAGGACTCACGCTGCGGCTGTCCCAGACCGGTGCATCGCTGCCGACGACCTGTGGTTCGGCAGCCGGGCGAGCGATATTGCCGGCCTCGGTGATTTCGGGCTGGATGCCCTGCTGGCTGACCCCGCCGGGGATACAGCCTCCCAGCAGCAATGTGCCCAGACCTGCGGTCAAGACTGCAGCCGACCTGAAATGATTGCGCATGTTTCCCCTCGCCATGTCAGCGATGTCTAGCACGATCTATCGGGTTTTCCACCGTTTCCCGGGCCAATATCCTCGCGCCGTGCTTCACTGCCCGTCAAAGGTGGCACGCAGCGCGGCGAGCGACTGATAGTGCGTGAGATCGAGATGCAGCGGTGTCACCGCGACAAAGCCGTCCGCCACCGCTTCCAGATCGGTGCTGTGCGCTGGAGTCTGCTCCACCGCACCCAATGCAAACCAGTGATAATCGAACCCGCGCGGATCGGTGTTGGTGACGATCTTGAGGCGTCCGTAATCGCGGAAGCCCTGTGCCACGACGCGAACACCGCGCACCTGATCGGCAGGCATGGCGGGAAAGTTGATGTTGATCAACGTGCGCGCGGGCATCGGTTGCGAGACGATCGGGCGCAGCACCCGCTCGCCCCATATGGCCGCCGCATCGAACGAGACATCCAGCCCGGCGCCTTCGCGCGCATAGACCTGGCTCAGCGCAATCGACGGCACCCCTGCCAGCGCGCCTTCCATCGCCGCGGACACGGTGCCCGAATAGGTCACGTCCTCGCCCAGATTGGCCCCTCGGTTCACCCCCGACAGAATGAGGTCGGGCGGCGTATCCTTTATCAGCCGCGCAACCGCCATCATCACCGCATCGGTGGGCGTGCCCGTCACCGCATAATGCTTGGGTCCATAGCTGTGCACCCGCAGCGGGCGGGTCAGCGTGAGCGAATGTCCCGCTCCCGACTGTTCTTCCGCCGGCGCCACAATCCATACGTCATCGGACAGGCTCGCCGCGATTTTCGTCAACACCTCCAGCCCCGGGGCGTTGACGCCATCGTCGTTGGTCAGCAAAATGCGCATGCTAGATGGGCTCCTGTTTTGGGCAAGGTTCAGTCCTATCGCCCCGTGCGCCCAACCGCCACAGTCGATGCACATGACTGCAACATATGCAAAAAAACTGCCGCCGTGTTTGCCTTGCGACTCGACGTGTGTGGCGTCACGCGATAATGTCCATGGTGCAGCGCAACAAAAACACGGCATCCCGGCTGAGCAACCAGCCGGGTTTCCCGTCTAAAAAGCCGGGAAAAAGCCCAACAGGGCGCAGACTCGCAGAGGGAGACACAAACATGGATTCGCTGGTATCAACCGAATGGCTCGCCAACGAAATTGGCGCGTCCGATCTTCGCATCGTCGATGCGTCCAAGTTCCTGCCCGATACCGGCCGCAGCGCGCTTGCCGAGTACGAAGCCGGCCACATCCCCGGCGCGGTGTTCATGGATCTGGAAGAGCTGGTCGACAGCAATTCAGCCATCGACAACACCCTGCCCCCTGCCGAGAAGTTCGCCAGCCGCATGCAGTCGCTGGGTCTGGGTGATGGCAGCCGCATCGTGCTGTATGACGACAGCCCGCTGAAGTCCTCCGCCCGTGCCTGGTTCATGCTGACCATGTTCGGCGCGCACGCGGTCGCCGTTCTCGATGGCGGCATCGCCAAGTGGAAAGCTGAAAGCCGCCCGATCAAGACCGGCAAGGAAACGCTGCGTCACCGTCACTTCACCGTCTGGGAAGACAAGAAGAACGTTCGCACCAAGGCCGACATGCTGGGCAATCTGCACAGCAAGGCCGAACAGGTCATCGACGCGCGTCCCACGGCCCGCTTCACCGGTGCCGAGCCCGATCCGCGCCCCGGCATCGCCGCCGGTCATATCCCCGGTGCGGTCAACCTGCCGCATAGCGCATTGTTCAACGCCAATGGCACCTGGAAGACCGGCGACGACCTCAAGGCGGCGTTCGAAGCCGCCGGTGTGGATCTCGAAAAGCCCATCGCCACCACCTGCGGCTCGGGCATGACCGCCAGCGTGCTCGCCTTCGGCGCGCACCTGCTCGGCAAGGCCGACGTCGCATTGTACGACGGCAGCTGGAGCGAATGGGGCGCCGACGCCGATACGCCCAAGGTTACGGGTTGATCAGAAATTATCCTCTCCCTTTACGGGAGAGGATACCAAAGCCTTGGCAGCTTGCTGCCTAGGCGACGTTGGAGAGGGTCGCCCCCCTCTCCCACTGCGACTAGGCCCGCTTTGCGGACCAAGTCTCGTTGCCCTCTCCCGCAAGGGGAGAGGGCGGAGATATGCCATGTCCAAGCCCGACGATCCGCAATCGCCTGCCACCCGTCTCGTCACTGGCGGCCGTCGCGCGGAATGGACGGGGACCGCCGATCAGCCGGGCGCGGTGGTCAATCCGCCGGTGTGGCGTGCCAGCACCCACCTTTATCCGGATACAGCGGCTCTCAAGGCCGGCCCGCGCAGCAATGAGGACGGGCGGTTTTTCTACGGACGGCGCGGATCGCCCACCCAATGGGCGCTCGCCGAGGCGCTGACCGCGCTCGAACCGGGCGGGCACGGCACGATGCTGTACCCGTCGGGTGTCGCAGCGGTCACCGGCGCGCTGCTCAGCGTGCTCTCTCCGGGCGACGTGCTACTGATGACCGACAGCGCCTATGATCCCTCGCGCAGTTTCGCCGAAGGTTTTCTCAAGCGCTTCGGCGTCGAGACGCGTTACTACGACCCGACGATCGGCGCGGGGATAGCCGAGATGCTCTGTGAGCGCACGCGTGCGATCCTGATGGAAAGCCCCGGCAGCCTGACCTTCGAAGTGCAGGATGTCCCTGCAATCTGCGCCGCTGCACGCGCTGCGAACCCGGATATCGCGCTGCTGATCGACAACACCTGGGCCACCGGCCATTTCATGCCCGCGCTGGCGCTGGGCGTGGACATGAGCATCCTGGCGTGCACCAAGTACATCGTCGGCCATTCGGATGTGATGCTCGGCTCGGTCACCACGACCGAGCGATACTATCTGCGGCTGCGCCAGACGGCTCAGGCGCTGGGCCAGGTCGTCTCACCCGACGACGCCTGGCTGGCGTTGCGCGGATTGCGCACGCTCGATGTCCGATTGCGGCAGCATCAGGCCTCGGCGCTCAAGATCGCGCGCTGGCTGGACGAGCAGCCGCAAGTTGCGCGCGTGCTGCATCCCGCCCTGCCCTCCTGTCCCGGGCACGCCATTTGGCAGCGCGATTTCACCGGATCGTCCGGGCTGTTCTCGTTCGTGCTGAACGGCGGCTCGGATGCTGCGCGCGCGGCGCTGATCGACACGCTGACATTGTTCGGAATCGGGTATAGCTGGGGCGGGTTCGAAAGCCTTGCGATCCCGGTCGATCCGGCGCGCTGTCGCAGCGCCACATCCTGGCCAAGCGCCGGAGACGACAACGCGCTTGCCGTGCGCCTGCATATCGGTCTGGAAGACCCCGATGATCTGATCGCCGACCTTGCCAAGGGTCTGGCAGCGTTTACCATGACGCCATGAACGAAGCGATCACGACGGCTTTTCTGCGCTGGGGCTGGATACGTCGCCCGGATGACCTGCAATATGTCGAGGGCATACTCGCAGCGTTGATCGCGACCACGGCGCTGATCTGCGGCTGGGGATTAAGCCGCCTGCTGTATATGCGGCTCGCCGCGGTCTGGGAGCGCCGTGCAGGCTATGAAAGCCCACTTGCGCGCCGCCGCATCCGCGACATGCTGCGCCGCTTCACCACCGCGATGCTCATCGGCATGGCGCTCAACCTCTATGAGTGGAGCCTGATCGCCTCTGTGATCTTCGGGCTGACGCTGGCCATTTCGCTGGCGCTGTTCGTAAACGATCTGGTGCGCGGAGTGCGGATGCCGGACTGGCTGGGCACCTTCCTGGGCCTGGCAACGCTGATCTCGATCCTCGCCAGCATGTTCGGCGGGCTGGATCCGATCACCATCGCGATGGACCGGGTGGGGTTCAACCTCGGCGAAAAGCGCTTCTCGCTGCTGTGGGTGGTAACGATCGCGGTCACCGTGCTGGTGCTCTACACCGCTGCGCGCGTGGTCAACCGCATCGCCGGACACGTCATCGGCAGCAGCGACGGGCTGGATCCGACCCAAAAGCTGCTGGGTCAGAAGATCGCCAGCGTCCTCGTCATCGTGATGGCGTTTTTCGTCGGCATCGACGCGCTCGGCATCGATCTTACCGCGCTCAGCTTCTTCTCCGGGGCGTTTGGCCTGGCGGTCGGATTCGGGCTGCAGAAGACCATCGGCAACCTGTTTGCCGGTATCATCCTGCTGCTCGACCGGTCGATCAAGCCGGGCGATGTCATCGCGGTCCAGGACAGTTTCGGCTGGGTCAACAAGATCGGCGTGCGTGCGGTCTCCGTGATCACCCGCGATGGCAAGGAGCACCTGATCCCAAACGAGGACCTCATGACCCATCCGGTCGAGAACTGGTCCTATTCGGATCGCAACGTGCGCATGCGCATCCCGGTCGGCGTGGCGTATTCGAGCGACATGCAACTCGTGCAGGAACTGCTCTACCGTGCGGTCGATGAATCCGCCCGCGTGCTCAAGGACCCCGCGCCGCGGATCTGGATGACCGATTTTGGCGACAACAGCGTCAACTGGGAAATCCGCGCCTGGATCGGCGATCCCGAAGGCGGCATGGGCAACATCCGCGGCGATGTGCTGATGCGGGTGTGGATGCTGTTCAAGGAGCACGACATCGAGATTCCGTTCCCGCAGCGGGATTTGTACATCAAGGAAATGCCGGGGATGGGTGGGGAGCAACCCGCAGCAGCACTCCGAGACGGTACCGACTGAAACAACACTAGATCATTGTCACCCCCGCGCACGCGGGGGTCCCGCTTATGCGCCGAGGTCTAGAAGAAAGCGGGATTCCCGCGTGCGCGGGAATGACGCGAGGAGCGCAAAAGGTAGACTCTACCGAGCGAGATTACCGCCCGCCGTTGGCCACGATATCGACTTCGGTCCCGCCATTGGCCATCGGCTTGAGGAACAGCACGAAGGCCTGCTCACCCTTGGTGCCGCCCAAGACATGGTCGGCGCCGCGAAGCTCGTATTCGGCCGAATAGCCGCCGCGCCGCGCCTTGGTGTAATAGAAATCGACGACGTTCTTGAGCGCCGCCGGGGTGGTGAAATTGACAACGCGGATGTTGCACTGGCCCTTGTCGACGCCGGCAGCCTCCTTGACGTTGGCGCGCGGATAGACCGCGAAGTCGGCGGGCATGCGGTTGGCCCAGCCCATCGCGTAGTCGAGCTTGCCGGTGCATGCGCCGGTCTGCTGCGCCGCCTTGGCGCCAAGGGTGCTGCCCTGGTTGCAATCCTTGCACTCTTCAGCAGCGACCTTTTTGGGTTCGGGGGCCTTCATCAGGCCGCGCGGGCCGATCGCAGCGGCAGCGGCCTTCTGGACCGCAGCCAGCTGACCCTTGGGCACGCTCGCGGACGGCACCGATCCATCGCTGCCTTCGCCCAAAACAGCGTTGCGGTTGGACTTGTCGACCAGATCGGGATCGACCAGGATCTGGTCTTCCAGCGCGCCCTTCATCGCGGGGTCGGCCGCGTCCTCGAGCAAGGCGGCGTCCTCATTCTGCGCGGCCGTGTCATCGCCCCGCTGGCAGGCGACCAGCACCAGAGTGGCGGCGCCCAGCGCCAGCAGGTTGCGCGACATCGCGAAGGAACGAAGTGCCATGGCGGAAGTCCTCATCATCAAACAAATGCCAGTCCTTCTAGGACAAGGCTCTTAGCATTCTGTTAGCCATGCCCCTGTCAGCGCAAGACTGTCCCGGCAAAAGAGGGTTAATCCCGAGGCTTTCAGCCTTCCACCTGTCCCAAAGCGGGAATCGGCTGCAAGCCGTTTCAGTATCGGACAAATTTCTTGCGGTTTTCCTGCCACTGCGCCTTCGACTGGCCATAACAATCGACGGGATGATCCTGATACGGCTCGGGCAACCGGGTCGGGCCCTGGTTGACCGACCCCAATCGCTCCGCGAGCGCTATCGAAGCGGTATTTTCGGGATCGATGGTGTGGATGACATTGTCCCATCCGAGCAGATCGAACGCGTAATCGATCGTCGCGACGGCGGCTTCGAGCGCGTAACCCTTGCCTGCATGGCTGCGCAGCACGCCCCAGCCCACTTCTTCACCCGGCCAGCCATCGGGATACCACGGGCCGATCCGGCCGATCCACTCGCCGGTGTCGCGGGTGATCAGCGAGAACATGGCATAGCCCCGGATGTGCCACGCTCCCGCCATCGCACAGAGCCCGCGCCAAGCCACGGCGCGCGGCTGCACCCCGCCCAGATAGCGCATCGTCTCTTCGTCGGCGGAAAATTCGGCCCAGCCCTCGAAATCTTCAGGCCCCGGCGGGCGCAGGATGAGGCGTTGGGTCACCAGTATCGGTCCGTTGATCATGCCATTTGCTCCCGCGAGTTTTTTGCACGCCGGGGATAGGCAGCGCCGCGCCGCTTGGCAAGCTGTGCTCCCGAAACGCGAAACCCCTCCCCGCCTTGCAGCGGAGAGGGGTCTCCCCGTTCACCTCGCCCTGAAGAAGGGCGTGGGCGAAAGCTGGTTAGCGGCAGCTGTAGCCGTTGTTGCCACCGCGATCGATCGTCCGACCAAGCAGCGCACCACCGATGCCGCCGATGATTGCGCCGACGGTGCGGTCACCGCGTCCTGCAATCTCGTTGCCGGCCAAGGCGCCGACTGCGCCGCCGATCAGCAGACCGGTGGTGCCGTTGTCACGGCGGCAGTAGGTGCGGCCATCGTTACCGCGCCAGGACTGGCCGTTCCAGCCGCGCACCGGACGACGGTCGTAGCGATCGTTGTACTGGTTGTTGTAGCCGCGATTGCCGTAACGGTTGTTGTCATAGCCGCGACGCTGCCAGTCGTTGTCATAGCCACGGCGATACTGATGCGCGGTAGGCGCTTCATACGTCATGCCATAAGCAGCAGCGGCGCTGGGCGCGGAATGGGGCAACGGAGCCGCCATCGCGGGGGCTGCGGAAAGGGTGACTGCACCGGCAGCGGCAGCAGCAATAAGAAACTTCTTCATAATCTGTCTCCCTAGAGACCGGGCAGCGCTGATTCGCCATCCGTTGTGTTCATGTTTAAGGGAGCGAAGGTGAACGGATTGTGGAAGGGCCGTTCATCGAACAGCAGGGTTTGGTGAACGGCAGAGTTTCAATCGAATTGGCGTAGGAAGTTAAACAGAAGCCAGCTTCGTCACCCCCGCGAACGCGGGGGTCCCGCTTTCGAGCCGACGGCAGTGAAATAGCGGGATTCCCGCGTTCGCGGGAATGACGGGGCGGCGGACAGGGGAGGTCCCCCTGCCCGCCCGCACCCGAAACGCTTACTTCTGCGGGCAGATCAGGAACTTTTCGCCCGTAGACTTTGCATTGTACCGCGCGACGACATCGGCCTGCAGCGCCTGCACGAGCGACAGTTCGTCGGTGTAGTGGCTGGCAAAGGTGGTCTTCAGCTCGTCCGCCACCCGCGCGCGCAGGCGCTGGGCAACATCGCCGCCGGCCTTGGCGAGGAAGTTGGGGAGCAGCCAGCCGCCGACGCCCCACGCCATGCCATAGCCGCGGTTGAGCGTGGTCGCCGAGGTATCGAGCCCGCCGTAGAGATAGACCTGCTTGTGCTTGACCGATCCGTAGATGCTGTATGCCCCTGGCGTACGCGCCGCAGCCGCCTCCATTGCGCTGAGGATCGTCGAGGCGAGCGTGCCACCGCCGGTAGCATCAAACGCCAGCGTCGCGCCGGTGGCATGGATCGCATCGGTCAGCTCGGCCATGAAGTTGTCGCTGCTCGAATCGACGACATGTTTCGCGCCCATCCCGCGCAGCAGCTCGGCCTGTTCGGGCTTGCGGACGATGTTGACCAGCTCGACCCCATCGGCCTGACAGATGCGGTTGAGCATCTGTCCGAGGTTCGACGCAGCAGCAGTGTGGACCAAAGCGGTATGGTCTTCCATTCGCATCGTCTCGACCATCGACAAGGCGGTCAGCGGGTTGACGAAGCACGAAGCGCCATCGCGCGCGGTGTGGCCTTCCTTGAGCGGCAGGCACATCATCGCAGGCGCCAGACGGTACTGCGCATACATGCCGCCGCCCATCACCGCGACGACCTTGCCCATCAGGCTCTGCGCATAGTCACCCGACCCGGCGGCAACGACCGTGCCCGCACCTTCGTTACCGACCGAAAGCGGCTGGCCGACCCGTGCCTTCATCACGCCCATGCCCTGCGGCGTGACGGGAGCGGTCAGTTTGGTGTGCGCGCCGCTGCCCGATGACGTCGCCTTGGCCATGCTCGCCCAGCCGAACATCACGCCCTGGTCGGACGGATTGATCGGGGTCGCCTCGACGCGGATCACCACTTCGTCGGGACCGGGAACGGGCATGGGCTTTTCGACCAGCTCCATGGTCAGTTCGCCTTCGGCGCTGACGGTGGAGATCATCTGCAGATAGCTTTGGGGAAGGGTCATGATTTCAAGCCTCTCGATTATGATTGGTGTGCGATGCCCCCATGTGCCAAGCCTTGGACAACATTGCCACCCATTCACCGCAGAAAGTCGCTTACCCGTGTCCCGGCTCATCCTGTTCAACAAACCTTATGGCGTCATCTGCCAGTTCAGCAGGGATGGTGACCGGCCGACACTGGCGGACTTTATCGACGTTCCCGGCGTGTACCCGGCAGGACGGCTCGATCATGACAGCGAAGGGCTGGTGCTGCTCACCGCCGATGGCCGGTTGCAGGCGCGCATCGCCGACCCGAAGTTCAAGATGGCCAAGACCTACTCGGTGCAGGTCGAAGGCACCATTACCGACGAGGCGCTTGCGGCGTTGCGCAAGGGGGTACAGCTCAAGGATGGGGTGACCCGCCCCGCCGAAGCCGACCGCATAGATGACCCGGAGCTATGGCCGCGCGATCCACCGGTGCGCTTCCGCAAGACCGTCACCGACGGCTGGATCAGTCTGACGATCCGCGAGGGCCGCAACCGCCAGGTCCGGCGGATGACCGCCGCGGTGGGCTTTCCGACCTTGCGGCTGGTGCGTCAGGCGGTGGGGCCGTGGTCGATCGAGGGACTGCCACCGGGCCACTGGCGCGCGGTGGACGTCTGATCAGGCGTCCTCGTCCTCGTCGAGGAATGCCAGGCTGCCCATGTTGCACAGCTCCAGCAGCAGTTCGCACGCCGCATCGCTCATGACTTCGACCGTGAGGCTGTCGTTGGCGCAGATCGCCTCGGCGATCGCCGAGGTGTCTTTGCTGCACTCGAAGGTCTCGCCGTCGACGAACAGCACCAGCGTATCGCCACCCTCGCGCACAAAGGCAAACCGGCTCGCGGGGTTACGCTGCAACTCCAGCCCCTGCCCGATGGCGTCGCGGATATCGTCCAGGCCCAGCGGCTCTTCTGGACGCCAGTCGATGTCGGCATATTTGCGTGTGCTGCTGAAGGCGCCGAACCAGCGCGCAAACCGCTGCCGGTCGCCCAGCGCCTCGATCATCATCGCGCGCAACTGTTCTAGCGCCTCCGCACCGATCTCGCCGGGGTTGGCCTGAACCGCTAGCCCAGGGTCGGAATACCGGTCGTCGTCGCTCATGTCCTCGAGCAAATGATCGCTCCAGTCGCCGATCAGTTCGGCACGCGAAGGCGCGCGAAAGCCGATCGACAATGTCATGCAATCATCCCCCATAGCGATGCCGTTGTGCGAAATGCCGGGCGGAACATAGAGCATGTCGCCGGGCTCGAGCACGAACTCCTCGGTCCCGACAAAATCACGCAGCAGCTTGAGGTCGCCATGCGGCAGCAACGGGCTGGTCTCGTTGCACGCCGCGCCGATCTGCCAGCGCCGCCGCCCCTGCCCCTGGATCAGGAAAACGTCATACTGGTCGAAATGCGGCCCGACCCCCCCGCCGTCGCTCGCAAAGCTGACCATCACGTCATCAATCCGCCAGTTGGGCACGAAGCGGAACTGCGCCAGCAATGCCGCAACCTCGGGCACATGATGATCGACCGCCTGCACCAGCAGCGTCCACGGCGTCGCTCCCAGCGAAGCAAAGCGATCTTCGGCCAGCGGCCCATGCTCGACCGCCCATCCTGCATCGACCGTCTGCTCGATCAGCCGCGACTCCACCTGCGGCTCGCAGGCCAGCCCGGCGAGCTCGTCGGCCTCGACCGGGCACGCCCAGTCATCCCACGGATTGCGGATCAGCAGCGGCTTGCGCTGCCAATGGGTGGCGAGGAACTGCGCGGGATCAAAATGGGCAAGCTTCATCCGCGTCCCTTTTCAGCCGATCGCCGCCGCGTCCAGCCCTTTCAGCTGCGTGTCTGCGGATCGGGCTGTTCGACATATTCCAGCCTGCCCTTGTGCGCGGTCCACATGTCCTTGCTCTGAAAGATGATCGCCAGTGGGAACGGCACCGTCCGACTGAGAAAGGCATGGATTTCCGTGGGCTGGTCGTCCAGCAGATGGTTCATGACGAATGCTGCCGCGCCCTTTTTCGGCGGGGGTATCGTCAGGCAGCTGTTGGTGAACTTGCGGTGGCTCGAAAGCTGGTTATCGCTGTCGAAATCGAAACGGTAATGGCCCCCCGCCGAGACATATCCGGTCCTTATCTGCGGCGTCATGACATAGACGGAAACCTTGCCGCTTGAATCCGGCGGCAGCACGACGGTATTGGGCCGGACGTTAGCACACAGACCCAGTTGGTTGGACGCAGCATATTCCAGCGCAGTCTCGCGCGCGGCGATCATGCGCATCGCTGTGGCGGACAGCGGGCTGCCGTTATCCGCGGTCAGACGCACGACCGAATTGTCGGTGCCCATGCTATAGGATCGAAACGCAACCAGTCCACTGGCCGAGGTGGCGTAATAGATCGCGCGCAGCCGTCCGTCAGGATCGGGCACCACGATATAGCCGCGCAGCGACGGGTTGGCCGACACATCGACATCTTTCAGGAATGCATCGGTGCTGTGCCAGGCGGCCTGATCATAGGCATAGATCTGCGCGCCCCTGTCTTCGGCCAGCTTCGCGGCGTCGATGCTGGACTGGCTCGGCATTGCAAGCACCGCAGCGGGCATGCAGGCAAGGCTGGCAGAGATAATAGCAGTCCTGAAAAGCAGCCTCAACATCCGAAAACCTCCCTAACCCAGCAGATCGTGCTTCTTCAGGCAGTGGCGCAATTGGTCGTAACTCAGGCCGAGGGCCTTGGCGGTTTGGCGCTGGTTGTAGCGGTGGCGGGCGAGCGCGGCCTGGAGGATGCGTTTTTCGTGTGCGTCGACCGCGCCGCGCAGATCGTCCACCGCATCGAAATTGAGCGTCTGGTCGAGCGTTGCGCGCACGCCCGAATCCGCCAGCGCGGCATCGATCACCTCGTCGCACGGGGATGCGGCTGCGGCGGCAGGGCGTTTCGACGGCTGCGGCTTCCACGGCGATTCGAACGGGTCGAAGACGATATGATCCACCGCGCGGTCAGGGTCGTCCCAGCGATAGACAGCGCGTTCGACGACGTTGCGCAGTTCGCGGACATTGCCCGGCCAGCTGTGCCGCTTCATCGCCTCGGTCGCCATCGCGCCGAAGCCGGGCCAGTCTGCCCAGTCGAGCTCGGCGGCCATGCGCCGCCCGAAGAAATCGGCGAGCACCATCACATCGCCCTCGCGCACCCGCAAGGGAGGCAGCGTCACCACCTCGAACGACAGCCGGTCGAGAAGATCGGCGCGGAAGCGGCCCTGGTCGACCAGTTCGGGCAGATGTTCATTGGTCGCCGCGACGATGCGGACATCGACCTTGATCGCGCGCGACGATCCGATGCGGGTGATCTCGCCATATTCGACCGCGCGCAGCAGCCGCTCCTGCGCAGCCGAACTCAAGGTCGCCAGCTCATCGAGGAACAAGGTGCCGCCATCGGCCTCCTCGAACCGCCCCTGCCGCGCGCGCGTCGCGCCGGTGAAGGCGCCTGCCTCGTGGCCGAACAGCTCGGCCTCGATCAGCGTCTCGGGAAGCGCCGCGCAGTTCAAGGTGATCAGGGGCCCATCCCATCGCGAGGACAGGCGGTGGAGGCGCTCGGCGATCAGCTCCTTGCCGGTGCCGCGCTCGCCGATGACCAGCACCGGGCGGTTGAGCATGGCCGCGCGGCTGGCGCGTTCAACCGCGTCCAGAAACGCGCCGGATTCCCCGATGAACTGACTGCCCCGTTCCATGCACCAAGAGATAGTGCAGAATCCCAACCTATGGCAATCCTAACCAACAGCTCCGCCGCCAGAATTTCGCAAAACCCTGTTTTTTCGATGTTTTTTGAATTGGCACGCACCCTGCAATGCTTCTGACAACACCGACACACAGCGGTAAAAGGGAGAAAGCCAGTGCGTTACGCGAACCAGACCAACGATCAGACGACGCAGGAAGACAGTGTCTTCAAGTCCACTCTGGTCACCACGGTCGCAGCGCTGATGCTGGTCACCACGCTGTTTGTCACCGCCTTCGCCAGCATCGAGGCAGCCGCCTCGCCCGCCCGTCACGGGCTCGATGCCGGCAAAATGGTTTCCGTCCGGTATCTTGCCTGACGGATTTGGCCGGGACGCTTACCCCCCCTTGCCCCGTCCCGGCCAATCTCTTTTATTCACCCGGCAAAAGGGGGTATGTTGGATCCTGATCAGATCGACTGACCTTTAGAAGAACGGAGTTTTCGCCATGGGTATTTTCTCTCGAACCCGCGACATCATCGCCGCCAATGTTACCGAGCTGCTCGACAAGGCCGAAGACCCGGCGAAGATGATCCGCATGATCATCCTCGAGATGGAGGAAACCCTGGTCGAAGTCCGCGCCTCGGCTGCGCGCACCATCGCCGACCAGAAGGAAATGAAGCGCCATGTGAGCAAGCTGGAACAGCTGCAGGCCGACTGGACCGACAAGGCCGAACTCGCCTTGTCCAAGGACCGCGAAGACCTCGCCCGCGCCGCTTTGCTCGAGAAGAAGAAAGCCGCCGATATGGCCGACCAGCTCAATGTCGAAATCAACGTGCTCGATGACGCATTGCGCGCCTCGGAGCAGGACATCGCCAAGCTGCAGGCCAAACTGCGTGAAGCCCGGATGCGCCAGAACAACATCATGAGCCGTCTGGAAAGCGCCGAGAACCGCGTCAAGCTGCGCACGATGTACAATGGCGACAAGGTCCGCGAAGCGTTCAGCCGCTTCGACCTGCTCGAGCGCCGCGTCGATATGGCCGAAGGCCGCGCCGATGCGCTGGGCATGGCCGAAGACGAACGCAAGGTTCTGGGCCAGCGCAACCTCGACGACGAGTTCGCTGCTCTGGCGGGCTCCGACAAGGTCGACGAAGAGCTTGAGGCGATGAAACGCGCCTTGAAGAAGGAGGGCTGATCCGATGGATTGGGGAAGCGAAATCATCGTCATTCCGGCGATCTTCCTGGGCCTGCCCTGGATCATCTTTCACTACATTACCAAATGGAAGACGTCGGCAACGCTCACCAGCTCGGATGAAAACCTGCTGGAAGAGCTGCACGCCATGGCGCGCCGCCTCGACGACCGCATGGATACCGTCGAGCGGATCATTTCCTCCGACAATCCCGACTGGCGCCCGGCGCGGCTGACCAGCTCGGATGACCAGGACGATTACGGCCTGGAACAGGTTGAGCGCCTGATGAAGGAAAGGGCAAGAAAATGAGCCGGCTGGACAAATACGGGTACGAAACCTCTGCACCGCGCAAGACCAAGTTCTATCGCAACAAGCAGAATGGCAAGTTCATGGGCGTGTGCGCAGGCGTCGCCGATTACACCGGGATCGATGTCGTGTGGATCCGTGTCGCGGCCATCCTGCTGACGCTGATGACGGGTTGGGCGCTGATTGGCTATTTCGCGATGGGCTTCCTCGCCGAAAAGAAGCCGGCGCATCTGTACACCGACGATCAGGACCAGAAGTTCTGGCAGGGTGTGCGCCAGTCGCCGACCCGCACCGCCCGCGACGTCAAGGCCCGGTTCCGCGAGATCGACCGCCGCCTGGCCGATGTCGAGCTGTTCTATACCGCCAAGAACACGCGGCTGGCCGACGAGATCGAAAGCCTGCGCTGACAGGCGCAGCGTTCAACAAGGGTTTAGGAGAGCATCATGAGCTGGGGTGGACCAGGGTTTGTAATCGCGATTGTCATGCTGTCGATGAGCGCATGGGTGTTCACCACCTGGATCCGCGCCAAGCATGGCTATCCGCTCGAAGATCAGTGGACCGGCAAAGTCATTGAACGAACCGATCCCGACGCTGATCGAAAAATATCGCTGCTCACCAACGAAAACGAGCAGTTAACCGGAAAGATCGGACGGTTGGAAGAAAGGATCGCGGTGCTCGAACGCATTGCCACCGACGCCAACAGTTCTAGCAGCCGCCTCGCCGACGAAATCGAGCGCCTGAGAGTACAGAAGGACCGCGCATAATGGAGAAGCTGGCAATCATCGAAGCGCTCGCCCCGGTAATGGCAGGCGGCATAATGATGATCACGATCGGCTGGGTTATGAACACCTGGCTGCGGATCAAGAACGGATATCCGCTCGAAAGCAGCTGGGGTAAGGCCATCTATCCCAAGACCGACCTGGAATCGGTCGAGCGGATCAAGCTGCTGAGCCAGGAAAACGCGCAGCTGCGCGCCGAACTGGGATCGATCAAGGATCGCCTGGGCAATGTCGAGCGCATCGTCACCGATGACGCGCACCGACTGACCCACGAAATCGAGGCGCTTCGCGACAAGCGCGCGAATTGATGGGGCGCGACAGGCGGGCCCACTGACACACCGACTACTGGGGTAAACGGCATGCTCGACTTCAATTTCCTCTTCGCACTGATCCCGATCGCACCGTTCGCACTGGGCGGCCTTGCGATCTGGACCACCCACAAGCGCAAGGTGCTGAAGCTCGAACTCGAAATTGCCAAGGCCCGTGCATTGGAACGTCCACCGGTGAACGACAAGCTCGAGCAGCGCGTCCGCACGCTGGAACGCATCATCACCGATGGCCGCGGCCGCGATGACCTGGCTCAGCAGATCGAGGATCTGCGAGAGAAGCAGCCGGGCTGAGACACTGAAGTCAGATTGAGGGAAAAGGCGTCATGAATCCGTTTGAAATGGTGATCGGTATCGTCCTGATCGTGATGATCGGAAATGTTCTGAAGGCTCGCTACAAGGCCAAGCACGGTATCCTGGAAGACGAGGACGGCAACGAGCGGCTGGCCCAGCGTGCCGACACCGGGGAGGCCGTTCGCCTTCGCGAAGACGTCCGCGCCCTCAAGGAGCGGGTGCAGGTGCTCGAGCGGGTGATCACCGATCAGCGCCAGACCAGCGATCTCAGCCTCGAAATCGAGAAATTGCGCGACCGCTGAGGCGGCGCATGAACCTTCAACCGGGCGGCGGGGGCCGTAAAGGGTAACATCATGGAAAGCGCCTATCTCTATCTGACGATAGCCACATCGGCCTTGCTGGCCATTGCCCTGGTCTCATCCACCGCATTGCGCGGCTGGCGTGACTGGCTGGCGTTCAAGCGCCACGAAATGGAAACGCACAGCCACTCGATCAACGATGGCGGATCGCCGTCGACCCATTCGCGGATCGAGATCGCCGACCTCAAGGAACGCATCCGCAAGCTCGAGGCGATCGCCGCCGGGGTGGAGCTGTAACAATCGCGCACGCGGCGGGGTGACTTTGCTCCGCCGCGACCCTATCTGCGCCCCATGACAACTCCCACGCCAAAGCTGGCCGATCTGGCCGAAGAATATGAATTCCTCGACGCCGATGACCGCTACCGGCTGATCATCGATCTGGGCCGCACGCTCGATCCGATGCCCGACGCGCTCAAGACCGATGCCACGCTGGTCCGCGGCTGCTCGGCCTCGGTCTGGGTCTACCCCACCCGCACCGACGACGGCGACCTGCACTTCCTTGCCGACAGCAACGCCGCGATCACCAAGGGCATCATCGCTTTGGTGCTGCTGAGCGTTCAGGACAAGGCGCCTGCCGACGTGGCGAACGCGGATATCGAGGGCGCGCTTGGCCCGTTCGACCTGAAGAACCAGCTGTCGTCGAACCGCACGCAAGGCATCCCCAACATGATCGCACTGATCCGCGAGACGGCGGGGCGGTATACGGGTTAGACTGTAAGGTCATTTTCCGGAGACGGGCGGCTGCGTTCGGGCGGTGTTATGCGATGGCCGGATGGCTAAAATTGGGTGGTTTGCGGACTTCAGGCAGCGCGGGCTTCGTCGAGACTTTTTTTGTGCAGGTAAGTCTCGGGCGAAATGCCAGCCGGCTCAAGCTTTCCATGCTCCGCCGAGAGAGAGGTGAGGATTGACCAACGATCTGCTGGTCTTCCGCCGAGCTCCTTCAGCAGCTTTGAGTTGAGCGGGACCGCACGATTGACGAGATCACCGAGCGTTTGGATTCCCTTTGGAAAACGGCTTGGATCACGCCACACCAGAATGAGTGCAATCATCGCTACACAGGCCGAAGCGCCAGCAAATCCCCAATGTGCATTGAATGAGGCGACAACAGTCAGAACAATCCCAGCAAGCAACAAGACTGCGCCGATGGCACCGAGCCCGGTAAGTGTGTGTAAAGGCAAACGAAGCCCCGTTCGCTTCGAAAGTCCATCCATTAGTTTGCTTGGGCTAGGTGCCAAAAGGGCAAGAGGGGTGCTTGGCGTTATCGACCGTTTGTCGTCGGGCCGAAGCGCCCTTCGCAGTCGATAGAAGACCATGGATGACCCGCATAGACCTTCCTGATCGTCCCATTCAGCGGTGTGAGCGCAAATCAGATCGTAGACATCGCCTACGGTGCAGCAGCGTTCTGCCTCTTCATCTTGTATCTTGAACCCGAAAGTGGCTTCGAGTTCTTCGATCAGGTCGATTGCGCCCCATTCGGGGTCAAGGTCCAACGTGTCCGCCATGAGTAAAATATGGAGCGGATCAATGTGGCGCGCAACGACCGTTTTGGGGTCGTTTTCTGAAACGTGGATTTTTTCCAGCGGAGGGGCAAAGCTGCCATCGCCCGCTGACCCTGAGGCTGTCGAAGGCCTCGCGCCAAGGGTTGCCAACAAGCGCCACCGTTTTCCGGCGAACTCCGGAATCCAGGGCGACGGCAGGGCCACCCGGCTGCTGGACTCCGGGGTTCGCTGGAGAGCGCGGGGGACTATACTGTCGTTGTTTACGCGCGGCCTTCGGCAAGATCAGCCTCCACGCAGTGCGCAAGTCACCAA
This sequence comes from Blastomonas sp., assembly GCF_030373265.1. Lineage (GTDB taxonomy): Bacteria > Pseudomonadota > Alphaproteobacteria > Sphingomonadales > Sphingomonadaceae > Blastomonas. The sequence goes on from NZ_JAUCZC010000004.1 coordinate 83,052, forward strand.
CCTTATTTCATTTCTATCCACAAGGGGGTGAACCATCGGCCCGCCCGTGTATTGATGCTCGACATGAAAAAATTGGCAGCGACCTGGTTCGGCATCCCCCTGTGGCAGCGCATATTGGCTGCGCTCGCGCTTGGCGCGCTGACCGGCTGGCTGATGGGCCCGGCCGCCGCGCAGCTGCAGTGGATCGGCGATCTGTTCATCCGCATGATACGCATGCTGATAGTGCCCTTGGTGTTCGTGACGCTGGTCTCGGGCGTGGCGTCGATGGCCGCCCCCGCCAAACTGGGCGCGATCGGGCTCAAGGCGATGGCGCTTTATATGGGTACGACGTTCGTTGCGATCCTGTTCGGGCTGGCGGGCGCGCTGATCCTCCAGCCCGGGCGCGGCGTGACGCTCGATGCGGGGGCGACATCCGAGGCGCTGCCCGCACCGATGCCGCTGGGCGAACGGCTGATGGCGATCGTGCCCGAAAACGTCTTCGCAGCCTTTGCCGCAGGCGACATCCTCGCGATCATCTTCTTTGGCGTGCTGCTGGGCGCGGGGCTGCTGATGGCGGGCGAGGCCGCCAAGCCGCTCACCCGACTGTTCGCCGCCGGATCCGAGGCCATGCTCAAGGTCACCCATATCGTGATGGAGGTCGCACCGATCGGGGTGTTCGCCTTGGTCGCATCGGTAATGGGCAGCGAGGGCGTATCGACCTTCGTCACCGTGTTTGCGCTGGTGCTGGTGATCTATCTCGGCGGCGCTGCGCACATGATCGTGGTGCATGGCGGGATGGTTCGCTTCTTCGCGGGCCGCTCGCCACTGGCCTTCTTCTCGGTCGCCCGCGCGCCGCAATTGCTGGCCTTTTCGACCAGCTCGAGCGCGGCCACGCTGCCATTGACGCTGACCGCCGCCGAAGAGGGCATGCGCATTCGTCCGGCGGTCGCATCCTCGGTGATTCCGCTGGGCGCGACGATCAACATGGATGGCACCGCGCTCTATGTGGCAGCGGTGGCGGTGTTCGCCGCACAGATCTTCGGCGTGCCGCTCACCATCGGCGACTATGCGACAATCGCGCTTACCACGGTGCTGGTCTCGATCGGAACGGCCTCGGTGCCGTCGGCATCGTTGTTCCTGATGGCCGCGGTGCTCGACGTCATCGGCATCACCCCCGATCAGACCGCACTCGTGATCGGTTTCCTGCTGCCGTTCGATCGCATTCTCGATATGTGGCGCACGGTGATCAACGTCACCGGCGATCTTGCGGTGGCGACCAGCGTCGCGGCGATGGAAGGCGAATTGGACGACGAACCGGGGGCCGTGGGCGCGCAGCCGGTGTGATTGCATAGGCCAGCTGTGCCGCCGGGTTTGACGCGCACCCTCCCGCACACCATATAGCGGCGCATGACCTCACCCTTCGAAGCCCTGCCCGTCCATTTCACCCTACCTGCCCGCGATGCGCGCGGCCGTTTCGTGCGGCTCGACAGCGTGCTGCGCGAGATCCTCGCGGCGCATGATTACCCGACCTGCATCAAGCTGGTGCTGGCCGAGGCGATCACGCTGGCCGCGCTGATCGGATCGCTGATGAAGCAGGATGGCGGCCAGGTGACCATCCAGGCGCAGACCGAGGGCGGCATCGTCGAACTGCTGGTGGTCGATTATCGCGGCGGCGAACTGCGCGGGCATGTGCGGTTCGATGCCGAACGGCTGGCCCGGCTGGGCGCCAACCCGTCGCTGTTCGCGCTGTTCGGCAAGGGATACCTTGCGATGACCTTCGATCAGAGCTTCGGCAAGGGCCGCTATCAGGGCATCGTGCCGCTCGACGGGGATTCGCTGTCGCAGGCGTGCGAGAGCTATTTCACCCAGTCCGAACAGGTGCCGACGATGATCCGCATCGCGATCGAGAGCGACGCCACCGGCTGCCGTAGCGCGGGCTATCTGGTTCAGCACCTGCCCGAGGGCGAAGAGGGCCGCGAGCGGCTGCACGTGCGGCTCGACCATCCCGAGTGGGAGCATGTCTCGATCCTGTCGAGCACGCTCACCCATTCCGAGCTGCTCGATCCTGCGGTCGACGGCCGCGACCTGCTGTGGCGGCTGTTCCACGAGGAGGACGAAGTGGGCGGCGAGGATGGCGTGGTGCTGGTCAAAGGGTGCCGCTGCAATCTCGACCATATCCGCGATGTCATCGGCCGCTTTCCGCCCGACGAACAGGCCGAGATGGTCGGCGACACCGGCACCATCGTGGTCGATTGCGCGTTCTGCTCGCGCGCCTTCCACATCGATCCACCAGCGGCGGCGCGCTAGGCGATCTGCTGGCGCTGTCCGATTTCGGGCCGCAAACCCGCCACAATTACCGGGTGATTTGGCCATCATTTGCGGGTAATAGCCAAACATTGCCTGGGGCAAGAAACCTGTATCGGGTCGCACACTCATGACTGTTCCTGTTGCCGATTGGCGCGGGAACCAACGATAGGGTTACACCAGATGACGATTTTTTCCCTTCGCTGGAAAGGCTTGGCCGTTATTGCGGCAACGGCTGGGCTCGCCTGCGTCCCCGCACCGGCCCAGGGCCCCGAGCTTGCGATGCTCAACAAGGTCCAGCCGGGATTGTGGAAGCTGCAGGAACGCGGCAGCGCGGATACGGCGAACAAATTGTGCGTGCGCGACCCGCGCAAGCTGCTCCAGCTTCGCCACAAGGACGTCCAGTGCAACCGCTTCGTCGTTTCTGACAGCCCGTACGAGGTCACTGTGACCTATCGCTGCCCCAGCGGCGGATCGGGCCGCACCACGATCAAATATGAAGGCCGCGGCCTGATCCAGATCGATTCCCAGGGTATTGCCCAGAACTCGCCATTCGCCTTCGCGATGGAGGGCCGGTACGCAGGCACGTGCATCGACTGACCCCGCGTGCACGATGCACGCTTTTTTAACCGCAATGCAGATAAGGTCATCCGGTGCCGGACTCGGTACGCTTTCCTCCATTCAGGTCTCAATGACCTCACTGGGCCGCCGGACAAGTCCGCGCGGCCCGTTTTTTTGATTTGCCCGCGGTGCCGGCGCGCAATATGCGCGGTCCTATGACCCAGCCCCAGAAAACCGCTGTCGTCCTGCTCTCGGGTGGGCTTGATTCCATGGTGTCGGCCGCGCGCGCGATCGAGCAGGGCTTTGCCGTTGCTGCGCTCACCATCGATTACAACCAGCGCCACCGGGTCGAGATCGAGGCGGCACGGACCATCGCAGCGCATATCGGCGCGGTGCGGCACATCGTGCTGCCGCTCGACCTGCGCCAGTTCGGCGGGTCGGCGCTGACCGACGATATCGACGTGCCCAAGACCGGGGTCGGCGATGACATCCCGGTGACCTACGTGCCCGCGCGCAACCTCATCTTCCTGTCGTTGACGTTGGGCTGGGCCGAGGCGCTGGGGGCGCGCGACATCTTCATCGGGGTCAATGCGCTCGACTATTCGGGATATCCCGATTGCCGGCCAGAATTCATCCAGGGCTTCGAGCGGCTGGCCGATCTTGCCACCAAGGCGGGCGATCAGGGCGAGCCGTTCACCATCCACGCGCCGCTGCAGTTTCTGGGCAAGGCGGAGATCGCCGCCGAGGCCGCGCGGCTGGGGCTCGATCCGGGCATGAGCTGGTCATGCTATGACCCCACGCCCGAAGGCAAGGCCTGCGGCCTGTGCGACAGTTGCCGGCTGCGCAAACAAGGGTTTGCCGATGCCGGGCTTGTCGATCCGACGGTGTACGCGCGTTAAGCCGTCATTCCCGCGAACGCGGGAACCCCGCCTTGGTCGAACCGTCAGCGAAGAAGCGGCCCCCCCCGCCTTCGCGGGGGTGACGGTCAGCGCGACGGTTACTCCGCAATCGAACCCTCGAGCGCAGGCTCGGCCGGAGCGGGCGCGGGCGCGGCCTGAGGCGCATCGTCCGATGCCTCGGGGGCGGCGGGCGCTGCAGGCCCGCTCACTCCGGGCACAGGCGGCAGATCGGCAGGGTCGGCCAGCGGCGCATCATTGGGCAACATGTCCAGATTGGGCAGCTCGTCGCTGATCGTCCCCTCGGGCGCCCTGCCCTGCGCTACCCCGGCACCATCGGCAGCCTTTTTCTCGCACGCGCCCAGCGTCAGCGCCGCTGCCGCGAGCGATGTCGCCAGAATGTTTCGCTTCAATCTCATCATGATGTCTCCTGTGCCGCGACGCCTTGGCACGTCCCGCCCAGCGCCGCAAGAAAGCGCGGGGCGTGCGCCGCCAGCGCCGTGTCGAGATCGGCCATGGTCGCGGTGATTCCCAGATCGGCCAGGCTGGTGACCGGATATTCGGCGATCCCGCAGGGCACGATACCACCGAAATGCGACAGGTCGGGGCTCACATTGACCGCAAAGCCGTGCATCGTCACCCAGCGGCGCACCCGCACGCCGATTGCGCCGATCTTCGCCTCGCGGCCTGCCGGTGTATCGGTCCAGATGCCGATACGGCCTTCGGCGCGGCGCGCAGAGACGCCCATATCGCCCAATGCGGCGATCACCCAGTCCTCCAGCGCGTGGACGAAGCAGCGCACATCCCTGCCGCGCTGGCGCAGATCGAGCAGGACATAGCCCACCCGCTGGCCTGGACCGTGATAGGTGTACCGACCGCCACGCCCGGTATCATAGACCGGAAACTGCTGGCTGAGCAGTTCGGCAGGGTCGGCGCTGGTGCCGCCGGTATACAGCGGCGGATGCTCGACCAGCCAGATCAGTTCGCTTGCCTCGCTTGCCTCGATCTGGCGGTTGCGGTCTTCCATCGCGGCGAGCGCCTGCGGATAGGCCAGCAGCCCAGGCTCTATCCGCCACTCGGGGATCGCGCCACCGCTTGCCTGTGCTGTCGTATCTCTCGCTGCCATACTGCCCTTGCCTTCCAGCCGGTGGCGGATCGCCAAATGCCTTGCGCCCCGTGCCTGTGCCGTTTAGCGCAGCGCTTTAATCGCTTTAGGCAGTGAGGCCAATCCCGCCATGACCCGCAAGCTTGATCTTTCCGCCTGCTGGAACGACGTGATGCACCTGTTCCGGGCCAACCGCGACCTGCTGCTCGGTGTCGCCGGGGTGTTCATCCTGCTGCCGGGTCTCGCCTTCGCGTTTTTCGTTCCGCCGCCCGTGACCGCGCCTGAAGCGACGCTGGAGACCATCTATCAGGGTATGCAGCAGTTCTACACGAGCAACATCGTCTGGATCGTGCTGATCGGTCTTGCCAGCGGGTTTGCCAGCGTGGTGATGCTGGTGCTGATCCTCGATCGCAGCCAGCCTTCGGTGAGCGAGGCCATGCGGCGGGGACTGTCGATCCTGCTGCCCTATTACGCGATGGGAATCCTGAGCGGGGTGATGGTGTTCCTGGGCTCGCTCGCCTTTGTGCTTCCCGGGATCTATCTGTTCATCAAGCTGGCGGTGGCAGGCCCCGCCATGGTGGCCGAGCGCAATTACAACGTTCTTGCCGCTTTACGGCGATCCTGGGCGCTGACCAAAGGCAATAGCGGTCGCATCCTGCTGTTTCTGGTCGTCGTCGCGGTAACGGCGTTCTTCGTCTACCTGACCACGGTCACCATTGTCGGTCTGGTGATCCGTCTGGCGGTCGAGGAGTCGCTCGCGACAACATTGACGACCCTGGTCGATTCAGTGCTCAGCATGTTCATCACCGTGCTGATGGTGTGCATCTATGCCGCGCTTTACCGACAGTTGGCCGGCCCCGCCGCCGATGAGGTGGCCGAGACCTTCAGCTAAGGCTCGATCAGCGGCACATGCGGCGCGGCTTCGCGCGGGATGAGGCCGGTTAGCCGGGGGTCATCGAGCATCTCGATCTCGCGCGCGATCGGCACGAAGCCCTGGGCGACATAGAACCCCGGCGCGCGCGGATCGTCGAGCGTGCAGGTGTGCACCCACACCCGCTCAACCCCGGCGCGCCACGCGAGTGACAGCGCCTGCGCCATCATCCAGCCACCAAAGCCTTGGCCGGTCAGCTGCGGGATCAGACCGAAGAAGGCAATCTCGCAGGCCCCGGCCTCACGAAAATCGAGCTCGAGCAGGCCCACCTCGATCCCCTGCGGATCCAGCACCGCGAAGATCTCGACTGCAGGATCGTGGATGATCGCGGTCAGCGCGTCGTCCGTCATCGCCAGCCGCGAAAACCACAGCCACGGCTCCCCCACCCGGCGATACAGCAACCGATACTTCTCGGTCGCCGGGGTTGGCCAGCGCTTCAGCCTGAGCGGCACCGGCTTGAGCGGACGCGATCGCGGCCGCTCGGCCATCTCGAGATGGGTGACGATGGTCGCCAGCTTGCCAGGCGCGACGGGCGTGAACTGCGATGTCATGGCACGGCTCTGGCGACATTGGGATTGGCTTGCCAACATCCGCCAGCATGAGACCCGGTCGGGACATGCCGCCGCCCGCAGGACGCGCCTGTCGCAAGGGCATCGCGGCCGAACCCGACGCGCGGCCGAGGCGATTGCCGACGCGGCGTGATCAGCGGAAGACGCAGTTCACGCCCGACCACAAATTGGTGACCTTGGCCGTTCCGCTCGTTCCATCCAGGATGCCCGAAAGGCCGGCGGTGTTGAACTCGGTGCCCAGCGTGGTCTGTTCGATCTTGGCGTCATAGACTTCGAGCAACTGCGCGCGGGTCGATCCGATGCCGATCCCGCTGATCGTGGTCAGCCGCGCAGGTGGCTCGCCCTTCGCCGCAGCTTTTGCAGGCGGCGATGGCGCGCCGCGTTCATCCAGCGCCCAGCCGGCAAACAGGCCATCGAGCGAATACAGTGTCAGCCCGTCGTTCCAGCTGAGATACGCCATTGGACCTGCGCCGCATTCGGTGTTGCGACCGGCCTTGGCCGGGCCCTTCAATCTCTCGGCCACCAGTTTCAACTGCGCCTCGTCGATGCCGAAGGCCAGCGGGCGGGTGGCCCCGCTTTTTGGGTCGACCAGCCGCAGGCCTTCGCCATCCAGGCTGATCACTGGCGGATGCGCCGAAGCCGAGGCCGTCGTTTCTGCAGTCGCTTCGCCGGGAACGGCGATAGCCGGATGTCCCGGAGGCAGCTCAATTCCCTGATGCGGGTCGCCTTCAACCGCAGCCTGTTGCTGTGGCTCGGCCTGACAGGCAGCAAGCAAGGTCGCGGCCAGCAGCGGCAGCACGAAGAGGGTCTGGCGGTGATGTGTCATGGCCCGGATGAATACGCGGACCCGGCGTTTTGGCATAGCGGCTTTTTGCTGCAATGCCGGTTTGGCGCGGTCAGTTGGAGAGCAGCAACGCCGGACGGTCCTCGCTGCCGGCAGCGCCGCTGGCAAGAACGGGTGTCGTCACGTGGCCGCCCTTGCTCTTGTGACGGAACTGGCCATCGACATGGCCGCCCTGTTCGATGGTGATCGTCTCGTAACTGACATCGCCGGTTACATGCGCGCTGGCGGTGATCACCAGTTCGCGCGCATCGACCGAACCGTTGACCGTGCCCGCAAGGCGAGCGGTTTCGGCGGTGATCGCACCGTGGATCGCGCTCGCTTCGCCCTGGACCAGCGAGGCGCAGGCGATGTCGCCTTCCACCCGGCCATCGATATGCAGGTCGACCTTGGCGGATATGTTGCCGGTGATCACCACATCGGCACCGATCACGGAAAAGGTGGAACTGCCGACCATGCTGGATCCTGACCTGGCTGCGCGAGCGTTAGCGGGCGGAGTCGTCGGTCCGCTGTTCGGCGACGGCTTGGATCTTGAGAACATCACGGTTGGCCTCCAGAAACGGACGAGGGTTCATGGCGCGATCATTGTGGCGCACCTCGAAGTGCAGGTGGGTTCCGGTCGAACGGCCGGTGCTGCCCATGCCGCCGAGACGCTCGCCCTTGCCGACTCGCTGGCCGGCGCGAACGCCAAGCGAGGACAGGTGAGCATAGCGCGTGACAAGGCCGTTGCCATGGGCAACTTCGACGGACTTGCCATAACCATTCTTGATCCCGGCAAAGACGACCTTGCCCTGCGCAGCCGCCAGAATGGCCGAACCGTGCGCACCCTTGAAGTCGATGCCGCTGTGCAGTGCCGCAGCGCCGGTGAACGGGTCGCGACGATAGCCATAGCCGCTGGTGATGGCCGGTGCGAGCGCGGGCGCGCCCGACGGGATGGCGACCAAGCCGCGCTCGAGCGCGTCCATGCGCGCCAGCGTCTTGCCCAATGTGGTAAAGCGCGGATCAAGCCGAACGTTGCGCGAGCCTTTGAACGGAATGAACGGACCACCCTGCGCGGATGCGCTGGCGCGGGCCACGCTGTCCGGGTTGAGCCCGAAATTGCGGATGGCCTGCTCGGCCTTGCTGGCGCGAAGCAGTGCCGACTTGGTGAGTTGCTCGACAAAAGCGATCTGCCGCGCCTCCATCCTGGCCAGGCCTGCAGCCTCAGGCACCAGCGCGCTGATCTTGGTGGCGGTCTTGGCGGCCTCGTCGCTACCGGCCTTCAACGCAGTGTCGCCTACGACAGCGCTTGCATCCTCGGTCGCGGCTTGCTCGCCGATATAGCTGGTCACGATATCTTCCAGAAACGCCTGGCGCTTTTCAAGATCAGCAGCGACATCGTTCACCGACGACCGATACGCCGCAACCCGGCTGGCAGAGCTTTCCACCTGCGCCTGCTGGCGGACCAGAGCCATACGTTCGGCCGAAATGCTGTACTGGCTGATCACCATCGTCAGCGTTACCAGCAGCCACAGCAGTATGGCTGCCATCACTCCACCAGCGATGGTCATCTGAAGACGGCCAGAAACCTTTACGAATTTTATTTGTCCCTGCGACCGCATAAAAAATTCGCGGTCAGGGAACCAAAGCGCAAGCGTGTCCGTAACACGCTTGCGCATTCCTGAAATGTGCACGACCCGTTTGACCCTAAAGTTAACCCCGAAGCGCGGCTAGCAAAGCGGATCGTGATAAGCGAATCGAGTCCGCCGGGATTGCCACGAGTCGGACGAGTCGTGCGATGAGCCGCGTTTTATCGTGATTTTTTTGCAATTATCGTGGGTGGCGGCGCTAGAAAACCCGCCTGCAATCGGTTGCGAGTCCGTTTTTTCCTATCCTGGGTTGATGTCGAGTCGTTGCTTGGAACGTCGGCGTGCCGCTGATACAGGCGAGCGATGGCCACCAATATGAGCTCACCGTCTGATCCAACCGCCGCAGCGCTGATCGAGCTATGCTGTCGCAGGGCGCGCAGCAGCGCTCAAAGCGTCCGCCGCATGAACGGCCAGGCCAAGGCCGCCGCCCTGCATGCTGCTGCCGACGCGTTGCGCGCGGATGCCGATACGATCCTTGCTGCCAACACCCTTGACTGCGATGCCGGTGCGGCACGCGGGCTCTCTTCGGCCATGCTGGACCGGCTGCGCCTCGATCCCGCTCGTCTTGGCGCGATTGCCGATAGCGTCGACGCAGTCGCCGACCTGCCCGATCCTGTCGGCGAGGAAATCGACCGTCGGATCGCCCCCGCCGGGATGGTTCTGCGCCGGGTCCGTGTGCCAATCGGCGTCATCGGCATCATCTACGAAAGCCGCCCGAATGTAACGATCGATGCGGCCGCGCTGTGCGTGCGGTCGGGCAATGCGGTGATCCTGCGCGGCGGAAGCGAAGCGGTGCACAGCAACCGCGCGCTGCATTCCAGCTTCACGCGCGGACTTGCCAGGGCCGGAATGGATGCAGACGCTGTGCAATTGGTGCCGACCCAGGACCGCGACGCCGTGGGTGCCATGCTGGCCGCGAGCGGCGGGATCGACCTCATCATCCCGCGTGGCGGCAAGTCACTGGTCGCGCGCGTGCAGGCCGACGCACGGGTTCCCGTGCTCGCGCATCTCGACGGCATTTGCCACAGTTTCGTCCACGCCGCCGCCAACCCGGATATGGCGCGCGCGATCGTCGTCAACGCCAAGCTGCGCCGCACCGGCATCTGCGGGGCGATGGAAACGCTGCTGATCGACCGCGACTATCCCGATTCCGCCACCCTTCTGGCTGCACTGGTCGATGGCGGCTGCGAAGTCCGCGGCGACGACATGGTGCTGGAACTAGAGCCGCGGGCGGTCTCGGTCAGTGACGAGGACTGGGACACCGAATATCTCGATGCGATTGTCTCGGTTGCATTAGTTGCGGGACTGGACGGCGCGCTAGCCCATATCGCCGCGCACAGCTCGGGGCATACCGACGCAATCATCACCGATGATCCGGCAGCGGCGGCGCGGTTCCAGACCGAGGTCGATAGCGCAATCGTCATGGTCAATGCTTCCAGCCAGTTTGCCGACGGCGGCGAATTCGGCCTCGGCGCGGAGATCGGCATCGCCACCGGACGGCTGCACGCGCGCGGGCCGGTCGCGCTGGAAGGGCTGACCACCTACAAATGGCTGGTCGAGGGTACAGGCCAGGTCCGTACGTGATCGCTACTCGCCTGCGCGACGTCCACATTGGCCACCTGCAGCCATTGCGAAGGCACCACGCGCGCCAGAACCGGGGCATCGACGCATGAACGGCCGCCCCGTTCGCACCGGCCTGCTCGGCGGATCGTTCAATCCCGCACACCGCGGCCACCGCGCGATCAGCCTGTTCGCGATGGAGGCGCTGGGGCTGGATGAAATCTGGTGGATGGTGAGCCCGGGCAATCCGCTGAAGGCAAACGCTGCCGACATGGCGAGCCTCAAGGCACGGTTGGCATCGGCCCGAAGGATAGCCCGCCGCAGCCGGATTCGCGCGACGGCCATCGAGTCGAATCTCGGAACCCGCTATACGGTGGATACACTCTCCAAACTGCGCAGACGGTACGCCAAACGCGACTTCGTTTGGATCATGGGCGCCGACAATCTCGCCAATTTCCACCATTGGCACCGGTGGCGCGATATAGCGCGGCAAATGCCGATTGCAGTCATCGCCCGCCCGGGATATGATGGGAGTGCCATTTCGGCCCCCGCAATGGCCTGGTTCGGGCATCGTGTCCGTCCCCGGGACCAGGCAAGTGACTGGACACGATGGAGTATGCCGGCACTCGTGCTGCTGCGCTTTCGTCCCGATCCGCGATCTGCAACCGCTTTGCGCAGGAGTGATCCTGACTGGTTTCTGGATCACGCCGACGCGCCGGTGCGGGATGCAGTGACCCGGCAGGTTCTGGTGTGACAAGACCGGGCGGACCTTCATCGATCCCAACCTGGGATATGTTTTCAACCCTTCAACCTGTGCCATTCTCGCGGCCGCCATGTCGGCGCCGGACCCATTATCAAGCGTATTTTCGCAAGGAGCTCAATTGACCAATCTTTCTTCCACCCCGTCCGGCACCCCTCCGACCAGAGCTGCCGGACCGGCCCCGAGGACCGCAGAGACCCAGCTCGCCGAGGCCACCGAACTGCACGCGCTGGTGATGCAGTCGCTCGACGATGATCAGGCCCAGGAAGTGGTCTCGATCCCGCTGGCGGGCAAGAGCAACATCGCCGACTTCATGGTCATTGCATCGGGCCGGTCGACGCGGCAGGTCGCCTCGATGGCGCAAAAGCTCGCTGAGCGGATCAAGCAGTCCGGCGGCACGGCGCGGATCGAGGGACTGACCAACGCCGATTGGGTGCTGATCGATGCCGGCGACGTCATCGTCCACCTGTTCCGTCCCGAAGTCCGCACGTTCTACAATCTTGAGCGCATGTGGGCCTTTGGCGACGCACCCGAGACGCCGAACGCCTGATCGGGCGTTTCCGTGACCGGCTGCTGGCCCATCCAGGCAGGATGACCGACTATGCGCCTGCATATCATCGCGCGCGGGAAGATCGGCCGGTCACCCGAGGCCGAGCTGGTGCAGCGCTATGTCAAGCGCATCCAGTGGCCGCTGGCGATCACCGAACTGCCCGACCGGGGCGGCACAGTCCCGGCGCAACCGCTCGGCGGCCGCACGGTGATGCTCGATGAAACCGGGCGGCATCTGGGCTCAATGGAATTCGCGCAGGTGCTCGATCGCTGGCGCGGCGAAGGCGTGCGCGAGGCACGGTTCCTGATCGGCGCGGCCGACGGCTTTGACGAGACCGAACGGGCCGGTGCGGATTTGCTGGTCGCATTCGGCAAGGCGACCTGGCCGCATCTGCTGGCCCGCGCCATGCTCGCCGAACAGCTCTACCGCGCCACCAGCATTCTGGCTGGTCACCCCTATCACCGCGAGGGTTGAGCGATGCATCGACGCGGGCTGGCACTGGCGTTGGTGGTGGGGGGCCTGGTCGCATTGCCGTTGCCGGGAAGCGCGGCCCCTGCCCCGGGATCGGGCGGTATTGACCGGCTCGAACAGGAACGCGCGGCCCTGGCCCGATCGCTGGCCGACGCCAAAGCCGCCGCACGCCGCAGCCTTCAGCTCGAACAGCAGGCTGCCAATGCCACCGAGGCCGCCGACCGCGCGCGGCGCGAAGCGCGAGCGCTCGCATCGCGGGTGCAGGAGGCCGAAGCCGACATCGCCGCCGCCGAAGCGCGGGTGACAATTGTCGCAACGTTGCAACGTGCCCAGAAAGCCCGGCTCGCCAGACGCCAGCAGCCCCTGGTGCGCCTCACTGCCGCGCTGCAGTCGCTGGCCCGGCGCCCGACCCTGTTGGCGCTGGTCCAGCCCGGATCGATCGACGATATGGTCCGCGTCCGCGCCGTGCTGGCAACCACCCTGCCGCGGGTCGAGGCAGAAACCGCCTTGCTGCGCCAGGACATAGAGCGCTCGGCCGATCTGGCCGCGCAAGCAACACGCGCCGCACGGTTGCAGCGCGAAGGTGCAATAGAGCTTGCCGAACGCCGCGCCGCGTTGGCCAGGCTTGAGACCCAATCGCGCACCCGGTCTCGTCAACTGGCGAGCACCTCGCGGCTGGAAGAGGAGCGCGCGCTGGGCCTGGGCGAGCGCGCACGCGATCTCAATGCGCTGGTCAGCGATATCGAGGCTAGCGGGTCACTGCGTGAAAGACTGGCTGCGCTGGATGGCCCGGTGCTCCGGCCACCACGCCCGCAGCAATCGCAGGTTGTCGAAAACGCGCCGCTGAGAGCCGGCAACGCCCGTCCCGCCTATCGCCTGCCGGTGATGGGCGCGGTGGTGGCTGGCTTCGGCGAGGTTGCCTCGAGCGGTGTCCGCTCACGCGGATTGACGATCGCCGCGCGCCCGGGAGCGCAGCTGATCGCGCCTGCCGATGGCCGTATCGGCTTTGCCGGCCGATACCGCGGCTTCGGACGGATCGTGATCATCGAGCATGTCGGCGGCTGGACCAGCCTGATCACCGGCATGGACCGCACCGCGCTCAAGGTCGGAGAACGGGTCGCGCAGGGAGACCCCATCGGCCGTGCCGGGGACAGTCGCCCCCGGATCACGGTGGAATTGCGGCGCAACGGGCGACCAATCGACATCGCGGCGCTGATAGCCTGAATCGGCCGGGTTCACCTGCCAGAAAGGTCCGGCTGCTAGCTGTGTCATCTGGTCGAAGCGTATTGCGCGCTGATGGCAAAGCATCTGGCAATTCTCTGTCCGGACGCCTAGATTACACCTGCCGCGCTTTGGGGAATGCGTGACGATCATTGCCTGGGGGAACGCACTGGCCATCTGCATGGGCCTGGCGAACGAATCCGGGACCCAAGTTCGAGCCAGTTCAACAACAAGGTTGCGTTTGATGATGAAGTCCCGCCTCGCCCGAGTTTCCGCAATCGCGCTCACCGTCGCGCTGGTGCCGGTGACGACGTCGGCTATCTCTCAGGTCGAATCCGACACCCAGGCAGAGATCGCCCGGTTCGTTGATATCTTCGAGCGCGTGAAAACCGATTATGTCGAGCCGGTGGACGACGACAAGCTGGTGCGCGGCGCCATCGACGGGATGCTGGCCAGCCTCGACCCGCACAGCAGCTATCTCGACGCGCGCGATTTCGACAATCTTCGCGCCCAAACCGAAGGCAAATACGGCGGGCTCGGCCTGTCGGTCACCATGCAGGACGGCGCGGTCAAGGTGATCGCCCCCACCCGCGAAACCCCCGCCGACAAGGCCGGGATCAAAGCGGGCGACTATATCACCCATCTTGACGGCAAGCTGATCTATGGCGGCACGCTCGACGATGCCGTCGACCAGATGCGCGGCGAGCCCGGCACCTCGATCAAGCTGACAATCGTGCGCGAAGGGCGCGACAAGCCGTTCGACGTCAGCCTGACCCGCGCCATCATCGATCTCAAGCCCGTGAGCTGGGAGATCAAGGACGATATCGGCATCATCACCATCGCCAGCTTCACTGCCAGCGTTGGCGGCGACGTCGCCCAGGCGGTGCTGGGGATCGAGGAGAAGCTGGGTCGCAAGCCGGTGGGCTATGTGATCGACATGCGCTCCAACCCCGGCGGATTGCTGGACGAGGCGGTCGCGGTATCGGACGCGTTCCTTGAACGCGGCGAGATCGTGTCCCAGCGCGGTCGGCACAAAGGCGATATTGAACGCTATTACGCTCGCCCCGGCGATGTCACCGGCGGATTGCCGCTGATCGTGCTGGTCGATTCCGGCTCGGCGTCGGCCTCGGAGATCGTCGCAGGCGCGTTGCAGGATCACCGCCGCGCGCTGGTCATGGGTGAACGCAGTTTCGGCAAGGGTTCGGTACAGACGCTGTTGCCGCTGTCGCGCACCACCGCGCTCAAGCTCACCACCGCGCGCTATTTCACGCCGTCAGGCAATTCCGTGCAGGAAGGCGGGATCGAACCCGACATCGCGGTGCCACAGCTGTCCGACCCGGACTACAAGACCCGGATGAAGCTGCGCGAATCCGATCTGCGTGGTCACCTGATCAACGAGATCGGGCTCGACGACAAGGACCTGGAAATCGACAAGCTTGCCGATCCGCGCTTCTCGATGACCACCGAACAGCTCAAGGAAAAGGGCATCGAGGACTTCCAGCTCTATTATGCGATGGCGACGCTCCAGCGCACCACGCTGGCAAGTGCTCGGTTGGCTGCAACCGGGCGGTCTCCTGCGCGTTCTACCGGGGTGACGCGCCCTTCGGTGCGCCGCAACTGAGCACGCGCTTTGCCGCTGCTCCGGTTTTCACTGCTCGTTTCGGGGGCCTGATCTGACATGACATCGCGCGCGCCGCGTATCGCCGCTTGGCTGGCAATGCTCATTCCCGCCTTCATGCTGGCAGGGGCATTGGTCAGCCAGTACGTCTTTGGTCTCTACCCCTGCGAGATGTGCTACTGGCAGCGCTGGCCGCACTGGGTGGCGCTGGCGCTCGGTGTCATCGCCGTGCTTGCGGTCCGCCGCGTTCAGGGGCTCGCGATCGCGATGGCCGCACTGGCTGCGGTGGCGATCGCTGTCAGCGGTCTTATCGGCGGTTTCCACGCCGGTGTAGAATATGGCTGGTGGGAAGGACTGACAAGCTGCGCCACCTCGGTGCCGGCAGGCGCCACCACCGACGACGTGCTCAATTCGATCATGGCTGCACCGCTGGTGCGCTGCGATACCGCGCCATGGTCAATGTTCGGCATCTCGCTCGCCGGCTATAATTTCCTCTTGTCGCTGGCCGGGGCCGCCGCCATCTATCTGCTGCTACGCCGCAGGAAACCGGGAACGATAGTCGCATGACCCAGCAGAACGAGCAGCTTGAACCTGTAAAGCGGGATCTCAATCTCGAAGAGATGATCCGGGTGAACCAGGCTGGCGAGTATGGCGCGACACGGATTTACGCCGGGCAGCGGGCGGTGATGGGCGATACCGGTCCAGAAGCCCGCGCGATTGCCGGGATGGCAGAACAGGAGGAGGTGCATCGCGCGTTCTTCGACAAGATGATGGCCGAACGCGGGGTCCGCCCGACGGCGTTGCAGCCGTTCTGGAACGTCGCAGGCTTTGGCCTTGGCGCAGTCACCGCGCTGATCGGCCCCAAGGCAGCGATGGCGTGCACCGTCGCGGTCGAAACCGAAATTGACCGGCATTATTCCGAGCAGCTCGACGCGCTCGGCGAGAGCGATCCCGAGCTGAGCGCGGCAATTTCGAAGTTCCGCGACGAAGAGCTTGAGCACAAGGAACGGGCACTCGCCGAAGGCGCCGAACAGGCGTTTGGCTATCCGGTGATGAGTGCGGTGATCCGCATGGGATGCCGCGCTGCAATCTCGCTGTCCAAGCGAATTTGACCCCGGCCATAACCCCCCGTTCATCCGGGGACAGATAGACGCAAGGCAGCAATGCCGAAATGTGGAGGAATTGACGATGAAGACCGGAACCCTGGCAGCACTGCTGCTCATCGGAACGGCCATCGCCGCGCCCGCCACGGCTCAGGATTCTGCCGGCGACAAGGTCGTGCAGAGGATCGTCTATGGGAACGAGGCGTGCGAGCCATCAACCAATCCCAATGAGATCGTCGTCTGCATGCGGATGGACGAGCAGGAGCGCTACCGCATTCCGGAAAAGCTGCGCAGCGATCCCAATTCGATCGCCAACACATCCTGGACCGAACGCGTCCGTTCGATGGAAACCGTCGGCAATTTCGGCACTGACAGCTGCTCGCCCGTCGGCGCAGGCGGCTTTACCGGTTGCACCCAGTCGCTGGTTCAGGCGGCACGCGCCGAAAAGCGCACGGGTGAAGAGGCAGTTGCCGGGCGCCTGATCGAGGAAGAGCGCCAGCGGCGTCTGTCGAACATCGATTCCGATGCCGCTGCGGTCGAGGCCCGCGAGGAAGAAATTTCGGTCGAGCTCGAGCAGCGCAGGGCGGAGCGCGAGGCGGCAGCCGCAGCGATGCAGGCCCAGGCCAGCGGCGAGCCTGCACCCAGGCCAGAGCCCGAAGCCCCCTCTCCCGAGTAACGGCCTGCGCCATTCAGCCATCTACCGACTTGCGCGACTAACACACCTCCCCCATATATGCGGTGCGGGCCTGTTCTGGCCGCGCGTCACTGTCGGGAGTATCGGGGAACATGTCGACGTCCATGGCTGAAATGCTCGCTCCGCCCGTCGAGCCGGTTTCGGCTCTGAGCGAAGGCCTGCGCCCGGTGGAACCCGGCTATGCCCATGTCATCCGGCTGACCGTCTTAATCACCGTCCTGCCCTTCGTGGTCGGCGCAGGCGTCCTCGAGACCGTGACGGCCGTGAAGGGATGGATGCAGCCCGGCGCGATCCTCGTACCGGTGCTAGCCTTGGCCGCGTTCATCGTGGTGTTCCTGCCACAGCGCAAATGGCGGCGCTGGGGCTATAGCGGCGCCGACGAACAGCTGCGCGTGGCACGCGGCTGGCTGTTCCGCACGGACACGATCGTTCCGTTCAAGCGCATCCAGCATATCGATGTCGCACAAGGGCCGGTCGAGCGTCTCTTTGGCCTGGCCAGCCTGACGGTGCATACCGCGGGCACGCACAACTCCATCGTCACCCTGCCCGGCCTCACCCGCGACGACGCCGAGGTGATGCGCGATGCGATGCGGCTGCACATCCGCCGCGAGGCCGAATGAGCGACGTTTCGGGCATGGTCGCCTCTTCGGTGCCGACCGAACCGGGAACCGAGCGGCGGCTGCATCCGCTGACCCTCATGCTCGACCTGTCACGCCAGCTTCCTCAAGCGCTGATCGGCCTGATCGCACTGAGGCTCAGCGGACCTGACGAGATCCGCAGCTGGGTTGCCCTTATCGCCTTTGTCGCCATCGTTGCGATGTTCGGCACCACTTTCTGGAAGTGGTGGCGCTTTTCCTACCGGCTCGATCCGCAAGAGCTCCGCATCGCCAGCGGCATCATCAGCCGCAACGTGCGATCGATACCCTACGAGCGCATTCAGGACGTGAACCTCGAACAGGGGTTGCTCTCCCGGATGCTGGGCATGGCCAAGGTCCGGCTGGAGACCGGCAGCAGCGGCAGTGGCGACGAGGGCGTGCTCGACTCGGTCGATCTGGCTGAAGCAGGACGGCTGCGCGACGTCATCCGCCTGCGCAAAGCGGTTCAGGCGGGGGCTTCCGACCCGCAAGCCGATGCTGTGCCCTTACCAGCCGAAGCCGATACCCCCCCAATGTTCGCGATGGACACCCGCCGCGTGCTGACCGCAGGCGTGTTCAATTTCTCGCTGGTGTTCTTCGCGCTCATCGGCGCGCTGGTCAACAACCTCGATTTTCTGCTGCCCGGCGATATCTGGGATCCGCGCCGCCTGCTCGACCTGCTGGGGCTGGATGACCTTTTCGCTGCGCTCGATATCGCCGCGCGCGTGCTGTCGGTGATCGCGGCGCTGTTCGGCCTGCTGGTGATCGGTCTGATCGGCGGCATCATCCGCACCGGCTTGCGCGAACACGGCTTCCGGCTCGACCGCACCGAAACCGGCTTTCGCAGGCGGCGCGGGCTGATCACGCTGACCGATGTGGTGATGCCGCTGCACCGTATCCAGGCGGCGGTGATCGCGACCGGCCCGGTGCGGCGGCGGCTGGGCTGGTTCGAGCTCAAGGTGCAGAGCCTTGCCAGCGACAGCGAGAAGGACAGCGACCATTCGGTCGCCCCGCTGGCGCATGCCGAGGAGGTTCGCGCGATCCTGAACGAGACCGGCATCCGCTGGGACACCGACTATCCTCAGATGCGGAGCGTCGATCCGGCGATGTGGTGGGTGCCTTTGGTCTTCGCGTTGCCCGTGCCGATGGTCGGTATCGCGGTTTCCGCCACGCTGGCAAATCCCTGGCTCGCGCTGCTGTATGTCCTGCTTCCCGTCGTGCCTCTGTGCAGCTGGCTGCATTGGCGGGCGCACCGTTACGCGCTTGAGGGCGGCCAGCTTTATGTCCGCGACGGATTTTGGGCGCAACGGTTGACACTGCTTCCGCTGCGCCGGGTGCAGAGCGTCGACATCAAGCAGAGCGCGGTCAGCCGCTTCATCGGGCTGGCAGAGGTCGAGATTGGCGTAGCGGGACGGTCAACCGCGGTGACGGTCCACGCCATCCCGCTCCAAGAGGCAATCGCGTTGCGAACCCGGCTGATTGCGATCAGCTGAACAGCCAGCGACCGAGCATCCGATCGAACGGGAAGGTGAAGAATCCCGCGATCAGAAGCGCGCCGAACACCATGCCACGCACCGCGCTGCGGTGACGGTCGATCTTGTGGTTGCGCGCGGTCCACCAGATGATCGGCACCTGGATCACCGTCCAGACCGACAGGATGTGGATCGGGCTGAAGCCGCCCCATTGATTGGTGCGGATGCCGAAGGACAAGGCGGCGGTGGCGAACATCGCCAGCACCCACACGGTGCCCAGCCGACGATGGGTCCTGTCGCCGCGGCGGCGCAGCAGCATCACCGGGGTCAGCGCGAGGGCGGTGGTGATGGTTGCCAGATGCAGCAGGACGAACGCTGGCACACGCGGCAGATCGGCCGCGCCCTTAGTTACTGCGATGACCACGCACCCCAGCAACACCAGTGCCGCAATGGCCATCGCCTGTTCCAAACGATCTGGCGCGAGCGATCGCACCGGTGCTGAAGTTCCTGCAATGCTGGCCATGATTTGAGCGCCCCCCCTCAAAACGGACTCGCCAAATTATGAATTGTCAGCCGCTGGCATGCAAGACGCGGGCACCGGAAATCAAAAATCGATGGCGATGCCTTTGAGCTCCCAGTCGCCGAACCGGGTCGGGCCACGCGCGGCCTCTTCTGCCTGAACGTCGGAGATCGGTTGCGGCGTGGGAGCCGGATCGGCATTGGCCCAGTGCGCAGGCGGCTTGACGTGATCAGGGCGGCGGGTTGCGCGGGGTGTTTCGGGCATCGGATCGGGTCCTCATGTCAGCGCAGCGCGGATTGAAAGCCCGCCGCGCGATATTACATCTGATGCAGGCAATATGGGGCAGACCGGCGCAATGTGAACCGGCGCCAAGCCCGATAGACAAGGACTGAAGAGAAAAACGATGAACGGGATGAAGACGACCATGCTGTTGGCGGCGCTCACCGCGCTGTTCATGGCGCTGGGCTTTACGCTGGGCGGTCCGCGTGGTGCGGTGATCGCGCTGCTGTTTGCCGCGGGCATGAATCTGTTCACGTTCTGGAACGCCGACAAGATCGTACTGAAGATGCACAATGCGGTCGAGGTGGATGCCAACAGCCACCCCGATTTCTACACGCTGGTCGCCAGGCTGGCTGAGCGTGGCGGGCTGCCGATGCCGCGCGTGTACATCATCGATCAGCCGGCGCCCAACGCGTTCGCAACGGGCCGCAACCCTGAAAACGCCGCGGTCGCAGCGACCACCGGGCTGCTTGATATGCTCAGCCGCGACGAGGTCGAGGGCGTGATGGCGCACGAGCTGGCGCATGTGAAGAACCGCGATACCTTGATCATGACCATGGTCGCGACGATCGCCGGCGCGATCTCGATGCTCGCCAATTTCGGCCTGTTCTTCCGTGACGACAACCGCAACCCGTGGGCGTCGATCCTCGCCGTGATCGTCGCACCGTTCGCGGCGATGATCGTCCAGATGGCGATCAGCCGCACCCGCGAGTTCGGTGCCGACCGGGGCGGTGCGGAGATCAGCGGCAAGCCGATGGCGCTCGCCTCGGCGCTCGCGCGGATATCGAGCCAGGCGCAGCGGATTCGCAACCCGGTGGTCGAACGCAATCCGGCCGCAGCGCAGCTGTATATCGTGCCCTCGGGAGTCAAGGCGCTGTTCTCGACTCACCCGGACACCGGCGACCGCATCGCCGCGCTGGAAGCGATCGCGCGCGACATGGGGGCTGCGCCTGCCGCTGTGCCCTCACGCCGAGGCAGCGCGCTCGATCCGCTGGGGCGTGGGTGACAGATGTCCTCTCCCCTACCGCTTGCGGGAGGGGCAGGTCCGGCTTGCCGGACCGGGGTGGGCTGGGGCACAATTGGCTGTTCAGGCCCACCCCGTCTTCGCCTTCGGCTCAGCCACCCCTCCCGCATGCGGGAGGGGAGAGACAGCGGGCAAAATCGACGCATTTGATTTGTACCGCCACCAGGCCTAACGCGCTGCGATGACCACACAGACGCCCTCGCCCTCCGCCCCCACCCCCGGCCTGCCCGCCCGCCAGGCCGCCTTGCGCATGCTCGATGCCGTCATGCGGCGCGGCGAGTCGCTCGACACCGCGCAGCATGCCGCCTGCCAGGGGATCGACGAACGCTCGGACCGTGCGCTGGCGATGGCGATTGCTGGCGAGGTGCTGCGGCATCTGCCCGGGCTGGATCTGATGATCGACAGCATGACCCGGCTGCCGCTGGCCGACGATGCCAAGGCGCGGATGGTGCTGCGCATCATGCTCGCCCAGACCCTGGTTTTGGAAACCCCGCCGCACGCTACCATCGCGACCGCATTGCCGCTGCTGCAGGGTGGCCCGCGCAAGCTGGCGCATGGCGTCTTCGGCAGCCTGATGCGCGCTGGCGCCACCCTGCCCGCGCCCGAGCTTCCTCCCGCCATCGCACACCGCTGGCAGGCGGCATGGGGTGATGCGATGGTCGAAGCCGCAGCTGCCGCACTGGGCACGCCTCCCCCGCTCGACCTCGCGCTGGCCGATGCCGCCGCGACCGATCCGCTCGCGGCCGAACTCGGCGGCACCAGCCTGATCCCGGGCCATGTCCGCCTGCCCCGCGGCGGCGCGGTCGAACTGATCCCCGGCTTCGAAGAGGGCGGATGGTGGGTTCAGGACATCGCCGCCAGCCTGCCCGCGCGCCTGCTCGGCACCAGCCGGGGCGGCCATGTGCTCGACCTGTGTGCTGCGCCCGGGGGCAAGACGATGCAGCTCGCCGCCGCAGGCTGGCGCGTCACCGCGCTCGACAACTCCGAAAAACGCCTGCGCCGTCTGCGCCAGAACCTGAAGCGCACCGGGCTCGAGGCAGAGACGGTCACCGCCAACCTGCTCGAATGGCGGCCCGACGAGCAGGCCGACGCGGTGCTGCTCGATGCACCGTGCAGCGCCACCGGCATCTTCCGCCGCCACCCCGATGTGCTCTACCGGATCGCACCGCGCCATATCGAGGAGCGCGCAGAGCAACAGGCCGTGCTGCTCGATCGCGCATCGAACTGGGTCAAGCCCGGCGGCCTGCTGGTCTATGCCGTGTGCTCGCTCGAACCGGAAGAAGGCGAGGCGGTGATCGACCAGTTTCTGGCCGCCGACAGCCGCTTCACCATCGACCCTGTGCGCGCCGACGAGCTGCCTGCCGGAGTCGCGCCGGCCCCCCAGGGCCGGGTGCGGACCCTGCCCGGCATGCTGGCCGATGCAGGCGGGCTCGATGGATTCTTCATGGCGCGACTGCGGCGCACGGCATAAAAATACCGGGGCGTCCGGGGATGGGCCAAATCATGTGGAAAAGCCTGCGGACAAACCTTGCTCCCCCACATGTTGAGGGTTAAGCGCGAATGCATATGTCGCAGCCCCCACTGATAGCCCCCTCGATCCTGTCTGCCGACTTCGCGCGTCTGGGCGAGGAAGTGCGTGCGATCGATGCGGCCGGCGCCGACTGGATCCACATCGATGTGATGGACGGGCATTTCGTGCCCAACATCACCATCGGCCCGGCGGTGGTGAAGGCGTTGCGCCCGCACACGACCAAGCCTTTCGACGTGCATCTGATGATTTCGCCGGTCGACCAGTATGTCGAGGCCTTTGCCGATGCCGGCGCGGACATCATCACCGTCCATCCCGAGGCCGGCCCGCATGTCCACCGCACCGTCCAGCTGATCAAGTCGCTGGGCAAGAAGGCAGGCGTGGTGCTCAATCCCGCGACCCCGGCCAAGATGCTGGATTATCTGATCGACGATATCGATCTGGTGCTGGTGATGAGCGTCAATCCCGGCTTTGGCGGACAAAGCTTCATCTCCAGCCAGCTGCGCAAGATCGAGGCGATCGCCAAGATGATTTCCAAGACCGGCCGGCATATCGATCTGGAGGTGGACGGCGGTATCGACACGGTCACCGCGCCCCAGGCGGTGAATGCGGGAGCCACCGCGCTGGTCGCAGGCACCGCGACGTTCAAGGGCGGGCCAGACCATTACGCTGCCAACATCAAGGCGCTCAAAGGCCAATGACCGATGCCCTGTCCGATAGCCGCCGGACAGGCGCCCTTGCTGCCCAGGCCAGCGAATCCGAGCGGCAGTTGCCGATGATAGGCAGCGATGTGACAGAATCCCGACCCGATTTGATCCACACCAGCGAGGCGGATGCGTTGAACGAGCGCAAGCAGCTGATCCGGGTGGACAACGACCGGGGGCTCTCGCTCACCGAGAGCGTCTTGCATTATTTCACCCGGCTGACCTGGCGCACACCGCTGCACAAATTGCGCCTCAAAGGCCGGTCGCCGCTGCGGCTGCTCGCAGCGCCCGATGATCCGTTCATCGGCGATGCGCGACGCGGCAAGGCGATCCGCGCGGGGAATTTCCAGGTGGCAGGCGTCAGCATCGCCACGGCCAAGCTGGATTACGCCAGCCTCAAGGCCCCCGATGCGGCGTTAGACTATATCCACAGCTTTGCCTGGCTGCGCGATCTTGCCGCCGCTGCGCCGCGCGAGACGTGCGTCCCAGTGGCGGAGGCTCTGGTCGACCACTGGCTCGACGCCCATCTGGAAACCGTGTCCGACCCCGCCTGGCGCGCGGATATCGCTGCCCGCCGCATCCTCAACTGCGCCGCGCATGCCCCCCTGATCCTGTCGAGCAGCAATCTGGTGTATCGCTCGCGCGTGCTGCGCAACTTTGCCAGCACCGCAAGGCATCTCGATCACGTCGCCGACAAGGCGCCCGAAGGCCTTGCGCGGCTGACCGCTTGGGCAGGCGTGGTCGCGGCCTCGCTGCTGCTGCCCGACGGCGAACCGCGCCGGATTTTCGGCGAGGCGGGCCTGAAGCGCGCGGTCGAAACCTTCATGGGCGAGGACGGTGGTGCATTGTCGCGTTCGCCTCTCGCACAGATCGAGGCGATTCGCGTACTGGCGATGCTGAAGTCGGTCTATGCCGCGCGCAACGAGCTGCTCTCGCCGATCGTCGAACTCGCGTTGGGCCGTGCGGTGCCGGCGCTGCAGGGGCTGACACATCACGATGGCTCGCTCGGAAGCTGGCAGGGATCGGCAGCGATTCCCGCCGAGGCGATGACCACGCTGATCCGTGCCACCGGCGTGCGTTCGCGGCCATTGCGCCAGGCGCGGCACTGGGGTTTCCAGCGCATTCCTGCCGGGCGCACGGTCGTTCTGGTTGATGGCGGAACCCCGCCGATGGCGCGCCATGCGGTTACGGGCTGCGCCTCCACGCTCGCCTTCGAGATGAGCCACGGCCCCCATCGCCTGATCGTCAACTGCGGCGGTGCCGGCATGTTGCCGCCCGATATGCCCGCATCGCTGATCCGGGGCCTGCGCGCCACAGCCGCGCATTCGACTCTGTGCCTCGACGATACCAACAGCACCGCCGTGCTTCCCAAGGGGCAGCTCGGCAAGGGCGTCGGCCTGGTCGAACTCGATCGCCGCGATACTGATGATTCGGTGCGGCTGGACATGAGCCATGATGGCTATGCCAAGCGCCACGGCCTGCTCCACCGCCGCCTGCTGGTGCTGCGCAGCGACGGGCGTGAGCTGCGCGGCGAGGATGTGCTGCTGCCTGTGCCGAAAACTGGCCTGGGACGCGGCTTCGGACGCAGCCGGACCGGCGAGGTGCCGTTCGCGATCCGCTTCCATCTTGGGCTCGATGTCGAAGCCCATCTGGCCGCCGATGCCCTGAGCGTGTTCCTGCGCGTCGCCGATGGCTCGCTGTGGCAGTTCCGTTCGGCAGCGGCCAGCGTCACCCTCGAAGAAAGCCTGTGGGTCGACGACCGCGGGCAAATCCAGCCCAGCCAGCAGATTGTGCTCACCGGCTCCGCGTCCAGCGGCGGTGGCAACTATGGCTGGCTTCTCAAACACATGGGATGAGTTGAATTGACTGATATTGCGATCAAGCGCGCGCTGCTTTCCGTCTCGGACAAAAGCGGTCTGGCTGAACTCGGGGCAAAGCTAGCCGCGCACGGCGTCGAACTGGTCTCGACCGGCGGCACCGCCAAGGCCCTGCGCGATGCGGGCCTCGCCGTGCGCGACATCTCCGAGATCACCGATTTCCCCGAAATGATGGACGGCCGCGTCAAGACCTTGCACCCGATGGTGCATGGCGGGCTGCTTGCGGTGCGGGACAACGCCGACCATGTCGCCGCGATGGAAGCGCACGGCATCGGCGCGATCGATCTGGTGGTGGTCAACCTCTACCCCTTCGCTGCGACCGTCGCCAAGGGCGCCGAGCGTGACGAGATCATCGAGAATATCGACATCGGCGGCCCCAGCATGGTGCGTTCGGCGGCCAAGAATCACGCCTTCGTGACCATCGTCACCGATCCTGCCGATTATGCGACGCTGACCGCCGAGATGGACGCCAGCAACGGCGCCACCACCCTCGCCTTCCGCCGCAAGCTCGCCGCGAAGGCCTATGCCGCCACCGCAGAATATGACGCGATGATCGCCAGCTGGTTCGCCTTTGCCGACCAGGGCGAGATGTTCCCCGAAAAGCTCTCGGTGCCGTTCCGCAAGGGCCAGGCGCTGCGCTATGGCGAAAACCCGCACCAGAATGCGGCTCTATACCTCCCCGCCTTCGCGCCCGGCGGATCGCTCGCCGACCACCGCCAGGTGCAGGGCAAGGAGCTGAGCTACAACAACTTGAACGACGCCGATGCCGCGCTCGAACTAGTCGCCGAATTCCGCGACGGCCCGCCGACCGTGGTCATCGTCAAGCACGCCAACCCGTGCGGTGTGGCGAGCGGCGATGATCTGGTCAGCGCCTACAAGGCCGCGCTGCAGTGCGACAGCGTATCGGCTTTCGGCGGGATCATCGCGGTCAATCGTCCGCTCGACGGTCCAACCGCCGAGGCGATCAGCGACATCTTCACCGAAGTGGTCTGCGCGCCCGATGCCGATGAGGCCGCGAAAGCCGTGTTCGCTAAAAAGAAGAATCTGCGCCTGATCCTCACCGGCGATCTGCCCGATCCCGCGCGCGGCGGCATGAGCCTGCGCACGATCGCGGGCGGTGCGCTGTTCCAGTCGCGCGACAACGGCCGGATCACCCGCGATGACCTCAAGGTCGTGACCAAGCGCGCACCGAGCGAGCAGGAGCTCACCGATTGCCTGTTCGCCTGGACCGTCGCCAAGCACGTCAAGTCGAACGCGATCGTCTACGCCAAGGATGGATCGACCGCAGGAATTGGCGCAGGCCAGATGAACCGCCGCGATTCGGCGCGGATCGCCGCTTCCAAGGCGATCGAGGCCGCAGAAACCTTTGGCTGGTCCGAACCCCGCACCAAGGGCTCCTCGGTCGCGTCGGACGCGTTCTTTCCCTTCGCCGATGGGCTATTGGCAGCGGTCGAAGCAGGCGCCACCGCGGTGATCCAGCCGGGCGGCTCGATGCGCGATGACGAAGTGATCGCCGCAGCCGATGAGGCGGGCCTGGCGATGGTCTTCACCGGGATGCGCCATTTCAGGCACTGATGATGCTGCGCGGTGATCAAACGCCAAAGGCGTTGAGCACCGCGTCGCCTACGCCCTTCAGCCCGCGCCCCAGAAACCCGCGTCGGACCGCCCCGTCTGGCCGGGGCTGGTGGATATAGCTGCCTGTCCCATCGAACCGGTCGTCGAACAGACTGGCCTGACCGAAGAGATACGGGCGGAACGAGGCGGAGCGCACCGCGCTGTAAGCCAGCCCGGCATCGAACCCGAGCACCAGCCGCCGGCTGATCGCCCGGCCATCGGTCGCCTGGGTGACCTGCACCCCCCGGTTGCCCTGCACGATCAAGGTGCACGGCCCTGCAAAGATCAGATACCGAAACTGCATCGTCATCCACGAGACCAGCGACCCGAACCGCCACCGGCGCTCGATGACCAGACGTTCGCCGCGCGGCTTGATCACACCGATCAGCGCGCGCGGCTTGAGCACCACGGCCCCACCAGCCGGGACCGTCACCAGCGCCAGTTCATGGTGCTGCTCGCCATCGGCTGCCGAAACCGTGACATGATCGGGCTGGGGGCTTTTAAAGCGTTGCAGATTGACCAGACCCGCTGCCAGGCAGGTCAACGGAATCGACCAGTCGAGCACCAGAACATCATCGGCGCGCGCATGGACCGCGCGTTCCTGCACGCCTGATCGCAGCAGCAATTCGGTGTGGCTGTCGATCGGAACCTGGATCGAGGTTTCCGATCGGCTGGCAGCGGAACCGGGACCAGCGTCGCGAAGCGTCAGCCCGGTGCTTCGGTCGATCAACCTTGCCAGCACGAAGTAGCGGAACATCGCATAAACCGGCGGAAGCAGCACCGCGAGCAGCACCAGCAGGGCCGCATGCAATCCGTGCTGCTTCAGCGCCGAGCGAACCAGATTAGGGGCTCTGGAAGCGGCATCTGCCGACAGAGCATCGACCCTCTGAGCCAATGCGCGGTTGGCCTCGCGAGCGATCTGCGCGCTATCCGCCACGGTCTCGCGCTGCAGCGACATGGCGCGCACAGCCGCGCGCCGGCCCGCGAGCGTTTGAGCGCTGGCCGCCAGCGCCGCACGCGCTGTGTCCAGTTCGCTGTCCATCTGCCGAAGCTGGATCACCCGTGTGCAGACCACCGGGACAGCCACACTGCGGCACAGCGGATCGCGACGCTGGGTCCGCGCCAGCTGGGCCAGGGCATTGCGCTGGCGCACCCGCGCATTGAAGGCCTGGCGTTGGCGTTCGTGCGCCGCTGTTGCCGATGCAAGCGATTGGCGCTCAAACGCGGTCGCCAGATTCTGCCGCCGCAATGCGACGAGCGCGGCCGCCCGTGTGAGCACCGGACTGTCGACATATTCGGCGCGGTAGCTCGCAAGGATACGCTCCGATGATCCCTGGGCGGCGGCCAGAGCCAGCTGCGTCGGCGACAGGATACGCGCGTCCGTCCGACGACGCCTGTCCGCGATGTCACGCGCTGCGATATCGAGCTGCGCCGCCGTGGCCCCGCGCAAACGTTCGATTTCGGCGTCGGCGGATCGGACAGCACTGTCGGCCTGCTGCGCGAACGCGCCCTGCGATGCGGTCAGCGTATCCGATGTCGACTGGATCGCAACCGCTTCGCGTTGCCATTCGGCGACCCGGCCGGGCAGGTTCTGCCACAATGCGAGGATCGTCACGATCAGCAGGAACAGCGCCAAGAGCTGAAAGCCGCGCTTGAGCACCCATTGCATTATTGGCAGCATGGCGGCGATCCAGGTTCAAGGCGAATATCCCGGCAAACCATGGCCGAGAGCCCGGTTCGGCATCCGAAAAGCGCCGCTACAGAACCGTATAACGCATCAGACACAAAAAAGGCGGCCCGCAAGAGCCGCCTTTTCTGCAATAGGTTGGTCCCGTCGATCAAAGCTTGCTGGTCAGCTCCGGTACCGCGGTGAACAGGTCCGCGACCAGGCCGATATCGGCCACCTGGAAAATCGGGGCGTCCTCGTCCTTGTTGATGGCGACGATGGTCTTGGAGTCCTTCATGCCGGCAAGGTGCTGGATCGCGCCGGAAATGCCGACCGCGATGTACACCTCAGGCGCAACGATCTTGCCGGTCTGGCCGACCTGATAGTCGTTGGGGACATAGCCGGCATCGACCGCGGCGCGCGATGCACCGATGCCTGCGCCGAGCTTGTCGGCGAGCGGCGTGATCACTTCCTCGAACTTCTCGCCCGAACCCAGCGCACGGCCACCCGATACGATGATCTTGGCGCTGGTCAGTTCAGGCCGCTCGCTCTTGGCGATCTCGGCGCTGACGAAGCTCGACAGGCCGGCATCCGATGCGCCGCCGATCGATTCGACCTTGCCCGAGCCGCCTTCGGTCGCGGCCTTGTCGAACGCGGTGCCGCGCACAGTGATCACCAGCTTTGCATCCGACGATTCGACGGTGGCAATCGCGTTGCCGGCATAGATCGGACGGGTGAAGGTCTTGGGACCCTCGACCGAAAGGATGTCCGAGATCTGCATCACGTCAAGCAGCGCAGCCACGCGCGGCGCGATGTTCTTGCCGGTGGTGGTGGCGGGCGCGAGGAACGCGTCGTGATGGCCCATCAGGTCGGCGATCAGCGGCGCGACGTTTTCAGCCAATGCGTTTTCGAGTGCCGCGTCATCTGCGAGGTGCACGGTGCTGACACCGGCGACCTTGGCGACCTGATCGGCCACCGCAGCACAGCCCTTGCCCGCGACCAGCGCGTGGACTTCACCCAGCTGGCTGGCGGCGGTGACCACAGCCAGCGTTGCATCCTTCATGACCGCATTGTCATGTTCAACCCATACGAGCGTCTTCATGCGCCAACTCCCATTGTCTTGAGCTTTTCAACCAGAGCGTCGACATCCGCCACCTTGATGCCGGCGCTGCGCACCGGCGGTTCGGCAACCTTGAGCGTGGTCAGACGCGGGGTGATGTCCACGCCGTAATCCGCAGGGGTCTTGGTATCGAGCGGCTTCTTCTTCGCCTTCATGATGTTGGGCAGCGAGGCATACCGCGGCTCGTTGAGGCGAAGATCGGTGGTGACGATCGCAGGCGTATTGAGCTTGACCGTCTGCAGGCCGCCATCGACGTCGCGCGCGACGGTGATGCTGCCGGCTTCTACGGTGACCGTGTTGGCGAACGTCGCCTGGCCCCAGCCGAGCAAGGCTGCGAGCATCTGGCCGGTCTGGTTGCTGTCATCGTCGATCGCCTGCTTGCCCAGCAGGATCAGGCCGGGATTTTCCTCAGCCGCCACCTTGGCGAGCAGCTTGGCGACGGCCAAAGGCTCGACGGTTTCGTCGGTTTCGATCAGGATCGCGCGATCGGCGCCCATGGCGAGCGCGGTGCGCAGCGTTTCGGCAGCCTTGGCAGGCCCGACCGAGACGGCGATGACCTCTTCGGCGTTGCCCGCTTCCTTGATGCGCAGCGCCTCTTCGACGGCGATTTCGTCGAACGGGTTCATGCTCATCTTGACGTTGGCGAGGTCGACACCCGACCCATCCGCCTTCACGCGCGGCTTCACGTTGTAATCGATAACCCGTTTCACGGGCACAAGGATCTTCATGGCGCTTCCTTCCCTAATGGTCGTGAGACAGATTTAGTTTCCGTTCACGTAAACGTCAAGTGGTGCACAGATGTCCCCTGCGCCCCAAGCCCCGGTCCCCCGCGAAGGCGGGGGTCCATCTCCTAAGCTGTCAACTGGACGCAGCGGTCAGGAGATGGGCCCCTGCCTTCGCAGGGGACCGGGATCGCAAGCTCAAGCCGCCTGCTTGACCTGTGCGACGATCTTCTCGGCAGCGTCGCCCAGATTGTCGGCGCTGACGATCGGCAGGCCCGAATTGGCCAGGATCGCCTTGCCTTCGGCTACGTTGGTGCCTTCGAGACGAACCACCAGCGGCACCGAAAGGTTCACTTCCTTGGCCGCAGCGACGATGCCTTCGGCGATGATGTCGCACTTCATGATGCCGCCGAAGATGTTGACCAGGATGCCCTTCACCGCCGGATCGGACAGGATGATCTTGAACGCCGCGGTCACCTTTTCCTTGCTCGCGCCGCCACCGACATCGAGGAAGTTGGCGGGGAACATGCCGTTGAGCTTGATGATGTCCATCGTCGCCATGGCAAGGCCGGCGCCGTTGACCATGCAGCCGATGTCGCCATCGAGCTTGATATAGGCGAGGTCGTACTTGGAGGCTTCGACCTCCATCGGGTCTTCCTCGGTCTCGTCGCGCAGCTTCTCGACATCGGGGTGACGATAGAGCGCGTTCGAATCGAAGCTCATCTTGGTGTCGAGCACCAGCAGCTTGCCGTCCTTGGTTTCGACCAGCGGGTTGATCTCGAGCATCGCGCAATCGAGATCCATGAATGCGGTATAGAGCTGCTGGGCAAGCTTGGCGGCCTGCTTGTTGAGGTCACCGGTCAGCCGGAGCGCGAACGCCACGGCGCGGCCGTGGTGCGGCTGGAAGCCCTGCGCGGGATCGATGGTGATCGTGGTGATGCGCTCAGGGGTGTCATGCGCCACGGTCTCGATGTCCATGCCGCCTTCGGTCGAGACGATCATCGCGACGCGGCCCGATTTGCGATCGACCAGCATCGAGAGATAGTACTCGGATTCGATATCGACGCCGTCGGTGACGTACAGGCGGTTGACCTGCTTGCCCGCGTCACCGGTCTGGATCGTGACGAGCGTGTTGCCGAGCATTTCGCCGGCATCTTTGCGGACATCGTCGATCGACTTGGCGAGGCGGACACCGCCCTTGGCATCCGCGCCCAGTTCGGTGAACTTGCCCTTGCCGCGACCACCGGCATGGATCTGCGCCTTGACGACATACAGCGGTCCGGGGAGCTTTTCGGCGCCGGCTACCGCTTCTTCGACGGTCAATGCAGCATGCCCGGTGGGGATGCCGATGCCGTACTTCGCGAGCAGTTCCTTGGCCTGATATTCGTGGATGTTCATGAAGGATCCCATGCCTTTCTGAGCGGGCCGGGCGTGCGACTCACAAGCGGTCGACACCGGGCCAGTAAGCGGTCGATGAACGGTTGTGAGGGGCGCTAAAGCATAGACGCGCCGTAAAGGAAACCCCGCAATCGCGCCAGTCGGTCTGTGTTGGGTGCCGCTCAGTTGCGCACAACGCACACCACTCCCGACGAACTGACCACAGCCAGGATTTCAGGATCGCGCAAGCCGCGCGTCAGCCGCAGGAATTCTTCGAAGTCGCCAGCGCGCTGTAGGCGCCCGAGGCGACCAAGCCGCTGCAACTGCGCCAGCGAAAGCCGGTCGACCATCCGCTGCGCCATGCACTCCGAGACCGGAGCGCTGAGACCGGTGTTTTCCAGCGCGGCGCGGGTGCGCGCCTCAGGGGTCGCGCACCCGGCAAGCATCAGGGCAGAGGCACCGATCGCGACCAGCGCGCAGATGCGCGGCGTCGTGCGACGATCCCCTGGCCCGCGGCGCATCAGCCGGCCTTGGTCGTCTTGGCGCGTTCGATCGCCTCGATGATCACCTGACGCGCTTCTGCAGCGTCGCCCCATTTGCCGATTCGCACCCACTTTTCGGCTTCCAGATCCTTGTAGTGGGTGAAGAAGTGCTCGATCTGCGCAAAGACGATGTCGGGCAGGTCGCTCTTTTCGCGGACATCGGTATAGTACGGGAAGGTGTCGGTGTCGGGAACACAGACAATCTTCTCGTCGCCGCCGTGTTCGTCTTCCAGATTGAGCACCGCAATCGGCCGGGCGCGGACCACGCATCCGGGGATGAACGGTGAACGTGCCACCACCAGCGCATCGAGCGGATCGCCATCGGGCGACAGCGTGTGCGGGATAAAGCCGTAATTGGCGGGGTAGCGCATCGGCGTGTGCAGGATACGGTCAACGAACAGCGCGCCCGACGTCTTGTCGAACTCGTACTTCACCGGTTCGCCGCCAGTGGGCACCTCGATGATGACATTGACATTGTTTGGCGGATTCTTGCCGATCGGAATTTCTTTGATAAACATAAGGAAGAAGGCCTTTGTTCTGGTTTTTCGCTGAACGGTCGCGCCCGTTTTTCAGCGTTCAGCGGGTTTGCGGCGCAAGCAGCCGGTCAAGGCCTGTCTCGCCCTGCCCCGTCTTGCGGAGCGCCGGATAGCGCAAGCCGCCTTTATAGGAAAGCGTGGTTTCACGGTATCTTTTGCCACGCTTGACCAACAGCTCGAGCTTGGTGCCGCTGCTGGTTGCGGCAACCGCCGCCTTCAGCGCATCGCCGGAGTAATCGCGGCCGCCGACACCGGTGATCTGATCGCCCACCGTCATCCCGGCGTCAAACGCCGGGCTGCCCCACATCACCTGCGTGACCTTGCCTTCGCGGTCCACGGTCAGGCCGATCGAATGGCTCAAATCCGCAGTGCCCGACGCGGCTTCGCCGGACCGGATATAGGCGCTGGGTTCCGCCACATAGACCAGCTCATAGCCCCCCAGCTCGAGCCCCTGCTTGGGGGCTTCCTTGGTGACCTCGTAAACGCGCCTCTGGAGAAATCCCTGCCAATCGTACGGTTGCACGGCGTTGAGAGCGGCGATCACATCAGGCAGCTCGTAGGTCACGACGCCCCAATCGCCATCGCGCCCGGCCATGAAGCTGCGCGCAAAATCCTGCAGGGATTTGGTGCCCGCCGATTCGCGGCGGATGATCTGGTCGGCCTCGAGCCACACCAGCATCCCCTCATTGTAATAGTCCTCGCTGCGCTGCCAGCTCGCCCAGGCCTTGGGGCGCCTCGCGGAAATGATGGGATCATGCGCGGTATCGACCAGCGGTCGCCATTCGCGCCCCGTGCGGCGGTCCAGCCCTGCGGCGATATTGGCCAAGGCATCGAGCGTGTCCTGAAAGCTGAACAGCCCCGATCGCGCGCCCAGCACATAGCCCCAGAACTGGGTCTGGCCTTCATACACCCACAACAGATCGTCGCGGCTGGGGGTGCGAAAATCCGGCGCCCATATGCCCTGCGGACGGCGGAACTTGCCATTCCAGCTGTGCGTCATCTCGTGCGGCAGCAGGTTGCGCGATCCCGGTCCCTTGGCCCAGTCGGTGAAATAGCCCGTGCCGACACCGTTTTCGCTGCTGCGGTGATGCTCTATGCCGATCCCGCTCATTTCGTCCGACAGCGACAGCAGGAAATCGTAGCGGTCATACTGGCGCGCGCCGAACAGATGCTCGGCCTCGGCCACCAGCCTTTTGTGCGCCTCGATCTGGTCGGGGGTGGCGGCGAGGAACTCGGGCGCATCGGCCACGACGTTGAGCGTCACCTTGTCGGACAGCGGCCAGCTTCTGAAATGCGCGCCGGCGAACATCGGGCTGTCGACCAGGGTATCGAAATCGACGCGTTCGTAGGCGACTTTGGCCCCTGTCGTGCGCTTGGCGCGCATCGCACTGCCCGCCTGCCAGCCTGCAGGCCAGGTGACGCTGGCATCGACGGGGATGTTGCGGGCAAAATAGCCCGCCGGGTACAGCGACACGTTGTTCCAGCGCAGGTTCATCATCTTGGGCGCCATCACCACCCGGCCCTGGTTCGAGGCCGTAGGACTGACGAACTGGAAGTTCGCGACGATATCGCGCGCGCCTGCCGGAACGGTGACATGGAACGCGTTGACGTCGAGCGAATCACGCTGCCACGCCAAAGGCTTGCCGCCGGCACTGAATGTCAGTCCCACCACCTTCTCGATCTCGCCGCGCGGTGCGTGGTTGCCCGGCAGCCATTGCGGGTACAGCACGGTAAACCGCCCGGCGGCGCGAGCATCCTGCGGTACCGGAATGGTCTGCTTGACCGAAAAGATCGCGCGTTGGACGTCGGTTGCGTCGACCTCGATCGCCATGACCCCGGGGAAGGCAATGTCGCGCGCGGCGGGGACCGTATCGACGATTGGCTGCGGCTGCGGCACGCTGTTCTGCACCGGTGCCTGAGCAAAGGCGGGAAAGGCTGCGAGGGAAATGGCAAGGCAGGAGGCAGTGAGGAGATGACGCAAGTGTTCGACCCTTCTTATCATTCAAAATCCTCCCCGGTACAGGGAGGGGGACCGCGTAGCGGCGGAGGGGAAGCGGGATTGCGCCTTTTGGCAGAAAAGGCGCAATCCCGCTTCCCCTCCGTCAGCCCTGGCGGGCTGCCACCTCTCCGTTCCAGGAGAGGATTTGATGGCGCTTGCGTTCCGGTGACCGGCAATTGAACCTCACCATAAGCCTCCGTCCCAAAAAAATGCACCCGCCTGTTTGGCGTGACGCGAAAAAGTCGCTAATGGCGGCGGATTATGGGCAAAATTACAACACCGGGCGCGATCCGCGGGACGCAGGACATCTTTGGCGACGAGCAGGAGCGCTTCGGCCATGTGGTCGATACGTTCGGTCGCGTGCGCCGCCTCTACAACTTTCGCCGGGTGGAAATGCCGGTGTTCGAGGCGACTGCGGTGTTCGCGCGGTCGCTGGGCGAGACCACCGATGTGGTGTCGAAAGAAATGTATTCGTTCGATGACAGGGGCGGCGATTCGCTGACGCTGCGGCCCGAGTTCACCGCAGGGCTAGCGCGCGCGTATCTCACCAATGGCTGGCAGCAATATGCGCCGCTCAAGCTGGCGACGCACGGACCGCTGTTCCGCTACGAGCGCCCGCAAAAGGGGCGCTACCGCCAGTTCCACCAGATCGACGCCGAGATCATTGGTGCGGGCGACGCCCATGCCGATGTCGAACTGCTGGTGATGGCCGACCATATTCTCCGCGAACTTGGCATCACCGATGGCGTGACGCTGCAGCTCAACACGCTGGGCGATGCCACGAGCCGCGAGGCGTGGCGCGCCGCGCTGATCGCGCATTTTCAGGCGCATGAAGGCGATCTTTCCAAGGATTCGCAGGATCGGCTGGAGCGCAATCCCTTGCGCATTCTTGACAGCAAGGAGGCGCAGGACCGCCCGATCGCCGACAGTGCGCCCGATATCGATGGGTTCCTGACCGACGAGGCGGGTGCATTTTTCGAGAGCGTGACCAGCGGTCTCGATGCCGCTGGCGTTGCCTGGACGCGCAACGCGCGGCTGGTGCGCGGGCTCGATTATTACCGCCACACCGCGTTCGAGTTCGTCACCGACCGGCTTGGCGCGCAGGGCACGGTGCTGGCGGGTGGCCGCTATGACGGGCTGATCGAGACCCTTGGCGGCCCCGCCACCCCTGCGGTCGGCTGGGCCGCAGGGATCGAGCGGCTGGCGATGCTGTGTGACACTGCAGCCCTGGGCAATGGCCTCGACGTGATTATCGCGCTTGAGGATGACCGGGCGCTCGCGGATGCCACGTCCGCGCAGGCGACGTTGCGCAACCACGGCATTTCCAGCGACATGATCACCACCGGATCGCCGCGCAAGCGCTACGACAAGGCAGCAAAGATCAACGCCAAGGTGCTGATTTCCTTCCAGCATGATGGCGAGGCGGCGAAGGCCAACATCAAGGCCGCGCCGGATAGCGCTATCCACGCGAGGGTGGCCGAACTGTTGGATCAGGGAATCGCCAGGGAATGAAGGTCGCGTTGACCTCTCCACGCCCGATCATGATCCCCTGCGAAGGCAGGGGTCCATCTCCTGCGCTCGCATCCGGCACCACCTTGCGGAGACGGTCCCCTGCCTTCGCAGGGGACCGGACCATCGGCAGGGCGTCTAAATGACCCGCATCTCCCCCGAACGGATCGCGCAGATCGAGGCGCGCTATCAGGAACTGCAGGCGCGGATGGCGTCGGGCGCGCTCGATGGCGAGGAGTTCGTGCGGACCTCGAAGGACTATGCCGAGCTCGAGCCGGTCGCGCGCGCCGCGGGGGAAGTGCGGCGATTGCGTGCCGAGCTCGACGTGCTGCAGGGGCTGATCGCAGCGCCCGATTCCGAACCCGAAATCATCGAAATGGCGGCCGAGGAAGCACAGGATCTGCGCGACCGGTTGCCCGCGGCCGAACAGCACCTCGCGATCCAGCTGCTGCCGCGCGACAGTGCCGATATGCGCCCGGCGATGCTCGAGATCCGCGCTGGCACCGGCGGCGATGAAGCCGCGTTGTTTGCGGGTGACCTGTTGCGGATGTATTCGCGCTTTGCCGAAGAGCAGGGCTGGAAGATCGAGATCATGTCGGCGAGTTCGTCAGACGTCGGCGGGTTCAAGGAAGTCATCGCCTCGGTCAACGGTGCGGGCGTGTTCGCCAGATTGAAATACGAAAGCGGCGTGCACCGGGTGCAGCGAGTCCCCGTCACCGAAAGCGGCGGGCGCATCCACACCTCGGCCGCGACAGTCGCGGTGCTGCCCGAGCCCGAAGCGGTGGACATCCAGATCAACGACAACGATCTGCGCATCGATGTCTATCGCGCATCGGGATCGGGCGGGCAGCACGTCAACACCACCGACAGCGCGGTGCGGATCACCCACCTGCCCTCGGGCCTCGTCGTCACCCAGCAAGACGAGAAATCGCAGCACAAGAACAAGGCCAAGGCGCTGAAGGTGCTGGGTGCGCGGCTGTACGAGCTCGAACGCAGCAAGGCGGCGGCAACCGAGGCCGATGCGCGAAAGTCGATGGTCGGATCGGGCGACCGGTCCGAACGCATCCGCACCTACAATTTCCCGCAAGGCCGCGTGACCGACCACCGCATCAACCTGACGCTGCACCGGCTCGACGAGATTTTGGCGGGTGCCGGCCTGAGCGAACTGATCGACGCGCTCACCGCGCAGGACCAAGCGAGCCGGCTGGCGAACATGGAAATGGCGGGGTGATGGCCTTGGCTGCACCACACACCTGCGCCGTCGCCCCGGCGACGGGGGTCCCGCTTCTCGGCAACGGCTGCGCAAAAGCGGGATTCCCGCCTTCGCAGGAATGACGAGAGTGGTAGGGTGACACCTATTGCAGACGCGCTGCGCGATGCGGCGCAGACGTTGGCAGGGGCCTCCGACACCCCCAGGCTCGACGCCGAGCTGCTGATGGCCGAGTGCCTGGGCATCGACCGCAGCGCGCTATTGCTCAGCCGCATGCGCGATGAAGCCCCGCACAGCTTCGCTGCCCTGCTCGCCCGCCGCCAGGCGCACGAGCCAGTGGCCTATATTATCGGTCGGCAGGACTTCTGGACGCTGACCCTCAAGGTGACCCCAGCCGTTCTGATCCCGCGCAGCGACAGCGAAACGCTGATTGAGGCGGCAATCGACGCGCTGGCGGACCACCCCCCGCAACGTATTCTCGATCTGGGCACCGGATCCGGCGCGCTGTTACTGGCGGCGCTCGCGCAATGGCCCGCAGCACAGGGCATCGGTATCGATGCCAGCCCCGACGCCCTGGACATTGCTCGGACCAATGCCACGGCGCTCGGGTTCGATGACCGCGCGCACATGCTCGATGGGAACTGGCTGAAGGACGGCTGGCACCGCGGCATGCCCGGCCCGTTCGACCTGATCCTGTGCAATCCGCCCTATGTCGAGACCGATGCCGCGCTTGCCGAACAGGTCATGCAGCACGAACCGCACAGCGCCTTGTTCGCAGGCGCCGATGGGCTCGACGATTACCGGATCTTCATCCCCGCCCTGCCCCATCTGCTGGCCGGAGACGGCATCGCGATCTTAGAGATCGGCGCGAGCCAGCGTGCAGATGTGTCCGCGCTGGCGGCAGCATGTGGTTTCGAGGTCACGTGCCGTCAGGACCTCGCCGGGCACGACCGCGCACTGATGTTGCGCCGGAACAGCGTCGCTTGATATTTCGCTTGGCAAGGCATTGGCGACCCGCTACCACCGGAACAGCAAGGCAGGTGATGTAGGCAGATGGCCCGTCACGCTTGCTGACCCCAGTCATCTTATTAGGGCAGCTTATCAAGGCCACTCAAAGCAGATGAAAGGCTTGGGACGCGCCGCGCACCTCTTAGGTGTCGGGCTGCACGGGCGCGCAGAGGACACGCAGGCAATTTGCGACTGATAAGGAAGCGTCTATCTTGAACAACAATCGTGGAACGAGCCGTCGTCGCGGCCGTGGCAATAACCGTCCGCAGCCCACCGGCCGCAGCGGCGGCATGGATCAGGGCAACCGGATCGACAGCCGGGCACGTGGCAATGCCACCCAGATGCTCGAGAAATACAAGAAGATGGCGCACGACGCGCAGATGAACGGCGACCGCGTGGCCACCGAATATTATCTGCAGTTTGCCGATCACTATTTCCGCGTGCTGGCCGACAACCGGGCTCGCCAGGACGAATATCGTCGTCCCCGCGAAGACCAGGGACGCGATGCCGGCAGCGACTATGCCGATGACGATGACGACAACACCGGCGGCTATTCAGGCAATCAGGGCAATGGCCAGCGCGGCTATACCTCGTCGCTCGACCATGCCGACGAGCAGAGCCGCAACGGTCAGGATGACGATCAGGACGAAGGCGACGACGACAATCGGGGCAACGTCCGTTCGGGCAACCGTCACAATGAGGGCCGCCAGAACGAAAGCCGCCAGGGTGAATCCCGCCAGAGCGAAGGCCGCAGCAACGAGGCGCGCGACAACCAGCCTCGGCGTGAACGGCGTCCGCGTGAGGATCGGCCGGAAGGCCGCGACTCCAACCGCGATGCCAGCCGCAACGATGATTCCAGTGGTGAGCGTTCGTCGCGGCCGCGTGGGGAACGCACTGCCCGCCCGCAGGCCGGACAAGATACTCCCCAGGCGCCCTCGCCTGTCGCTTCTGCCCAACAGGATCAGTCTGCGGCTCCGCGCCGGGGCCGTGGTCGTCCGCCGCGCGCGGCCGAAGGCGCCGAAGGCAACGGTCTCGATCCGATGATCCTGCCGCCTGCCATCGGCGCAGCGCCTGAAACCGCTCCGGAAGCAGACGCTCCCAAGCCCAAGCGCCGCGCGGCCCCGCGTCGCAAGGCTGCCGAGTCGGGCGATGTCGAGGCTGCCACAGCCGAAAGCTGAGGATCCTTCCCCGGCGGCAAGGCCACTGAAACGAGAAAGGGGTGCGATCCAAGCCGGATCGCACCCCTTTCTCGTGTCTCGTCGCCGATTGGCGGGCGTCAGTAACGCTGCTGGCGCTCGTAAAGATCGCGATAGTGCTGGATGCGGGTCACCCGCAGCCCGGGCATGCCCGACCGATCGACCGCGCGCTGCCAAGAGGCAAACTCTTCCAGTGTGAGGTCATACCGTTCGCAGACCTCGTCGATCGTCAGCAGTCCGCCGTTGACCGCAGCCACGACCTCAGCCTTGCGACGTACAACCCAGCGCTTGGTGCCGGGGGCCGGCAGGTTATCCAGAGTCAAAGGCTCGCCGAGCGGACCAATGACCTGGGCTGGTTTGATTTTCTGATTCTCGATCATCATGTCCTCAAAAGGCCTGATTTGTTTCAATGGGTGCGTTCGAACGGAGTAATCGAGCGGCTTTGCGATTGACTGAAGCAGAATGGTAAACGCCAGTTTCATCTTGCTGTTCCGCCACGCTCAACTGGTCGAGCGCCACGGCAAAGTGTGGATTGAAGCTTCCCATCGCGACATGATCAGCCCGTCCGGTGCCGGCAAACAGCGCCATCAGAGTGTGGTCACCACCTTGTATCGCAGACCCCGCGAACCGCGCACGCCTCAACGCCATCACTGGCGAAAAGGCGAGCACGCGCAGAATGTCCATATCCAGGCGGCGCAGGCTTATCGCGGTGCTGCTGGCCGGAACGGGCATGTCATGGGGGAAGCTCATTTCCATAGTGAGCCGTCTACCAACCAATCCGTAAGAGCAGGTAAAAGCG
This sequence comes from Blastomonas sp., assembly GCF_030373265.1. Lineage (GTDB taxonomy): Bacteria > Pseudomonadota > Alphaproteobacteria > Sphingomonadales > Sphingomonadaceae > Blastomonas. The sequence goes on from NZ_JAUCZC010000004.1 coordinate 123,180, forward strand.
GCCTTCATCGCTGATTAGCCTTGGTTAATTCGGCATGACCAATGCTGCTGAACCCCCGCAATTCCGGCATTTTGGCGCGATGACGCGGCGGCAATTTTTTGCCGGTGCGGGCTGGCAGAAAGCTGCCGTCACCGCTACATGGTGCCGCATGCAGCCCCTTATGACCCCCGATTTCCAGCTGAACGGCGAAATGAAGGCCCGGCGAATCGTCGTGGCGATGTCGGGTGGAGTCGATTCGTCGGTGGTGGCGGGGCTGGCAGCCGCAACGGGCGCTGAAACCATCGGCATCACGCTGCAGCTTTATGATCATGGCGCTGCGGTCAAGCGCGCGGGATCATGCTGCGCAGGCCAGGATATCCGCGATGCGCGCGCCGTCGCCGATCGCCTCGGAATCTCGCACTACGTTTTCGACCACGAAAGCCGCTTCCGCGAATCCGTGGTTGAGCGCTTTGCCGACGAATATATGGCCGGCAGGACGCCGATCCCCTGCATCCAGTGCAACATGGGGGTGAAATTCACCGATCTGTTGCAGATGGCGCGCGATCTGGGGGCGGACTGCCTTGCCACCGGGCACTATGTCCGCCGGATGACGGGCAGCGATGGCCGCTCCGAATTGCACCGCGCGCACGACCCTGCGCGTGACCAGAGCTATTTCCTGTTCGCGACCACCGATGCTCAGATGGATTTCCTGCGCTTTCCGTTGGGCGATCTGCCCAAGCCGCAGGTGCGCGAACTGGCGCAGCAGATGGGGCTGATTGTTGCGGCCAAGCCTGACAGCCAGGACATCTGTTTCGTCCCCGATGGCGATTATGCCTCGGTGGTGCGCAAGATCCGCCCCGACGCGGATACCGGCGGTGCGATCGTGCATATCGATGGCCGCGTGCTGGGCGAGCACAAGGGGCTGATCCATTTCACCATCGGCCAGCGCAAGGGGCTCGAGATCGGCGGACAGCCCGAGCCACTCTATGTCGTCAAGATCGACGCGGCCACGCGCCAGGTGATCGTCGGCCCGCGCGAGGCACTGGCAACCCGCGCTGCGCAGGTGGTGGACATGAACTGGATCGGCGGCAGCTATGAAGGCCCGATGCAGGTCAAGGTGCGTTCGCTTGCCAAGCCTGCGCCCGCGCGGATTGAAGGCACCGGGCCGGACCGCAGGCTGGTGTTCCTGCAGCCCGAATACGGCGTCGCGCCCGGCCAGGCCGCGGTGCTCTATGCGGGCACCCGCGTGCTGGGCGGCGGCTGGATCGCCAGCACCGAGCCGGTCGTTGCCGCCCTCGCTGCCTGAGCGGTTCGCTCTCAACAACCTGCGGCAATTGGGCTATCCCTTCGCACGGGGGATGTCCGTGCGCACGTTTGCAATCCTATCTGTGATGACGGCAGCCTGCATGGCCACTGCCCCGGCGCACGCGCAATCATCGGACGAGGATGGCCTCACCCTCTCGGGTGCGCTGCGCGTGCGCTATGAAATGCTCGAAGGGCAGTACCGCCCCGCCCTGCCGTCCCGCGACGATGGTCTCTTTGTCCAGACCGCCATTGCCGCCGATTATCGCAGCGGGCCATGGCACCTCTCGGCCGAGCTTGTCGACGCGCGCGGCTATTGGATCGATGCGCCCGGGGCCACCGGCGCCAATGAGATCAACGCGCTCGAGCTCAGCCGCGCGTCTATCGGCTATCGCGACGGGCCGGTGGCGCTGACGGCGGGGCGGCTGCATCTCAACCTCGGCTCGCGCAGGCTGTCTGCCCGCAACGCCTTTCGCAACACGATCAACAGCTTCACCGGGCTGCGGCTCGACTGGAACGGCCCGAACGACGACACCCTCACCGCCTTTTATGTCCTGCCGCATACCCGGCTGCCCAACGATCGTGAGGGGGTGATCGCCAACCGCGTCCGCTGGGACCGCGAGAGCTTCGACCTCGCTTTCTGGGGGGCGCATTACACCCGGCCGGATCTGTTCGATGGCATAACGCTGCAGGCCAACGTCTTCGGCCTGAACGAACGCGATGGCGACAATGGCGCCACGCGCAACCGCCAGTTGCTGACCGCGGGCGCAAGGCTGCATCGCGCGCCGGAGGCCGGCACGTGGGATATCGACATGGAAGGGGCTGTCCAGACCGGCACCATCCGCCAGTCGTTGGCGCCCAATGCGCAGCGCCAGGACGTCAGGGCGTTCTTCGGGCATGCCGAAATCGGCTATAGCGCCGACCTGCCGGGCGATCCGCGGGTGTCGCTGATGTTCGACATCGCCAGCGGCGACGATCCACGCAGCGCGACGTTCACGCGTTTCGACACTCTGTATGGGGCGCGCCGATGGGAGTTCGGCCCAAGTGGTATTTTCGGCCCGCTTGCGCGGACCAACATCATCGCGCCCGGGCTGAGGCTTGAGGCAGCACCCGCATCGCGCTGGGACGTGATGGCGTTGTGGCGCCCCGCTTGGGTGCACAGCCGGCGGGACCGGTTCAGCAACAGCGGTCCTGCCGACCCTTCAGGAACATCGGGCCGATTTGCCGGGCACATGCTTGAAGTGCGACTCGGCCACTGGCTGATCGAAGACAGGGTGCGGCTGGAGGCCGGTACCGCGCTGCTCACCACTGGCAGCTATCTGGATGACGCACCCAATGCACCGGGGTTTGGCGATACCCGTTACGCCTATGGACAGATGATCCTCAACTTTTGATCATCGACCGCTCAGCGCGCGGCCTCGCGCGCCTTCTCGGTCATCAGCACACAGCCGAAACCTTCTCTAAACTCGGCCGCTTCACTCGCCATCAGCGGCACCGTCGCATCGATGCGTTTCGCATTGGCGGCTTCGCTAAGGCTGACGATCTGCATTCCCGGCTCCAGATCCTTCTCGCAGTCATCAAGCCCGCGCCCGCCGATATAGCGACACGAGCAGACCACCCGCGCCGAATAGGCCGCCCCGGTCTGGCTGTAGGCGCGCATGGTCGGCCACGCATAGATCAACACCGCCACGATCAGCACCAGAAGCGCCAGCAGCACCCATTTGGCCTTGCTGTGCCCACCGCCGCCCTGCATCGCACTGATAATTCGAGTTGCCATTGGTCCCCGCCTGATTGATGGATGCAGCCATGAAGCACCGCATTTTCCTCGCCCTTGCCGCAACCGGCCTTCTTGGCGCAACCGCTTTCGGCCTTTATGGCATCGAGAGCAAGGCGGCCGACAGCGGCGAGACGATGATCGCCGACGTGCCCGGCGTGTCCACTGCGACGCTCAACGCCGAGATCGACAGGCTCTTCGACGAAGACGAGATGGCCGAGACTCGTGCTTTGCTGATCATGCGCGGCGGCGAGATCGTGGCCGAGCGCTACGCGCCGGGTTACGATCACGACACCCGCTTCATCAGCTGGTCGATGGCCAAGAGCATGACTGCGGTATTGGTCGGCCTGATGGTGGCCGATGGACGGCTGGCGCTTGATGCCCCTGCCCCGGTGCCCGACTGGAAGCGCCCCGGCGATCCGCGCGGTGCGATCACGCTGCGCCATCTGTTGCACATGGCATCGGGCCTGCAGCACACCGAAGCGGGCGATCCGCCGTTTGAATCGGACGAGGTGCGCATGCTGTTCCTCGACGGCCGCGACGACATGGTGCGTTATGCCGCCAGCCAGCCGCTGGAGGCCGAACCCGGCGCAAAGTTCGAATACTCCACCAACACCTCAGTCATCCTCGCCGACATCATCACCCGCCAGCTCACCGACAGCAAGGACCCCGAAATGCGTCGCCGGGCGATGCTCGACTATATGCGCGGGCGGCTGTTCGAACCCTTGGGTATCACCTCGATGGTGCCCGAATTCGACGCATCGGGCACGATGATCGGCGGGTCGATCATTCAGGGCAATGCCCGCGACTGGGCAAAATTCGGCGAATTCCTGCGCAACAAGGGCTCGATTTCGGGCAACCAGTTCCTCACCCGCGGCTGGGTCGATTTCATGCTGACCAGTTCGCCCAACAATCCGACCTATGGCGGCCACATCTGGCTCAACAAGCCGAGCGCCGCGGGGCAGCGCAAGATCCTCTATCCCGATCTGCTCCCCGGCGATGTTTTCGCCGCGCAAGGACATCTGGGCCAGTTCGTCATCGTCAGCCCCAGCCAGCGGCTGACCATCGTGCGGCTGGGCAAGACGCAGGACAACGAACTCGAGCCGGTCAAGGAGCAGCTCGGCAGGATCGCGGTGCTGTTCCCGCGGGACTAGTTGCCCAGGGGCTAGGCTGACCGCCCTTCCTCTGTCAGACTGGGCGCTGGATCATATCTTGGGGGGTTCGGCATGGGTTGGAAGCAGCAGGGCGGCGTCATTGCGGCATTGGCAATCCTGATAGCGGGTCATCCCGCCTTCGCGGACCCGGTATCCGCGCAAACGGTGGCCGGACCCGCGTCATCCAATTCCTTTGTCGCAGCGGATTTCAAGGTGCCGACGCTGGTTGAAACACCCGGCTTCAAGATCGTCCCACTGGGCCCGGAGCTCGTGGACATCGATTTCGCCGCCTATATGTCGTCGATCGAGCACCTGCAGCAGACATTCACCCGATCCACCAGCTGGCCGCACAAGGACGTGTCTTCCGCCGATGCGATGAAGGACATGCAGACCGAGCAGGCACGGTTCGAGAAACGCACATCGTTTGCCTATGCGGTGCTGACCCCCGACGGCAGCCGCGAGCGCGGCTGCGTCTATGTCTATCCCAGCGAGGTCGAGGGCTATGATGCGGTGGTGACGATGTGGGTCACCAAGGCGGAGTACGACGCAGGCTTCGACGCCGAGCTATACGCCTGGGCCCGCGCGTGGGTGGCGAGGGACTGGCCGTTCGCCAAGGTCGCGTATCCCGGGCGGAGTATCGACTGGCCGACCTGGGATGCAAAGGTGGCGGCCAGCAAGGGTGTGCCGAATTCGGCATTTCCTTAAGGTGGACACTGAACTCTCCCCTACCGCTTGCGGGAGGGGTGTCTGAGCCAAAGGCGAAGACGGGGTGGGCCTGCGCCGCAGCCAATTGTGCTCCCAGCCCACCCCGGTCCGGCAAGCCGGACCTGCCCCTCCCGCAGGCGGGAGGGGAGAAACTTGCGCTTACCGCAACCGGAACGTGCCAGTCACCACGGTCACACAACTCCCGCCAAGCACCGCGCGGTCGCCGTCGCCGCCTGCCACTAGAGTGCAGTGGAGCAGCCCGCCGCGCTTGCTCGCTTGGAACGCGGTGAAGCTTGTCCGTCCTAGCCTTGCGGCCCAAAACGGAGTCAACACCGCGTGCGCCGATCCGGTGACGCTATCCTCGTCGACCCCTGCCCCCGGCACGAATACCCGGCTGAGCACGTCGGTGTCGCTGCCCGGGGCGGTGCAGATGAACTGGTGATCGCCCAACGCCGCCAGCGTCTTCATGTCAGGCTTGAGCGCGAGCACCTCGTCGGCATGGTCGAACAGCAGCACGTGATAATCGCCGGGATAGACATGATATTCCGCCGGAAGCGCCCCCAGCGCCGCAGTCCAATCGGGCAATGGCGCAGGCGATGGCGCATAAGCCGGCAGCGACAGCGCCAGCCGATCGCCGTTACGCGTGACCACCAGCACGCCCGCCTTGCGCGTCGCAAACCGCACCGTTTCGCCGGTAAATCCGTTCTCGAAGACGTAATGGCCCGAAGCGAGCGTTGCATGACCGCACATCGCGATCTCGACCGCAGGCGTGAACCAGCGCAGTTCGTAATCGGCCTCGGCACTGTCGATGGCGACGATGAACGCGGTTTCAGCGAAGTTGTTTTCCTCGCCGATTGCCTGCAGCACAGCATCGTCGAGCCAGGCATCGAGCGGCATCACCGCGGCCTGGTTGCCGGTGAAAGGCCGGTCGGCAAAGGCATCGATATGGCAATAGGGCAGCGTTTCGGGCGAATATGTCATGGGTACAGCAGTCCTTCGTCCCAGCCGGTGGGGGTGCGGGTAAACAGGCGGCGGTGGTGCAGCCGGTGGTCGCGGTCTTCCCAGAATTCGATCCGCTGCGGCGTCACGCGGAAACCTGACCAGTGCGGCGGGCGCGGCACGTGCTTTTCGGCGAACCGCGCCTCCACCTCGGCAAAGCGGCTTTCGAAGATGCCGCGTTCGGGCAGCGGGCGCGACTGATCGGATGCCCAGGCGCCGAGCTGCGAGTCGCGCGAGCGTGTGGCGAAATAGGCATCCGCCGTCGCATCATCGACCGGGGTTACCGGCCCTTCGATCCGGATCTGGCGGCGCAGCGACTTCCAGTGGAACAGCAAGGCCGCGTTCGGGTTGGCAAGCAGTTCGCCGCCCTTGCGGCCTTCATAATTGGTGTAGAACACGAAACCATCGGGACCATGCCCCTTCAGCAGCACCATCCGCACCGAGGGGTGGCCCGCCGCGTCCGCGGTGGCCAGGGCCATCGCGTTGCTGTCGTTGATCTCGGTTTCGCGCGCGCGGACGTACCACTCGTCGAATAGGGCAAAGGGATCGTCAGCCATGAATGTCTCGTCCTGCAGGAGCCGGTTTCATTGACTGCCTTAATCCGATAAGACAGTTCGCGCGGCGTTGCTGCGTCTTAGCGCGCAACGGCCGTGCGATGAACTGGATTTTGCAAAAGGGGCGCTTACCAGGATGTGGGAGCAGATTTTCGGGGCCGCCAACCTGCTGGCGATGCTCGCCTGGGCGGTGCTGATCCTGGCACCCCGGCGCGAAATCGTTATGCGCGCGCTGTTCTTCGGCCCCGTGCTGATCCTCGCTTTGGGCTATGCGACCGGGCTGACCTTGGTGCTGACCGGGGCAGTGCCGACCGGCGGCGGCGCCGATTTCTCCACGATCGAAGGCGTGCGCAGCATCTTTGCCAGCGATCCCGGGGTCACCATCGGCTGGGTGCACTATCTGACCTTCGACCTGTTCGTCGGCCTCTGGATCGCGCGCAACACCGATGCGCACGGTCTGGACGGTCTGAAAGGCCGGCTGATCCAGGCTCCCATCCTGTTCTTCACCTTTGCGGCGGGGCCCTTCGGGTTGGCTTTGTATCTGGGCTTGCGTGGATTTTTTCTGCGCGGTCGCTCGGATCATCTGATACCGGCTTGAAATATGCCCTGCCCCAACCCCAGATATTGTTGTAAATCGGCAACAATGGACATTCCTACCAACGATGGCGACCACATTCATGGCTGATCCCTATGCAATTCTCGGCGTGTCCAAAGGCGCGAGCGAAAAGGACATCAAGAGCGCGTACCGCAAGCTCGCCAAGGAACTGCACCCCGACTACAACAAGGACAATGCAGAGGCCGCCGCGCGCTTTTCCGAGGTAACCCGCGCCTATGACCTGCTGTCCGACAAGGACAAGCGCGCGCGGTTCGACCGGGGCGAGATCGATATCGACGGCAATCCCGCAGCGCCCTTCGGCTTCGGCGGCGGTGGCGGCGGGTATCGCCAGCAGGGCCGTGCGAACGAGAACGCCGGTTTCTCGGGCTTCGGCAACGATGGCGTCGATTTTGCCGACATTTTCGACGGGCTGTTCGGTGGCCTCGGCGGCGGTGCCACCTATCGCGGCGCCGGGCGCAGTTCGGCGCCCAAGGGGGCCAATGTCGCCTACAAGCTCGCAGTCGACTTTACCGACGCCGCCGCGCTCAAGCCGCAGCGGATCACGCTCGCCGATGGCAAGACGATCGATCTCAAGCTGCCAAACGGCGTCGAAACCGGCACCAATATGCGTCTTTCGGGCAAGGGTCAGCCCGGCCCCGGCGGCGCTGGCGATGGCATCGTGACGATCGAAGTGCGTCCGCACCGCTTCTTCCGCCGGGATGGCGACAACGTCCGGCTCGACCTGCCGATCACGCTCAAGGAAGCGGTGGCGGGCGGTGAGGTTCGCGTCCCCACCGTCGATGGCGCGGTGATGATGAAGATCAAGCCGGGCAGCCAGTCGGGCCAGCAGATGCGGCTCAAGGGCAAGGGCTTTCACGGCAAGACCGGCGTTCGCGGCGACCAGATCATCGAGCTGCAGATCCGCCTGCCCGAGGCCGGAGATGCGGCGCTTACGAAATTCGTCGAAGGCTGGCAGGCGGATTACGATCCGCGCAGCGGCCTGATCGCCTGATCCGCTTGCCGGGATGTCGCGCACCGATCTGCTGAAGCCGAAGAATTTCTGGCAAACCTACGCGCGGTCGAAGGCGATCGTGATCGAGGTGACAGGCAATGTGTTCGTCCACGGCGGCGTGGTGGCTGGCAACTTTGCCTATTTGGCACTGCTCACCATCTTCCCGTTCTTCATCGTCGCAGCGGCGCTGGGCGGGGTGTTCGGCCGCAGCGAATATGGACAGCAAGCGGTGAACGCTTTTCTGGCTGCGGTTCCGCCCAGCACCGCGGCGGTCATTGCAGCACCGATGGAGTCGGCGATGACGGCGCGGTCCGGCCCGCTGCTGTGGCTCGCGGTGATCGTCGGGCTGTGGACCACCGGTAGCCTGATCGAGACGATCCGGTCGCTGATCCGCCGGGCCTATGGTGCCACCTCAGACAAGCCGTTCTGGCGTTATCGCCTGGGATCGGTGGCGCTGATCATCGTCGCGGTGATCGCCACCATGCTCGCGCTCAGCATGCAGGTGGTGCTGGTCGGCGCGGCCGAGGTGATCGCCGCCAGCTTCCGGTTTCCTGACGACGCGCTGTCGCTGGTGGCGTTCAGCCAGGTGTTCACCTTCCTGGTGCTGCTGGGTATGCTGTATCTCATCTTCGGCATGCTGACCCCCACGACCTATCGGCGCGCCAGGCATCCGATCTGGCCGGGGCCTGTGTTCATCAGCATCTGGTGGATGGTCAGCCTTTCGGTGTTGCCGTTTTTCCTCAGCAATTTTGCCAATTACGACCTGACCTATGGCAGCCTGGCCGGCGTGATGGTCAGCCTCATTTTCTTCTTCCTCATCGGGCTTGCTATGGTAATCGGGGCCGAACTCAACGCGGCGATCGCCCGCGCGCGCGGCGGCGTGCCGCAGAACACAGCTATTGAATAAGGATACATCCATGAACGGTTTGATGCAGGGCAAACGCGGCCTGATCATGGGCCTCGCCAACAACAAGTCGCTCGCCTGGGGCATCGCGCAGCAGCTCGCTGCGCAGGGTGCAGAGCTTGCTTTCTCCTATCAGGGCGAGGCGCTGGGCAAGCGCGTCAAGCCGCTCGCCGCCGAGCTGGGCAGCGACTTCACCTTTGAATGCGATGTGTCCGATATGGACGCGCTCGACAGTGCCTTCGCCACGCTGGCCGAACGCTGGCCAACGATCGATTTCGTCGTCCACGCGATCGGCTTTTCGGACAAGAACGAGTTGCGCGGGCATTATGTCGACACCAGTCTCGAAAACTTTCTGATGACGATGAACATCTCGGCCTATTCGCTGGTCGCGGTCGCCAAGCGCGCACGGACAATGATGCCCAATGGCGGATCGATCGTGACCTTGAGCTATTACGGCGCCGAAAAGGTGATCCCGCACTACAACGTCATGGGCGTCGCCAAGGCCGCGCTGGAGGCGAGCGTGAAGTATCTCGCCAACGATCTGGGTCCGGAGAACATCCGCGTCAACGCGATCTCCGCAGGCCCCATCAAGACGCTGGCGGCGAGCGGGATCGGCGATTTCCGCTACATCCTCAAATGGAACGAATACAACGCCCCGATGCGCCGCAACGTGACGATCGACGATGTCGGCGGCGCGGGTCTGTACCTGTGCTCCAGCCTGTCTTCGGGCGTCACCGGCGAGACGCACCATGTCGACGCCGGCTATCATGTCGTCGGCATGAAGCAGGAAGACGCCCCGGACATCGCTCTGGACCAGTGAGCCAGTGCCGACTGTCCTGAGAGATCGCGGATTTCGCTATTTCTTTTACTCGGACGAGGGCAGTCCACTTGAGCCGTGCCATATTCATGTCAGCAAGGGCGACGGAGAAGCAAAATTCTGGATCGGTGAGGAGATCGCGCTTGCATACAATCATGGATTGAATCGGCGCGATCTGGCATATGCTATGATGGTTGTTCGAGCAAAGCGCAGTCAGTTTGAAAGAGCGTGGCATGGATATTTCAATTAGCCCAACCTCGGCCCGTTGCGACGAGGATACCTTGTGGGTTGACCTGTCGGATGGGCGGACGCTGGGCATCCCGCTGACGTGGTTTCCTCGCCTGCTGGATGCTACCCCGGAACAGCGTGCCGAGGTCACTTTGTCGCCCGTTGGGCTGCACTGGGACGAAATCGATGAGGATATTTCCGTCGCAGGATTGATCGCCGGTCGGGGCGATATGACACGACCATCGTCGCGCGCAGCGTAACCGGTTCTGACGCACACCGGTTAGCCATCTGGACAGCGCAGGCACATTGCCGCAAAGCGCAGGCGACCTTTTGCGCCTGACTGGACTTGCCCATGAGCTTCAACACCTTCGGCCGCGTGTTTCGCTTTACCACCTGGGGGGAGAGCCATGGCCCTGCGCTGGGCGCGGTGGTCGATGGGTGCCCGCCGGGGTTGCCGATCAGCGAGGCCGACATCCAGCCGTTCATGGATGCGCGCCGCCCCGGAACCTCGCGCTTTACCACGCAGCGGCAGGAACCTGACGTTGTGAAGATCCTGTCGGGTGCGTTCGAGGGCCGCACCACCGGCACGCCGATTTCGCTGATGATCGAGAACGTCGACCAGCGCTCCAAGGATTACAGCGAGGTCGCCAAGGCCTATCGTCCTGGCCATGCCGATTATGCCTATGACAAGAAGTACGGCTTTCGCGACTATCGCGGCGGTGGCCGCTCGAGCGCGCGCGAGACCGCAGCGCGGGTCGCGGCTGGTGGTGTCGCGCGGCTGGTGATACCCGAGGTAACGCTGATCGCCTATGTCGCGGAACTGGGTGGTGACAGCATCGACCCTGCCCGCTTCGACGCCGCCGAAATCGCGCGCAACCCGTTCTTCTGCCCCGACCCCGAAGCCGCCAAGCGCTGGGAGGCCAAGGTCGATGCCGCGCGCAAGGCCGGCAGTTCGCTGGGCGCGGTGGTCGAATGCGTCGCAACCGGTGTTCCGGCCGGCTGGGGTGCGCCGCTGTATGCCAAGCTCGACAGCGAGCTTGCCGCGGCGTGCATGTCGATCAACGCGGTCAAGGGCGTCGAAATCGGCGACGGCTTTGCAGCTGCCCGCCTGTCGGGAGAGCACAATGCCGATCCGATGCGTCCGGGGGTCGATGGCGATCCGGAGTTTCTCGCCAACCACGCAGGCGGCATCGCGGGCGGAATCTCGACGGGCCAACCCGTGGTGGTGCGCGTCGCGTTCAAGCCGACCAGCTCGATCCTCACCCCGGTCGAGACGATCACACGGCACGGCGAGGCCAGCGAGATCGTCACCAAGGGCCGCCACGATCCGTGCGTCGGCATCCGCGGAACCCCGGTGGTCGAGGCGATGGTCGCGCTGGTGCTGGCCGATCAGAAGCTGCTGCATCGCGCGCAATGCGGCTGACCCTATCACGAACCACGTGCAGTTGACGTAAACGTAACGATTCACCGAAGAGCGATTGCCTCTCCGCCCTATCTGTGTCTAGCATGGCTCCGCAAGCAGCCATCCGCTCAGCAGAGCAGAAGATGGCGCGACTGGAGAGTGAATGACCGTGAACCCTCAAGGGCCAGGCGCCGTGTTGCCGCCGCCCGGAACGGCTGCGCCTGCGACCGTTTCCACCGCGCCCGTGCCCACCGCTGCCGTACCGCGCGTGATGCTGTGGACGTTGCTCGTCATCTATATCTTCAACTTTCTCGATCGGCAGATTGTCTCGATCCTGGCCGAGCCGATCAAGCGCGATTTCGGGCTGAGCGACACGCAGCTCGGGTTGATGACCGGGCTGGCCTTCGCGCTGTTCTACACGTTGCTGGGCATCCCGATCGCGCGCTATGCCGACCGTAGCACCACCAACCGGGTGTCACTGATCGCCTGGTCGGTCGCGATCTGGTCCGCGATGACGATGGCGTGCGGCATGGCGCGCACCTTCCCGCAACTGCTGCTGGCCCGCGTCGGTGTCGGCGTCGGCGAAGCGGGGTGCACGCCGGCCGCGCATTCGCTGATCAGCGACAGCGTACCACCCGAAAAGCGCTCCTCGGCCATTGCATTCTATGGCCTCGGCATCCCCATCGGATCGCTGCTGGGCATGGTCATCGGCGGCGGGCTGGCGGACGCTTATGGCTGGCGCACCGCGTTCATGGCGGTGGGCATTCCGGGTATCGTGCTGGCGCTGCTGGTCCCGTTCCTGATGAAGGAACCGCGCCGCGCCGGAATGGTCGCTGGCGCCAAGCAGCCCGCGGCCAAGGTGCAGGTCCCGGTCCGCGATGCTTTGCGCGAACTGGCGACTTCGCGCTGCTTCGTGCTGTTGTGCCTGGCGGGCGGCGTCACCGCGTTCCTCTCCTATGGCAAGGCGGTGTGGGTGGCGGTGCTGTTCATCCGCACCTTTGAGCTTAGCCCTGGCCAGACCGGCCTGTATCTCGGGGTCAGTGCAGGGATCGCCGGAATGCTCGGCACCTGGATCGGCGGCAAGCTGGCGGACCATTTCGGCAAGCGCGACCGCAAGCATCTGCTGACCGGCCCGGCGATCGCGATGGCGGTTGCTGCGCCCATCCTGTTCCTCGCCTATTCCGCCACCGACTGGCGGGTATCGATGGCACTGCTGTTCCTGCCCACGATCATGAACGCGATGTACTATGGCCCGGCCTATGCCTGCGTGCAGGGACTTGTCCGGCCTGAACTGCGCGCGGTCGCGGCATCGGTGATGGTGTTTGCGCAAAACCTGATCGGCCTTGGCCTGGGCCCCCTGCTGTTCGGAATGATGTCCGATGGCTTCCAGCCGCTGGCGGGCGCGGACAGCGTTCGCTGGGTGCTTTATGGCGCAGCCTGGCTTGGCCTGATCCCGGCCTTTCTGTTCTGGCGCGCGAGTTTGAGGCTGACACGGGAACTCAAGAGCGGGTAAAGCGTGGTGCAATGACGTGGTGAAGGGGGACCACACGGACCATGGATGACATCCGCCTGTTCATTGAAAATTGGCAGGCCCAGATTGGTCTCGTCATCCTGGCACTGATGTTTGTCGGCTTTGTCATGGAGCGTTTCCCCGCCGCGGTGGTGGCGATCCTCGGCGCATGCTCGTTCCTGTTTCTGGGCATCATCGATTCCAAGCAGCTGTTTTCGGCCTTCTCGAACAGCGCTCCGATCACCATCGCCGCAATGTTCATCCTGTCGGGCGCATTGCTGCGCACCGGCACGATCGACGCGATTGCGGGTGCGATCATCCAGCGCGCGTCCAAGCGCCCCAGGCTGGCTGTCGCCGAGATGTTTTTCGGCGTCTATGTCGCATCGGCGTTCATGAACAACACGCCGGTGGTGGTGGTGATGATCCCGATCATCCTCAAGCTGGCACAGGCGACCGGATATTCGGCCAAGAAACTGCTCATCCCGTTGAGCTTCGTATGCATTCTGGGCGGCACGACCACGCTGATCGGCACCTCGACCAATCTGATCGTCGATGCCGTCGCGCGCGACAGCGGGCTGGAAGCCTTCGGCATTTTCGAGATCACGCCTTACGGGCTGATCGCGGGGGCAGCCGGGATGACGATGCTCGCCGTGTTCAGCACATGGCTTTTGCCCAAGGACAACGATGGCCTTGCCGGCGGAGATGCCGACGAGGAATTTCTGACCGAACTGACCATCCGCAATGCCTCCACCCTGCGCGGCAAACCCCTTCGCGAGACGCCTATCGCCAAACGGTCGAAGATCACGGTCACGGCGATCAAACGCGAGGGGCGTTATCTGCGGCACAATCTGGCCAACGAAATCCTCAATCCTGCAGATATCGTCGTCATCAGGACAAACCTGCCCGAACTGATGTCGCTGCGCACCAGCGACGATTTCAAGGTCGGCATCGTGCGCAAGGGTGATGCCGGCGCGATGGGCGATGTGGTGGTCGAGGCCATGGTGGCTCCCAGTCACCCCAGCATCGGCAATCGCCTCTACGACATTCCCTTTCTGTCGATGCTCAACGTGCGCATTTTGGGTCTCAGCCGGTTTCGCAATCTGCCGCGATCCGATTTGCCCAATGCCAAGATCCATGCTGCCGACAAGCTCATCGTGACGGGATCAAAAGCCGATATCGCCCGGATGTATGAGAACCCGAACCTGTTCGGTGTGGCGAACACCAGCGCGCTCGCCTTCCGCCGAGACAAGGCGCCCCTGGCGATCGCGGCGCTGGCGGCCGTGGTGCTGCTCTCGGCGTTCAACGTCATGGCGATCGAGGTCGCCGCGATCCTGGCGGTCGGTTTCATCCTGATCGCGCGCTGCATCGATGCTGACGAGGCCTGGAGTTCGATCGACGGCAACGTCCTGGTGCTGATCTTCGGGATGCTGGCCGTGGGATTGGCGCTCGAGGAATCGGGCAGCGTAACGATGGTGGTGAATGCGCTGGCGCCTTATCTGCAGGGGGTCCCCGTCTGGGCGGTCGTATTTGCGGTCTATGTCCTGTCGGTGCTGCTCACCGAGATCATCACCAACAACGCGGTGGCCATTCTGGTCACGCCGATCGTGATCAAGCTGGGGACCGACCTGGGGATCGACCCGCGCCCCCTGGTGATCGCGGTGATGTTTGCTGCCTCGGCCAGTTTCGCCACGCCGATCGGCTATCAGACCAACACCCTGGTGTATGCAGCGGGCGGCTATCGCTTCACCGACTTCTTCAAGGCCGGTATCCCCCTGACGATCGGGGTCGGGCTGGCCACATGTTTGGCGATCGTTGCGTTCAGTTGAGCTAGCCCTGCCCTTGCGAAGACACGGTGCCATGGCTAGCGTCGGGCGCTGGCGCTGAGCAGGGGATGCAATTTGGGTTTCTGGTTTCGTATTCCGCTGTGGCAGCGGGTCATCGCCGCTCTCGTGCTTGGCATCGTCACCGGCCTGCTATGGGGTGAAGGCGCTGTCGCGATCAAATGGATCGGCGACCTGTTCATCCGCGCGATCAAGATGCTGGTCGTTCCCCTGATCTTCTTCTCGCTGGTCGCGGGCGTCGCCTCGATCGGCGATATCCGCAAGCTTGGTGCGGTCGGTGGCCGCGCAATGCTGCTCTTCCTCGTGACAGGGCAACTGTCCGTCATTCTGGGTCTGACTCTGGGCACGCTTATCCAACCGGGACTGGGTGTCGACGCGAGCCTGGCAGGCGTCACCCAGACCCCGGCCCCGCCCCAGACCACTGTCACCGACATGATCTTGAAGATGGTGCCGGAAAATGTCGTCGAGGCCATGGCCACGATGGACGTGCTGGCGCTGATCGTGTTCTCGCTTCTGCTCGGGATCGGTATCCTGATGGCCGAAAAGGACGGCGAACCGGTCGCCAGGATCTTCGATTCGGGTGCGATCATCATGCAGAAGGTGACCATATTGGTCATGGAGCTGACCCCGTTCGGCGTATTCGCCCTGATGGCGTGGGTGGCTGGAACGTTCGGTTTCGAAGGGCTGATCCCGCTCGCCAAGCTGGTGGCTCTCAATTATATTGGGTGCGCGATCATCATCCTCGTCATGTACTCTGTGATGATCAAGTTCATGGCCAAGCTACCGGTGATCGATTTCTTCCGCGGGATGATCGATGCCATTGCGGTCAGCTACTCGACCGCCTCGTCCAACGCCACGCTGCCCGTTACGCTGCGCTGCACCCAGCGCAACCTGGGCGTATCGACCAGCGTCTCCAGCTTCGTGGTGTCGTTGGGCGCGACCATCAACATGAACGGCACCGCGATGTATCTCGGGCTCGCCACGCTGTTCGGCGCGCAGATTTTCGGGGTCGATCTGAGCTGGGGTGATTATGTCATGATCGCCGTGACATCGACGCTCGGTGCGGTTGGCGCAGCAGGCATTCCAGGCGCGGGATTGATCATGATGGCGCTGGTGTTCGGGTCGGTTGGCGTTCCTCTGGAAACCATCGCGCTCGTGGCCGGGGTCGACCGCATCATGGACATGATCCGCACCACCACCAACATCACCGGAGATGCGGCCGTAGCAGTCACCGTCGCTGCGATGACCGGCGAACTCAACCGCGAGGAAATGATCTCTGACGACGACGTTTAAGCAGGCCTATTTTGGCTGTTTGATCAGCTTGACCGGAGTGAACTCACCTAGGCCGCAGCTCGCACCTGGCATCAGCCCGCCGCCGACGTTCTGCAACACGGTGATGATATCGACATTGCACAGCTGGGTCAGCGATGTCGAATAGCTGAACGCACGGTCGAAGCCCAGGCTGCCGCACTGGTTGGGCAGCTCGTTGCGATACACCCTGCCCCCCGACATGATGAAGTCGATGGTGCGATCGTCGCGCACCGCGGTATTGCGGATTTGCGACAGGTTGATGCAGCTTACCGGCTCGCCGGTAATCTCGGCAGGAGGAACCTTCGACTTCTTGGGCGCCTTGTCTTGGGCAATCGCCAGGGGCTGGAGCGCGAATATAGCAGCTCCGGTGGCGATCAGTCCGGTGGCGATCAGGCGACGATGAAGCGACATGGCGGCAGTCCTTCCGGTTCGGGTGACCGGAAGAATGCCGCATTTCGCCTTTCCTGGCCATGAACAATGGCGAGAGTCAGTCCGCAATCATCTCCGCCAGCACCGCCAGACAATCATGCGCCAGCAGCTTTGACCGTTCCGGGCTCCAACCCTGATCGGGATCGGGCAGGTCGTCATTGTCCTTGAACGGCATTTCCAGCGTCATCGCCACACAGCCATGTGACGGGCCGAAGCGCTCGGCAAGCTGGTTGGTCGACATCGACAGATTGGCCCTGCCCGCAGGGGTGCGCGGATAGCCTTTCTCCGTCTGGAAATCGGGCGTGCGGCTGGCCAGCAGGCTGAGATAGCGTTCGTAGCGCGCGCCCTGCTCTTGGGTTCGCGACGGGATGCCATCGAACCCGGCAATGAACACCGCTGGGATGGCCTCGTCGCCATGCACGTCCATCGCCCAATGGACACCGGTGGCGTCCATAGCATTGCGCACGCACAGCACTTCGGGGCTACGCTCGGCGGTCGGCTCGTGCCATTCGCGGTTGAGGTTCACGCCGACCGCGTTTGTGCGCAGGTGACCCCGCACAGAGCCATCGGGGTTCATGTTGGGCACGATGTGCAGCGTGCACTTGTTGCGCAGCAGCCGCGCATGCGGATCCGCCGGATCGGTGAGCTTCTCGAGCGCGCCTTCCATCCACCATTCTGCCATGCTTTCGCCCGGGTGCTGGCGGGCATAAAACCACACCTGCACCGGGCCCTCGCCCATCTCCAGACAATCGATCGGTTGGCCGTCGAGGCTGAGGCCCAATTCGCGGTGGCGCACACCGGCGCGGCTTGCCATCTCGGCGACAAGGTCGTGGTGCCGCTCGATCGAATAGGGTGCGAAGTAGGCGAACCAGGCGACGCCTCCCGTCATCTGGTAGCGGATGGTCAGCGCGCCTGCCGCTTCGTCATAGGACGTTTCGGTGCGCCCCCAGAAATCGCGGTCCTCGCTGACGCAGGCGCGATAGCCGGGCCAGCCACCGGGATAGGCCGAATCCTTGAGGCCGGTGATCACCAGTTCCAGCTCGTCGCCCGGCTGAGCCGCGACGCGAAAATGGAACCACTGGAAAAAGTCCGAATCCTTGTCCTTGCGAATCGCCAGCTCGGCCTGCCAGCCCCCTGAGGGAGCCGGAGAAACCGACTGGACGATGATGTTTCCGGAATCGAATGCGCTTGAAATGCTCGGGATAGTGTCTGTGCTCATGGAACCTCGATAGTCATTCCGGATTCACCGGGGAAGTCTGTAAACAGGCCCTCGGCCAGTTTGCTGGCATTCAACTGGGTTTCGGCCATTGGCGAGCCGGCCTTGGCTTCTACCATTGCGCGCCCTTCCCACAGCACGGCTTCGTCCCCGGCGCGGATATTGGCGAACAGCTCAGTAGCGATACGGTCCTTGGGGCGGCCACCCAGGTTGAGGCCGATGCCCACACCCAGACCCGATCCGAATCCGCCAGTACCACCGCCGACACCGACGCTCACCGGGTTACGCTGAGGTCCGCCCGCCGCGACCACCATCCGATCGATACGAATCACCGCAGTCTGCACATCGCGGGCAGCGCCTGCGCCGACCGGGAGAACCTGATAGCCTACGCGTTCAAGCTCGCGCTCGACCGCAGCCGCATAGCTCCGAAATTCGAGCGACGTCGAATCCATCCCCTCGCCCGCAATGACGCGAATCGGACCACGTCCGAGTTCGGCGGCGCGATCGGGCGAAACGAAACGCACCGCCTCCACGGGACCGGCAGGCGAGACACAGGCGCCGGCCAGCAACGTCAGTGCCGCGGCCATGGTCACTGCCAGATTGCGGGGTGTGGGTGTGAAGCCCATGATGTCTGCGCCCTTTCCTGTTTCGGCGACATTCAGGCGCTTGACCTGACCTGCCAGACTGATGCCTAACGCAACTGGTGATGAATGACCAATGAAGCGCACAAAAAACGGTTCCATCGGCGGTGGCGATGCTTGACTTTAGCAGCCCCGCCACGTATCCGCGCCGCTTTCCGGCATGGAAGCTCCAGCACGGCATTCGCGTCATATACGCGGGGTCGCCAGGGGCTTTCGCTGTATCAGAAGTTTCAATCAAGGGCCTGAACGTCATGAAGATTCGCAATTCGCTGAAGTCGCTCAAGGATCGCCACCGCGACAACCGCGTGATCCGTCGTCGCGGCCGCACCTACGTGATCAACAAGACCAACCGTCGCTTCAAGGCCCGCCAGGGTTGATTCGGCGCGCGCACCGGTCACGGTGCCGAACCGCTTGAAGCTGCGATTATCATGCAAAGGCTCCGGCAGGCTCCGGGGCCTTTTGCTTGCGTGTTCGAGGGGGATTTGATGCAACCGGTTGATGCCATCATCTTTGATGTGGGCAAGGTGCTGTATCAGTGGGATATCCGCAATCTCTACGCCAAGCTGATCGCAGACCCGGCGGAACTCGACCACTTCTTGGGCAACGTGCTGACGCTCGAATGGCACGACCAGCATGACGCCGGTCGGCCGCTTTCCGAGATGGTGGCCGAACTGAGCGCGCAATATCCCGACCACGCCGCATTGATCGCGCACTATGTGCCACGCTGGCTGGAGACTATCCCCGGGCCCGTGCCCGGCATGATCGATCTTGTCGAGCGGCTGGCCTTGCTGGGCTATCCCATTTTCGGCATCACCAATTTCGGCGTCGAGTTCTGGGCGATGTTCCGCCCCACCGCCCCGGTGTTCGACCTGTTCCAGGACATCATTGTGTCGGGCGCGGAGAAACTAACCAAGCCCGATCCTGCCATCTACCGTCTCGCCATCGATCGCTTCGGCATCGATCCGGCCCGCACCTTGTTCATCGACGACCGCGCAGAGAACATCGAAGGCGCCATCGCCTGCGGGTTGCAGGGCCATGTCTTCCACGACGCCGAAACCTTGTATGCCGACCTTGCAGCAAGGGGCACTCTGGAACTCACCTCGAACTGACATGCGCACCTGGCACGGCGCCAACTCCGCATCACATTTTTGCGCAGCAAAAATGCCTTGGTGTTAGCCTGCCCCTGCCCGACGGCGGCAGGCCTATCAGTCCTTGTAACCCTTCAGTTCTTCGCCGGTCAGCGTGACGATGTGCAGCACGTTGGTAGACCCCGGCGTACCGAACGGAACACCTGCCAGCGTGATGATCCGGCCGCCGGCCTCGCCGAAGCCGTGCCGTAGCGCCATGCGCTTGCCCTTGCCGATCATCTCCTCGAAGCTGCCGATGTCGCGGGTGACCACCGGATAGGCGCCCCACAGCAGCCCGACGCGCCGCGCCGTCTCGCGCGACGGGGTGAGCACCATCACCGGCACCGAGGGCCGCTCGCGCGACACCCGTCGCGCGGTCGATCCCGACAGAGTGAAGCAGACAACCGCGCTGACCCTGACCGTCTTGGCGATTTCGGCGCAGGCTGCCGACAGGGCATCTGCGGTCGTGGAATCTGGCAGTGTCTCAATGAAGTGCACGCGCGCGGCATAGCCGGGGTCGCTTTCCACTTGCGTCGCGATCCGGTCCATCATGCTGACCGCCAGCTCGGGCCAGTCGCCCGCTGCGGTCTCGGCCGACAGCATCACCGCATCGGCGCCATCATAAACGGCGTTGGCGACATCGGAGACTTCGGCGCGGGTCGGCGACGGACTGGTGATCATCGATTCGAGCATCTGGGTCGCAACGACCACCGGCTTGCCCGAACGGCGTGCGGTTTCGACGATGCGCTTCTGCATCACCGGCACCTCCTCGGGCGCCATTTCCACGCCCAGATCACCGCGCGCGACCATCACCGCATCGGAAAGCTCGATGATCTCCTCAAGCGAGTTCAGGGCGGCAGGCTTTTCGATCTTGGCGATCAACGCCGCGCGGCCACCGATCAGGCTGCGCGCCTCGGCGACGTCGTCGGGGCGCTGGACAAAGCTCAGCGCGATCCAGTCCGCGCCCATCTCGAGCGAGAAAGCCAGATCGCGGCGGTCCTTTTCGGTCAGTGCCGCCATCGGCACCAGGCTGTCGGGCACGTTGAGCCCCTTGCGGTCCGAGATGAATCCGCCGACCTCCACCGAGCACAGGATCTCGCTCTCGCCCGGGCGCAGCACGCGCATCACCATCTTGCCGTCGTCGATCAGCAGCCTTTGGCCTTTGTCGAGCGCCGCGAAGATCTCCTTGTGCGGCAGATAGGCGCGCTCGTCATTGCCCGGCGCCGGGTTCGAATCGAGCGTGAAATGCTGGCCATGCTTGAGGAACGCCTTGCCGCCCTCGAAGGTGCCGACGCGCAGTTTCGGCCCCTGCAGATCGCACAGGACCGTGATCGGCCGCTGCAGCTTGGTTTCGATCTGGCGAATGGTGTTGATCGTCTTCGCATGGGTCGCGTGGTCGCCATGGCTCATGTTGACGCGGAAGGCGTCGGCACCCGCCCGGAACAGCCGTTCGATCATTTCCGGGCTGTTGCTGGCCGGTCCCAGCGTTGCGAGAATCTTGACCTTGCGGCTGCGCTTGGCGATAGTCCTGCTCAACTGATTTCCCCTGCACTGGTCTGTGCTGCGACCTCTTGCATCGCAGCGGCATATGTCGAGCGATGCTTAGGCCAGAGCGTCACCAATCGCAAAACCTGTATGGAAATAATGTGATGACACAGACCGTCCCTGCTCCGCCAATGGATGTCGACATTCCCGATGACGTGGCCGCAGCCGCGTTCCGCCGCCTGGTGCGCCATCTGCGTCACCGCCACGATGCCGAAAACATCGATCTGATGGGGTTGGCCGGGTTCTGCCGCAACTGCTTGGCCGACTGGGTGCAGGAGGCCGGCGGCGCCGAAGATCGCGATTCCGCGCGCCGCCTGATCTACGGCATGGACTTTGCGGAGTGGAAATCGCGCTACCAGGGCGAGGCTAGCGAAGAACAGCTTGCCCGGATGAAGGAAAGCGTGGCGAAGAACGCCGACCACTCTTAAGGGAGCGGTCCACCATTTTTCGCGCCGGGAGATTCGCCCGGTGCCCCACCCCGACTGAAAGACATATCATGAGCGAACCCATCATGTCGGCTGACGACCAGCTGCGCCTTTTCATCGAGCGTATCGAGCGTCTGGAAGAAGAGAAAAAGGGCGTCGCCGACGATATTCGCGACACCTATTCCGAAGCCAAATCGCAGGGCTACGACCCCAAAATCATGCGCCAGATCGTGCGTCTGCGCAAAATGGAGCCGCACGATCGCCAGGAAATGGAGCTGATCCTCGATACCTACAAGGCTGCGTTGGGCCTGGGCTGATCCGGAACGATGGCGGCGCTGCATATCCGTGATGCCCATCCGGCAGACGGGGCAGCGCTCGCCGCGATCTACGCACCCTTTGTGACTGAGACCTGGGTGAGTTTCGAGACGGACGCGCCCGATGCGGCTGAAATGTCCGCCAGGATTGCCAGCAATGGCCGCACGCATGCCTGGGTTGTAGCCGAGCTCGACGGGGACATTGCAGGCTATGCCTATGCGAGCCCCCACCGGGTCCGCGCAGCTTATTCCACATCTGCTGATATCGCGGTCTATGTCGCGCCTCATGGACAAAACATGGGCCTCGGCCGGGCACTGTACACCGCCTTGTTCGATCGGCTGCGCGCGCGATCCATCCACGCGGTGTTTGCCGGGATCGCCCTGCCCAACCCTGCCAGCATCGCATTGCACGAGGCGATGGGTATGACACCGGTCGGAATTTACCGCGAAGTCGGCTGGAAGCTGGACGGCTGGCGCGATGTCGGCTGGTGGCAGCGGTTGCTATGAACCATCTGGCTGGTGTAAAGGCGCGCACCAGCATTCGCATCACCTCAACTATACAGGCAGACATCCGCCATGGCAGGCCATAGCAAATTCAAGAACATCATGCACCGCAAGGGCGCGCAGGACAAAAAGCGCTCGGCGATGTTTTCCAAGCTCAGCCGCGAAATTACCGTGGCCGCCAAGATGGGGATGCCTGATCCCGACATGAACCCGCGCCTGCGCCTTGCGGTCAATGCCGCCAAGGCCCAGTCGATGCCCAAGGACAACATCCAGCGCGCGATCGACAAGGCCTCGGCTGCCGGCGGCGAAGACTATGAAGAAATCCGCTATGAAGGCTATGGCCCGGGCGGCATCGCATTGATCGTCGAGGCGCTCACCGACAACCGCAACCGCACCGCCACCAATGTCCGCACCGCGTTCAGCAAGAACGGCGGCAACCTGGGCGCATCGGGCGCGGTCAGCCACGGCTTCGACCGCATGGGCCTGATCAGCTATCCCGCCAGCGTCGGCGACGAGGAGAAGGTGCTTGAAGCGGCCATGGAAGCCGGCGCCGACGACATCGAATCCACCGAAGACGGCCACGACATCTGGACCAACATGGAAGACCTTCACGCGGTCTCCGGCGAACTGGAAAAGACGCTGGGCGAAGCCGAGAGCGTCAAGCTCGCCTGGCGCCCACAGGTTCGCGTCGATGTCGCCGAAGCCGATGCGCAGACGCTGTTCAAGCTGATCGACGCGCTCGACGATGACGATGACGTCCAGACCGTCTGGGGCAATTACGAGGTTTCCGACGAGGTGATGGAAAAGCTGGGGTAGCTCGAAAAAAGCCCCTCCCCTTCAGGGGAGGGGTTGGGGTGGGGAATGGACAACACACTTCGCTTGTCTCTGTTCGCAAAGGAATTGCGCAACAACCCGACCCCATTCGCAATTGTCCTCTGGAAGTATCTGAAGAGCTCGCAACTCGGCGGCTACAAGTTCCGCCGTCAATCGGTCATCGGTCCGTTTATCTGTGATTTCCTGTGCCCGTCCAAAGGACTGATCGTGGAGGTGGATGGTGACACGCATGACCCTGTGCGGGACGCGAAACGCGATGCCGCTCTGGCCGAACTGGGATACGTCACCATGCGGTTTACGAACTACGAGGTTGGGCAGAGCGTTGAAGCGGTCCTTGATCTGATCCTGCAAAAGTTGGACAGCTTACCTGATCGATGGCCTGGGAAGTTACTTCCCCACCCCAACCCCTCCCCTGAAGGGGAGGGGCTTTGATCATCCTCGGCATTGACCCTGGCCTTGGGACCACCGGCTGGGGTGTTATCCGCTCGGTGGGTAACCGCCTCAGCCACATCGCCAACGGCCAGATCAAGACCAACGCCAAGGCCACTCTGCCTTCGCGCCTGTTGGAGCTCGACACCGCGCTGGCGGCGATCATCACCGACTATCGGCCAGACAGCGCGGCGATCGAGGAAATCTACGTCAACAAGAACCCGCAATCGACGCTCAAGCTGGTGCAGGCGCGTGGGGCGCTGATCCTGGGCTTGGCGCGGGCCGGATTGAGGGTGGGCGAATATGCACCGCGGCTGATCAAGAAGGCGATCGTCGGAACCGGCGCGGCCGAAAAGACGCAGATCGACGCGATGGTGCAGGTGCTCCTGCCAGGCGTGAAGATCGCCGGACCCGATGCGGCCGATGCGCTGGCGGTGGCGATCACCCATGCGCATCTGGCGGGGCATGATAAACTGCGCTAACCCCAACTTCTCCCTCGGAAGGGAGAGGGAAAGATACAGCATGATCGCCAAACTCACCGGAACACTCGACAGCATCGGGCATGATCATGCGGTGATCGATGTCGGCGGAGTCGGCTATCTGGTGTTCGCCTCGTCGCGCACGCTGTCGGGCCTCGCTGCCCGGGGCGACAGAGTGGTGCTGCACACAGAGATGCAGGTGAGCGAGACCGATATGCGGCTGATCGGCTTTGCATCGGCCAGCGAGCGTGATGGTTTCCGACTGCTCACCGGCGTGCAGGGCGTGGGATCGAAGGTGGCGCTGGCGATCCTGTCCGCGCTTACCCCCGAAGAGCTCGCGCGGGCCGTGGCGCAGGGCGACAAGGCGATGATCGCCCGTTCGCAGGGCGTGGGGCCGAAGCTGGCGCTGCGCATCGTCAACGAACTCAAGGACAAGATGGGCGCAATGGCGCTTGGCCCGGCGGGCATGGGTATCCCGGCGCTGGTCGGCAATCACGCCGCCGATGCCGTCTCCGCGCTGCAGAACCTGGGCTTCAAGCCCGCCGACGCGGCAAGAGCGGTGGCAGGCGCCGAGGAGGAACTGGGCGAAGGCGCCAGCCTCGACGCACTGGTGCGGTTGGCGCTCAAGAAGGCGGCGCGGTGAACCGCCGCCGCTGGACTTCAGGCCACTTTGGGCTATACTTTAGTGCATGGCAGAGCTCACCATCTCCATTCCACCCTCTCTGAAGAATTGGATCGACGCGCGTATCGCTCAGGGTCTTTATGCGGACGCGACAGACTATGTTCGCGACCTGCTGCGCCGGGATCAGGAGCAGGCCGCGGACGACAGCGCATGGTTGAGAGCTCAGATCGAGGAAGGGCTGGCATCCGGTATCGTCGATGCCGAGCCGGAAGATGTTCTAGACGCGATCATCGCCGAAGACCCCGATCTGCGTGGCTAGGCTGCGCATCGCAGTTGCGGCGCAGAACGATTTGCGCGACATCAGGATCTACAGCAAGGCGGCCTTTGGCGCTGTCACAACCCAGCGGTATCTGAACGGGTTACGGGCCACCTTCAGCCACCTGCGAGCAAGTCCGTTAATCGGTACATCAGAGGAACATCTGGGTTTCGCAATGCGCAGTTTCGGGTACAAGTCGCATCGCATCTATTTTCGCAGCGCAGACGATGAAGTTCTAATCGTTCGCATTCTGCACCATGCCAGAGACGTACCGACCTCCATGACCGCCGAACAATGACCACAGACCGCCTCCTCACCCCCGACCGCATCCCTGAAGACCAGGATGCGGCGCTGCGACCCAAGACGCTCGCCGAGTTTATCGGCCAGGCGGCAGCGCGCGACAACCTGCGGGTGTTCATCGAGGCCGCGCGCAGCCGGTCCGAAGCGCTTGACCACGTCCTGCTGTTCGGTCCTCCTGGGCTGGGCAAGACCACGCTGGCGCAAATCATCGCGCGCGAGATGGGCGTGGGCTTTCGCGCGACCTCGGGGCCGGTGATCGCCAAATCCGGCGATCTCGCTGCCTTGCTGACCAACCTCGAAGAAGGCGATGTGCTGTTCATCGACGAGATCCACCGGCTCAATCCGGTGGTCGAGGAAGTGCTCTATCCGGCGATGGAGGACCGCGCGCTCGATCTGATCATCGGCGAAGGCCCCTCGGCGCGCAGCGTTCGGATCGACCTGCCGGCGTTCACGCTGATCGGGGCGACAACGCGCCAGGGTCTGTTGACCACGCCGTTGCGCGACCGGTTCGGCATCCCGGTGCGGCTCAATTTCTATACCGTGGGCGAACTCGAAGCGGTGGTAACGCGCGCCGCACGCCTGCTGGGGCTGGGCATCGCCGCCGATGGCGCGACCGAGATTGCCCGCCGCGCGCGGGGTACTCCTCGCGTTGCCGGGCGGCTGCTGCGCCGGGTGCGCGATTTCGCCAATGTCGCAGGGCAAGCCATGGTGGATGCGACCGCCGCTGACGCCGCGCTCACCCGGCTGGAGGTCGACCGGCTGGGGCTGGACGCGATGGACCGCCGCTACCTGATGATGATCGCAGACATTTATCGTGGCGGCCCTGTTGGCGTGGAGACGCTGGCAGCGGGGCTTTCCGAGCCGCGCGACACGATCGAGGACGTGATCGAACCCTATCTGATCCAGCTGGGTCTCATCGCCCGGACGGCTCGCGGCCGCTGCCTCAATGCGCGCGGCTGGAAGCACCTGGGCCTCAATCCGCCCGAGGGCGCCCAGGAAGGGTTGTTCGACCTGTAAGGGGGATCAGCCTCTCAGCCAGCCAGTCACCGAATAGCGGCGATTGGCGGCGGCACGCGTCACTTCCGAGACGCTGTGAAGCTGGGGAACAGTAAAAAGATCCAGCGTGTTGAACCCCGGCATTTCCCCATGGCTGATCGTGCCATGGTCTCCGTGGAACAGCAATTGCCCGCCCCATTCAAGCCGCCAGCGGGGTGTGAGCCCAAGAACATAAGCAGCGAACCGATGCTTGCCATCCACCGCATCATCGTGCCCGGTGAGAAAATCGCCCGGCGAGTAGGCTGTCGCTTGTGCGTCCGAGAACCGGATAGCACCCTCTCCTGTTATGTCATGGAACAGCGCGATGACTGCGGGTGAGGAGAGGAACGTCGCGAGCCCCGCCAGGAGGTCAGCACTCGCGAGCCGGGCGTCAGCATCATCCGGGACACGAATGCTCTCAAAGCGAAACTGGAAGCCGTTGCGAGCGCCTGCGTAGACGGCCTGATCCAGCGCCGCCGCCTTTCCGGGTTCCATTTGCGCGCGGATATCCCTGTCGAGCTCGTAGAGCAATTCACCAGAATTGATCACCTGCAGCCAATCCGTTCGCTCGAGAAGCTGGGTATGCAGCGCGGCCGCCGCACTGCTTGCCAGAAAACCCTGAATCCGCACGCGGCCGTGCCGTTTGTATGCCTGGCGCAACAGACGCGGTTCTAGGTCAGGGTTCAGAGAAAACGAGATCGCAGTCATCCACGGCTCATGCACCTGCCCGAACATTGGATCAAGCCGGTTGCGTCCTCAGCCTCGTCGGGCATGGCGCTCTGCTGCGTGGTGCGCAAACGCCCCGATGATGCGCCGCTTCAGCGGTGATCTGCCGACGGGGTGTGCCCCAGGTCAGCGCAGTTCGCCATCGATGGGGCGTTGAACGCGCAGATAGGCTATGGCGCGCCAACCTCCCGACCAACGCAGGGTTGAGAGGTGCCCCAGACCCCGCTATGCACGACGCTCGCCAGCACAATGCAGGAAGCCACTTTTCCATGTCGTCTGTCACACGTGCTCCGCTCCATCTTCTGGAACTGAACCCGGAACTCGACAGGCAGGCCCTGGCACAGGCATTTGCGGTCGACCGGCGACTGCAGATTCGCAATGTGCTTAAGCCCGAAGCGGCACGTGAATTGAGACATATCCTTGCGCAGCATACGCCGTGGGGGCTTGCTTGGAACGCTGGGGCAGATGGCCCCCATGGCTTGCGCCCCGACGAGATGTCGGCGCTTCCTCCATTTGACCAACAGCGCATCGCCGAGAGCGTGGTCGGCGCGGCGCAGCGCGGCGATTATGCTTTCACCTTTGCCCGTTACCCGATCCTCGATGCCTATCTGGGCCGCTGGGCGCCGGACTCTCCGCATGATATCCTGCTGGAGCACATCAACGATCAGCCCTTTCTGGACCTTATACGATCGGTGACCGGCATCGGTGAATTGATCAAGGCCGACGCTCAAGCGACGCAATTCGGTCCGTCACAGTTTCTGGGCAAGCACAGCGACAGCCATGTTGGCGAGGGTTGGCGCATCGCCTATGTGCTCAGCCTGGCCCCAGATGACTGGAAGCCAGACTGGGGGGGCTATCTCAATTTCCTGGACGAGGATGGAGACATCATCGTCGGCTATCGACCGCGGTTCAACAGCCTGAGCCTTTTTGCGGTGCCGCAGGATCATCTGGTCAGCTATGTCCCGCCCTTTGCCCCGATGGGACGTCTGTCGATCACCGGCTGGTTCCGCGACAGATAGGCGACGCCATCCGTCCCAGTTTTTGAGGAAGTTTCTGATGCAGGATATTCAGCAGCGGTTCGTGGCCGCACAGCAGGCCTATGCCGCCGGCCATCTGGCCGAGGCGGAACGGCTGCTCGGCCAGGTCGAACACATTGGCGGCCCCAATGCCGATGTGTTTCACCTTCGTGCTCTCTGCCGTAAATCGGCTGGAGACCATGCGGCGGCGAACCAACTCTTTGCTGTGGCCCATCAGCATCAGCCGCACGATGTCCAGATCCTGGTCAACTGGGGAAATCTTCTGGTAGCGGCCGACGACCACGCCGCTGCGGTCGACAAATACGACAAGGCCCTGGTGATCGATCCATCCTTTGCCGACGCGCACTACAACCGCGGATTGGCGCTGCAACGGCTCAAGCGTTGGCCGGAGGCGCTGGACACATTTGACTGGATGATCGAGGCAGGTCACGGCTCGGCCAAGGTGCATTCCGCGCGCGGCGCGGTTCTGAAGGACATGGAACGCCCTTATGACGCCATCGCCGCTTTCGATCTTGCGCTGGCGCAGGAGCCGACACGGCGTGTAGCGCTCGCAGGACGCGCGCGGCTGGCGCTTGAGACGGGCGCGGATGACACCGTCGACCGGCATATCGCCGCCCTGCAGCAAGCCCAGGGGGACCGCGTGCTCGTCCTGGGCATTGTCCAGGCAATGATGGAAAAAGGCGACCTGAGTGGCCTCGACGTTCTCGAGGATGTCTTGCGACAGGATCCGTTGTGGCTGGAGGGACATCACGAATTCGCCAAGCTGCGCGCCGAAGCGGCCGAGGGTGACGCTTATGTCGCGCATATTCATGAGGCTATCGCGAAGTACCCCAAGCATCCCGGACTGTATGAAGCGCTCGCAGCCGTACTGGCTTCGGCAAACGATTTTGGAACGGCGCTGCAGACGCTGCGCGATGGCGAACGCGCATGCGGACCGCAGGCAAACTGGGCGTTCGAATTCGCAAGGCTGGAAGGCGAGTGCGGCAACTTTGCGCACGCAAAAGCGGCGCTGGCCGCGATGGCCGACACCGATCTGACCCGGCAGACGCGCGGAAGATTGGCCCTGCGGATGGGCGAGGCTGACGAGGCGGCTGCCTTGCTCGAAGCCCTGGTGGAACGCAGCCCGGACGATATCGTCGGTTGGGCCAATCTGGCATTGGCGTGGCGCCTGCTCGGCGACCCACGCCATGACTGGCTGGCCGGTCAACCCGGGCTTGTTCAGTCGTGTGCCCTGGACCTTGATGCGGACGCACTTTCCCAGGTCGAAGAGGTTCTACGCGGCCTTCACACCGCCAAGGCGCACCCGGTTGACCAGTCGCTCCGCGGCGGCACGCAGACCAAGGGCCGTCTGTTCTGGCGGCAGGATCGCAAGGTGCAAACGCTGGCCCGGGCGATCGAGGCAGCTGTCGACGGCTTCTGGCGAGGCCTGCCACCGCGCGATGCCAGCCATCCCCTGCTCAAGCATCGCGACGACAGATTGCGGATTGCAGGCTCCTGGTCGGTCAGGCTGACCGATGCCGGCTACCATGTCCCGCACGTTCATCCGCAGGGTGTGTTGAGCTCGGCCTGTTACATCGTCGTGCCACCGGAGGCCGACGGACCGGACAAAGCGGGCTGGCTCGAGGTCGGGGCGCCACCGGCAGATCTGGAATTGCCGCTCGAAGCGCTGGAAACGATCAAGCCGGTACCTGGCCGTCTGGCTCTGTTTCCCAGCTATATGTTCCACGGAACCCGGCCCTTTGCGCAGGGCGAGCGGATGACCGTCGCCTTCGACGCTCTTCTCAGCCGCTGATATTGATCACATTGTTACGTTCAAGCTGGCGGGGCCATCCCCGTCGGCTTTTGCGCGCCTGATCGGCGCCCAAGCTCCGCGAGCGACCCGCATATTCAAGGGCACAAAAAAATGGCGACGAACCGAAGTTCGCCGCCATTCCTTTTGAGTTTGAACCTGATCAGAAGTTCAGACGTGCGCTTACGAAGAAGTCACGGCCGAGCGGATCGTAGAAGCCAGGGAAGTTGTTGCCCTGCTCCTGAGCCGCACCAAGAACGACCGGGGTCTTGTTGAACAGGTTGTTCACACCGGCGGTCAACTGGAAGTTATCCGTCACGGCCACCGAGCCGGTCAGGTCGAAGTAGTTGAACGCACCAACGCGACGGTTCGGGAACAGAGCAGGATCCTGATCGGTACGAACCAAACCATTGAAGGTGTTGATGATGCGGGTATCGATACCGGGGCCGTTATAGCGCCAGCGCAGCGAGATCTGAGCCGGTCCATCGACATAACCGATACGGGCGGTGTGACGCCATTTCGGCAGAGCGATGGTGCCTTCACCGATCGTAACCCGCTCGGGGATCGCAGCCACAGCCGTGGTGCGATACTCGTCGAGATACGTGCCGAGGAAGAACAGCGTCAGGCGGGATTCGTCCGAACCGGTGAGCGAGAAGTTCAGCGGCAGGTTGTAGTCGACCTGAACGTCGATACCCGAGGTTTCCAACCGTGCAATGTTTGCCGAAAGCACAGGCGGGTTCACACCGCCCTGACCTTCACCAATAGCCCCGGTCCCAGGTGCACGTGAACCGGCAAAGATGGAGCAGATCGGGTTGGTCAGATCCTGAGCAACGGTGAAGCAGAGCTGCAACGCGCTGTTCAGACCGCCACCGAACAGGCTGATCGTGTCCTTCACCTTGATGTTGAAGTAGTCGACCGTGATGTTCAGGCGGGGGATGAAGCTCGGACGGATAACCGCACCAACGGTGAAGGTATCAGACGTTTCTTCGCCCAGATTGGGGTTGCCACCGAACAGTGCCTGGATCTGCTGGTTCGGCTGCACCGCAACGGTGAAGACGTTGCCAGCAGGGACGCCATTGGCGACGCAGAGCGCACGAATGGTATCGGTCTGCAAAGCCGGAGGAGTACGGCTGGAGCAGGGATCGATTGCCTGCGGGAAGCCGACCGACTGGCCACCGAACAGATCCTGCACGTTCGGTGCACGAACCGCGCGCTGATACTGGCCGCGGAAGGTGATGTCCTGGATCGGAGCAAATTCACCACCAGCAGCGTAGGTCCAGACGCCGCCGACGTTATCCAGCGAGTAATCCGAATAACGTGCCGCACCCGTCACTTCCAGACGGTGAATGAACGAGTCGCTCACCAGAGGGATGCGAAGTTCGGCGAACGCTTCCTTGGCGTTGTAGCTGCCACCGGTGGGCTGGCCGGCGTTGAAGCCGATCACGTCACCCGATGAAAGGAAGGTATCGGGAACGTACGATGCCGAAACGCGACGATACTCACCACCGACTGCGAAACCGATGGGCTCCGAATTGCCGAAGATGCTTCCGAGGGTACCGCTGATCGAACCGACGATATTCTGGAGATCCGAAGTTTCCAGGTTGGTCGAGTTGATCGTGACATAGTCCAGCGCAGCAGGATCAGCCAGACCCAGGCCAAAGACATTCAAAGGCACACAACCTGCAGCACGCGCTGCAGCATCACGGCAGCGAGTCACGCCACCAACGGTTTCGGTTTCCAGAGCCGCGCGGAAGCGGCTGATGGCAACGTTACCCTGCTGGAACTGCGTGTTTTCCGTCCGCGAATAGCTGTAATACAGGTCATAGTTGATGTTGCTGACGATTTCGCCGCGGACACCGGTGAGAATGCGGAATGCCGAGCGACCCTGCTCAGAGTTACGCGGGCCGCTCTGGTTGAAGCGGTAGTTCACGAGTTGCTGTGAACGACCAAGCGCCAGATCAGCAGGCGTGGCAGCCGCAGCCAATGCAGCCTGGGTAGCAGCATTGAAGAATGGGCTGTTGATCTGCAGGGAAACACCGCCAGGGACCGCACCCGGAGTCGGAGCCAGTTCCTGGTTTACCTTGCTATTGACATAGCTGAGTTCGGCGTAGGCTTCGATGCCGTCCGTGATTTCATAGCTACCATAACCACCGAACAGGTAACGTTCCTGGGGAAGCTGCAGATAGTTGTCAGGCGCGAAGTTGTAGAGATCGCCGGGATTCTCGAACGGACGAATGCCACCACCGGTGTTTTGGAAAATCGAACCGTTTCCGCCGCCGACGCCGGGCAAAGTTGCAATCGGCGTTGCAGCCGAACCGCCGGGAATCAGGCCAACCTCACCACCGCGTGCGGTGCAGGTACCGAGGGCGCCACCAAGATTGGTGCCTAGACCGGTGCTGGTGTTGGTCGAACCAGCGACGACGCAGCCATCGCCAGCAGCGAAGCGCGAATAAGGACGAGCGCCCTGGAAGATCGGTTCACGACGGAGGTAGTTACCATAGACGGTAACCTGACCGCGGCCGTCAGCGAACGGGGTGCCAATTGCGAAGTTCACGTCATAGCGTGCGCCATCGCCCTTGCCGGTCAACGAGTAGTTGCCGCCCATGATGATGCCGTCGATGTCCTGACGCAGACGGAAGTTAACGACGCCTGCGATCGCGTCCGAGCCGTAAACGGCCGACTGGCCGCCGGTCACAACGTCAACGCCTTCGAGCAGGAACTGCGGGATGGTGTTCAAATCGACGATCTGGTTGGTATCATAGAACATCCAGCGGCGGCCGTTGACCAGCACCAGGGTACGCTGTGCGCCCAGGTTACGCAGGTTCAGCGTGGCTGCACCGTTGCCGGGGTTGTTCGAGAAGCTGGTGACGCCAGGCAGAACCTGCGGCAGCGTGTTCAGCACCTGTTCAACGTTGGTGGCGCCAGAGAGCAGGAACTCTTCTGCGGTCACAACAGCGGTCGGGCTGGTCGAGCTCAGGTCGGTACGAGCGATACGCGAACCGGTAACAACGATAGCCTGGTTGTCCGATGCGGCGCTTTCATCCGATTGATCCTGCGCCATGGCGGGAGCAGCAAAGCTGCCAGCAGCCACCAGCAGGCTGCTAGTCAGCAGGCCGATTTTGAAACGAGACGTCATGCGTTTTTCCCCTTGGAGCGTCGCCGTCGAGAGCGACCGTCTTTTGAAAAAATTGTGGTTGGAAGAGCATTTTTACCCTTCTTGACCTTGGCTTACGCAAGAAAGCGCCGGAAACGCAACACTCTGTGCCTTTCAAACATGATGTTTCCGGATGGCTGTAGCAAAAAGGTCACAGAACGGCGCCGCCCCTCCGCGCCCATTGGCAATCCTCGCTTGCAACGATGTTGGGGTGGCTTAGGGTGCAAACTCACACGTGGGAGACTCATTCATGCGAGCGATCAGGCACCGTAATTTCGTCGCGCTGGCCACTCTTTCGGTTGCAACGGCGCTGGTGCTGTCACCGGCTGCGATTGCGCAGAAGAAGGCGACTCGAGCCAACCCCGGACCGGTATTCGAAGGCATGTTGCAGTGCAGGTCGATCACCGAGGATACAGCGCGGCTCGCCTGCTTCGATCAGCAGGTCGCGGCTTTTGCAGACGCTGAGAAGACCGGCGAAGTGATCGTGGCCGAGCGGCGCGAAGTCGAAAAGGCGCGCGAGTCGGCCTTTGGCCTGTCCGTGGGGGACAGTACGCTGCTGCGCGGCCCCGATGGCGAGCCGCTCAAGTCGCTGTCCTCCAAGGTTTCCGACCTGCGAACCCTGCCCGGCAGCAAGCGGCTGGTGATCAGTCTCGAAAATGGCAGCCGATGGGAACAGACAGACCCGCCCAGTTTCATTTTCTCGCCACGCCCCGGACAGATGCTGGTCATAGATCGCGGAGCGATGGGAGGATATCGGGCCAAGGTTGAAGGCCGCACCGGGTTTACGCGAGTTCGCCGGGTCGAGTGACGGAGCGGCTTCGAAGTCGCAGACTTCGTAACCAGACCTGGGCTTGTCGGGCGACGCCCCGACACAGTCCGGATCGATGTGATCGTGTCGATCGACTGCTTGTCGATGGAGCGCAGCCTTTAGCCGATATCGGACAGCCCGAAGTGCAGATCCGTGCCGAACGCCCCGGCCCAGCGTGGATCACCGCGTTCGATCGGTGCGGTATGGTTGCTGGAGTCATCGATCCCAGAAGTCTGCTACCTGGAAAAGCGCGAGACGACGGTCTCAGCTTCGATAGACTTATCGTTGTCGCGTGAATGCAACACTCGCTGTTGGCCCATGCTGAGCGACGAAGCTTATTTACCGAGGGCACTCATCGCCGGGACCAGATTTTGCGGGTCGATCCTGGCGTCGTTCCACTTCATGCTCCAGTGCAGATGGGGTCCCGTCGCGCGACCGGTGGCGCCGATTCGGCCGATCTGCTGGCCCTGCCGAACCCGCTCGCCATCCTTCACGTCGATGGATGAAAGGTGGAGAAATGCGCTGTTGAGGCCCATGCCGTGGTCGATCATCAGCAGATTGCCTTCGAGCGAGAATGGAGTTGGCGCGGCCAGGATGACCACTCCGTCGGCGGGCGCCACGATCGGCGTTCCAGTCGGCCCCGCGACATCCACACCGCTGTGAAACGCGCCGGGCTCGCCTGCATAAACCCGCTGTGATCCGAAAATTCCCGACACACGGCCCGTCGCAGGCCAGATGAACGGCTGACGCCAGCCAGTGCTGTCAGAAGCTCGCAGCCGAGCGGCGGCAATCATTTCCAGCTCGGGCTTGCGCCGCGCCATGAAGGCCTCGCTGGGGACTCCGCCGCGCGCGGCAATCGCAATGAACTCGCGCCGCCATGATCGCGGTTCGATCGCGAGTGGTTCGGCCATGACCGTACCATCGGCGAAGTTGACGGTGAGGACACCCAAAGTCGGCGCATCACGATGAAAGCCGAGCAGAAACTCGCCGTCCTCTGCCAAGGGCACCTTCACACCGTCGAGATCCAGCGCCACGACGCCGGTCGGTACCTTGCCCCGCAGCAGCGCGCCCTGCACGGGCGGACCGCTCAGCCGGATGCCGCTGGAAAGCGGCCGTACCGCTCCGAAGGGTCGTGCCAGAAAGTCCGGGCCACTGGCCTGCCCCGACGTGGCGACCGCTGCATCGCCGCGCACCGGCCCGGCCTGGGCGAGCACTGCGCCGGCACTGCCTGCGAACATCAGGCTCGCTGCTATGCCGATCCGCACCACGATGTCAGCCCTGCCCCAGCGCAGCGCGCACCGAAATCTCGCAGGTGGCGTAAGGCTCTTGCCGCTCGACGCTCCAGTAGCGCAACTCTTCCAGATCGATCTTCTGGCCGGTCTGTGCGCACAGCACGTGGTCTCCTGCGCTCAGCAGGCGAAAGCCATTGGGCATATAGTGCACACGCGCAGCGCGATCTCGGTTTGACATCAGCATGGGGGAATAGTGCTCCATCATTTGTGTATCGCAGGTTTACGACGCGCTCCTGCTGTTTGAAGGCACAATATGATATTGCGCGCGCGCACGCAAATCTGCCCTGCCGTCAGAACAGGCTGGTCTGTCGCGGCTCGGTCGGTTTGGCCTTGGGCCGCGGCGCATGCGGCGGGGTGCGGCCCGGCGGCGAAACCGCACCATCTGCCGGTATCACCTCGAGCACGCCGTCGCGAAAATGCAGCGCCAGCCTCGGCTCGCCTGCGGCCGCGGTGCGGTCCAGCAAGGTGCGGCCATCGGCAGCGGCGACCCGCGCATAGCCGCGCTGCAGCGGGGCGTCGGGGTCGAGCTGCGCCAGCACGCGTTCCAGCCCGGCGAGCCGCTCGCCCGCCCGCGCCGTGATCCGTTCGAGCATGACGGGGTCCAGCTGCAGCCGCGCCAGCCGCTCGCGTGCCAGCCCTGCCCGCGCATCGAGCACCGCAGGGCGCAGGGCGCCCGAGACCCGGCCCAGCGCTCCGCGCGCGTGCGCGAGCTGCAGCCCGAGCGCCGCGCGCAGCCGCTCGCCCAGATCATCGGCGCGCTGCTGCTGCGGACTGAGCAGATCTGGCAGCTTTGGAAGCCGCTGTGCGCGCGCATCGAGCCGTTCGCGCGCAAGTCCATGGGCGCGGTTGACCGCGCGGCTGGCCCGCAGCCCAAGTTCGCCCAAGGCCCCAAGAAGATCCGCGCGCACCGGCACGGCCATTTCCGCCGCAGCCGTCGGCGTGGGCGCGCGCTTGTCGGCGGCAAAATCGGCGAGCGTGGTGTCGGTCTCGTGCCCCACCGCCGAGATCACGGGAATCGGGCTTTCGGCGATCGCACGGACCACCGGTTCCTCGTTGAAGGCCCACAGGTCCTCGATCGAGCCGCCGCCGCGCGCGACGATCAGAAGGTCGGGGCGGCTCGCCTCGGGCATTGCGCCAAAGCCGCGCACCGCCGCTGCCACCTGCGCCGCAGCGCCATCGCCCTGCACCAGCACCGGCCAGACCAGCACATGGCTGGGGAAACGGTCGGCGAGCCGGTGGAGGATGTCGCGGATCACCGAGCCTGTCGGCGAGGTCACCACGCCGATGGTGCGCGGCAGGAACGGAAGCGGCCGCTTGCGCGCGGGATCGAACAGGCCTTCGCCCGCAAGCCGCGCCTTCAATTTCTCGAACAGCTGCATCAGCGCGCCTTCGCCGGCGAGTTCTAGCGATTCTATCGTGATCTGATACTTCGAGCGCCCCGGGAAGGTCGTCAGCTTTCCGGTGGCGATGACGTCGAGCCCGTCCTCGGGCGCAAAGTTCAGCCGTTGTGCCGTGCCCTTCCAGATGATCCCGTCGATCAGCGCCTTGTCGTCCTTGAGCGCGAGATAGCAGTGCCCCGACGCCGCGCGCTTGAAGCCCGAAATCTCGCCGCGAATCCGCACATGGCCAAAGCGGTCCTCGACCGTGCGCTTGAGCAGGTTCGAGATTTCGGACACCGACAGCGGCGGGGCGTTGTCGCCCGGTGCCATCTGGGCTAACAGCCCGCCCGAGCGCGAAGCAGCATCATCTGAAAAGGGGTCGGGCATGAATATCCTGTTGGTGGGGAGCGGTGGCCGCGAACATGCCCTGTGCTGGAAACTGGCGCAATCCCCGCAGGTAGACACCATCTTCGCCGCGCCGGGCAATCCGGGCATTGCAGAGCATGCGACCTGTGTCGAGCTTGCGATGACCGATCATGCGGCGGTTGCGGCGTTCTGTGCGGACAATGCCATCGGGCTGGTCGTGATCGGCCCCGAAGCGCCTTTGGTCGACGGGCTTGCCGACAGCCTGCGCGCCGCGGGTATTCCCGTGTTCGGACCCTCCGCAAACGCCGCGCAGCTCGAAGGCTCGAAGAGTTTCACCAAGGCTTTGTGCGAC
Organism: Blastomonas sp.; assembly: GCF_030373265.1. Taxonomy (GTDB): domain Bacteria; phylum Pseudomonadota; class Alphaproteobacteria; order Sphingomonadales; family Sphingomonadaceae; genus Blastomonas. The sequence continues at coordinate 160,386 of NZ_JAUCZC010000004.1, forward strand.
CGCGCCGACATCCCCACCGCGCGCTATGTTCGCGCCAGCCATGCCGCCGAAGCACGCGCGGCTTTGGCCGATTTCGACCTGCCGGTAGTGATCAAGGCCGATGGCCTCGCCGCGGGCAAGGGCGTGATCATCGCCGAAACCGCCGAAGAGGCCGAGGACGCGATCGGGCACATGTTCGCGGGTGCGTTTGGTGAGGCCGGGGCTGAAGTCGTCATCGAGGAGTTCATGACGGGCGAGGAAGCGAGCTTCTTCGCGATCACCGATGGCAGCGCGATCGTCGCGTTCGGATCGGCGCAGGACCACAAGCGCGTCGGCGAAGGCGATACCGGCCCCAACACCGGCGGCATGGGCGCATACAGCCCCGCCCCGGTGCTGACGGCTGAGCTCGAAGCCGAGGTGATGGAGCGGATCATCGCGCCGACCGTCGCGACGTTGGCAGCAGAAGGCATGCCCTATTCGGGCGTGCTGTTCGCCGGGCTGATGCTCACCAGCGGGGGCCCCAAGCTGATCGAATACAATTGCCGCTTCGGCGACCCCGAATGCCAGGTGCTGATGACCCGGCTGCAAAGCGATCTGGCCGAACTGTTGCTGGCGACCGCGAAGGGCGAGCTTGCGGACTGCCCCCCTCCCCGCTTCTCGGACGACTATGCGCTGACCGTGGTGATGGCCGCCAAGGGCTATCCCGGCACTCCCGAAAAGGGCGGCGCGATCGCGCTCGGCAATGTCAGCGACGCAAAGGTCTTCCACGCAGGCACCGCGATGAAGGACGGGGCGCTGGTCGCGAATGGCGGCCGCGTGCTGAACGTCACCGGCACCGGCAGCAGCCTGATCGAGGCGCAGCTTGCGGCCTATGCCGCCGTCGACGCGATCACCTTCCCCACCGGCTTCTGCCGCCGCGACATCGGCTGGCGCGAAGTGGCGCGCGAGCGGGGCTGATAGTCACTTCACTCCGGCGCACCATGCGATAAACTGCTTATGCGGACTAAGGGCCAAGCGCTTGGTGCTTATCGGGGAGGGATGGCCATGAATGACTGGAAACCTTCGGCCTATCCTTCGATTAGCCCATATCTAATCTGCGGCGAGCCCGAGCGGCTGATCGATTTCCTGATCGCCGTGTTCGACGCAGCATTGGTCCGCCGCTTTGATCGGCCGGACGGATCGCTGATGCACGCCGAGCTCCGAATCGACGACAGCATCGTGATGATTGGCGGAGGTGCGACCGAGTACCTGTCGGCGCAGGTGCATGTCCACGTTTACGTCCCAGATGCGCAAGCGGTGTATGACCGCGCATTGGCGTCCGGGGCCGCGCCGGTTCAAACCCCGGTGCGGAAAACGTCCGACGATGACCTGAGAGGCGGATTCACCGATCCGGCTGGCCACCACTGGTGGGTGGCGACCCAGTAGCCGGGAAACAGGGCATCCGGACGCTGACGATCAATCCAGCGCCGCAAGCACCGCGTCGCCGATCGCGGCCGTTCCCATCGTCCCGCCAAGGTCCGCGCCGAGCGCGCCTGCGTTGAGCGCGCTCGCCACCGCCGCCTCGATCCGCGCCGCCTCTGCCTCAAGCCCGAAGCTGTGGCGCAGCATCATCGCGGCGGAGAGGATCATTGCTGCAGGATTGGCCAGCCCCTTGCCCGCGATATCGGGTGCGCTGCCGTGGATCGGTTCGTACGCGCCCTTGGTGCCGAACGCGGTCTGCTCCGCGCCCAGCGAGGCCGAGGCGAGCAGCCCGATCGAGCCAACGCACATGCTCGCCTGATCCGAGAGGATGTCGCCGAACAGGTTGCCGGTGACGATGGTGTCGAACTTGCCCGGCGCGCGGACCAGCTGCATCGCGGCGTTGTCGACATACATATGTTCGAGCGTGACATCGGGATATTCCGCCGCGACCTCGATTATCACATCGCGCCACAATTGCGAGGTTTCGAGCACATTGGCCTTGTCGACCGAGCACAGACGGCCCGACCGGCCTTGCGCGGTGCGGAAGGCGACATGCGCGATGCGACGCACCTCGCTCTCGCTGTACGACATGATGTCATAGCCCTCCCGCTGGCCATCAGCGGTGGTGCGCATGCCCTTCTCGCCGAAATAGACATCGCCATTGAGCTCGCGCACGATCATCAGGTCGATCGCGCCTGCGACCTCGGGGCGAAGCGAACTGTGCGCCTCAAGTCCCGGAAATACCTTGGCCGGGCGCAGGTTGGCGAACAGGCTCAATTCCTTGCGCATCCCCAGCACCGCCTGTTCGGGGCGCAGATGCCGATCGAGGCCATCGCAGGCGGGATCGCCCACCGCGCCGAACAGGATTGCGTCGCAGTCGTGCATCAGGCGCAGCGTCTCGGGCGGCAGCGGGTGGCCGTGCACGCGCCACGCCGCAGCGCCGACCAGGCCATCGTGCAGTTCCGTCCCCGGCAGATCGAGCGCGCGCAGCACACGCAGCGCCTCGGCCATGATCTCGGGTCCGATGCCGTCGCCCGGAAGGATTGCAATTTTCATGGTGTGTCCCTGTCAGTTATCGCCGCGCGCATAGCGTCCGGTGGCGCAATCAAGCAACATTGTTTTGCGTGAAGGTGGATTTCAGCAAGCGATCCGTTTCAGCCGGTCGATCATCATCACCCGCGCCGCAAGCGGATCCGCACGACGTTCGGCGAAGAATTGGCGCTCGATGAAGTGCCCGGTGAGCGCAAAGCCCTGCAGCAATTGCTCCCAATCTGGTTCGGCATCGCTGGTCATGAAGGGAGGCAGCGCCAGCAATTTTTCGGCATAGACCCCTGCGGCGTGCAGCGTCACCGCGCGCCCGGTGCGCGGGCTGACATAGGCCAGATCCCCCCGCTCGCCCGTCACCGCGCAACGCGTCAGGTCCAGCCCGAAACCGAGTTCAGTCAGCAATAACGCCTCATACTGCACCATCGCCCGCGCCCACCACCGCGCCGAGGGCGCAACGCAGACCAGTTCGAGCAACGCCGCCAGCGCCGCGTACAGTCGGGGGAACGGCTGGTCATCGGGCGCAACTGTTGCCGTCAGCAAAGTCACCCACTCGAACGCCGCCGCCGCCAGCGGCTCGGCATAATACGGCGCGCGGCTGGTCGCGAGCTCGACCGTCAGACTGGCAAGCTGGTCAGGCGAACGGCTGCGCAATTCCGCCGTCACGAGATTCGCTGGCATCAGCACCGGACGCATCGCTGTCGATCGCCCACCCTGGACATAGCCCGCCTGCAAACCATGCTCGGGCGTGAACAACCGCGCCACCGCCCCATGCTCGCCATGCTTGCGCACCGTACAGACGATCGCGGAGGTGCGGATTACGGGCATTGGGGTGGCGTCAACGCGCAGTCAGGCGGCGGTATCGAGCTTGGCCTCATTATCGAGTTGCTCAACGATCCACATCTTGATGAGCGCCTGACGCGAAACACCTCGGCGCTTTGCTGCACGATCAAGCTTTGACACGATGTCCCCGGGAAAATCGACGTTGACCCGCTTTGCAGGCTCATGCAGCCGACGCGCGGTCGACCAATCCAGGTATTCGCTGATGTCCTCGCCATCATCGAACATCCGATCGAATTCTTCTGCGCTAATCACCTTGGGCTTCATAATATTTCACCTCTGCTGGACGCCCCCTTCTCACTGAAATGATGCGGAAAACGCCTTTGCGGATTGTATGGATTGCAGTCCAAACTTTACCGTCGATCTTACCGATCAGCGCGTACCGCATCTCGCCGGCATGTCGCGCCTCGATGATGAAGCCTAGCCGACCAACCCAAAACGCCTGTGCCTCGACAAAATCGATGCCATGCTTCTCTTTGTTCAGTGCGCTTTTCGCCGGATCGAACACGAACTGCATGGGCGTGCAAAATACCAAAACGGTATAGAAATGCAATCATCCCCGGAAATAGTCATAGACGATCTGCGCCATCGCCTTGGAGACGCCGGGGGCCATCTGGAGGTCCTGCAGGCTGGCGCTGCGCACCGCTTTTGCCGTGCCGAAGTGCATCAGCAGCGCGCGTTTGCGCGCGGGGCCGATGCCGGGGACCTCGTCGAGCGGGCTGCTGGTCATCGCCTTCTTGCGCTTGCCGCGGTGCGCGCCGATTGCGAAGCGGTGCGCCTCGTCGCGCAGCCGCTGGAGATAGAACAAGACCGGGCTGTTGGTCGGCAGCGTGAACTCCTTGCCATCGGGCATGAAGAAGGTCTCGCGGCCCGCATTGCGATCGGGCCCCTTGGCGACTCCGACCAGAGCGACATCCTCGATACCCAACGTGGCCAGCGCTTCCACCGCAGCCTTGAGCTGGCCCTTGCCGCCGTCGACCAGCACCAGATCGGGCCAGTCGCCGCCGCTGCGATCAGGATCTTCGCTCTGCGCGCGCGCAAAGCGGCGCTCGAACACCTCGCGCATCATCGCATAGTCATCGCCGGGCACGGTGTCGGCGCGCTTGATGTTGAACTTGCGATACGCCGCCTTGCGGAAGCCCTCGGGCCCCGCAACGACCATTGCACCCAGCGCATTGGTGCCCTGGATATGGCTATTGTCGTACACCTCGATCCGGTCCGGCGGGCCATCGAGCCCGAACAGGTCGGCCATCTCGGCGAGATATTTCGCCTGGCTCGCGCTTTCGGCGACGCGGCGCTGGAGTTCCTCGAGCGCGTTGCGCTGCGCCTGCTCGATCAGCCGCTTGCGCTCGCCGCGCTGGGGGACCAGCAGCTCGAGCTTGTGCGCCATATTGGCCGACAGCGCCTCGACCACCAGATCGCATTCGAACGGCGTGCGGTCGGTGAGGATCAGCCGCGGTGGTGGCATGTCTTGATAGAACTGCATCAGGAAGCTGGTGAGGATCTCGGCCTCGTCGAGCTCCTGCACATGCGCGGGAAAGAAGCTGCGGTGGCCCCAGTTCTGTCCGGCGCGGATGAAGAACGCCTGGATGCAGACCGTGCCGCCCTGGCTCGCCATCGCGAACACATCGGCGTCGGCTATTCCATTGGCATTGACCGCCTGGCTTCCCTGGATGAAGGTCAGCGCCTTCAACCGATCGCGATAGGCCGCAGCGCTCTCGAAATCGAGCGCCTGCGCCGCCGCTTCCATCCGCGCGCCGAGCTTGGCCTGGACGTCGGTCGACTTGCCGGTGAGGAACGCGCGGGCATCGCCGACCAGCGCCGCGTAATCCGCCTTGCTGATGCGGTCGACGCACGGCGCCGAGCAGCGCTTGATCTGGTACAACAGGCACGGCCGCGAGCGGTTGGCGAAAAAGCTGTCCGAGCACGAGCGCAGCAGGAACAGTTTCTGCAGCGAATTGAGCGTGCTGGTCACCGATCCGGCGCTGGCGAATGGCCCGAAATACTGCCCCTTGTACTTCTGCGCGCCGCGATATTTCGACATGCGCGGGAAGTCATGGTCCTCGCGCAGCAGGATATAGGGGAAGCTCTTGTCGTCGCGCAGCAGCACGTTGTACGCCGGGCGATAGCGCTTGATCAGCTGCGCCTCGAGCAGCAACGCCTCGGCCTCGCTGTTGGTCGTCACGATCATCATCGACCGGGTCAGCGACACCATCCGCTGGAGGCGACGCGGCAATTTATCGACCTGGGTGTAGTTGGTCACCCGGTTCTTGAGCATCCGCGCCTTGCCGACATACAGCACATCGCCGCGCGCATCGATCATCCGATAGACGCCGGGGCGCGTCGGCAGCGACTTCAGCTGGCTGCGGATCGCGGCGATTCCGGTGTCGAGATCGGGCGTATCGGCACCGCGCACGCTATACGTCGCCGCTTCCTCGAGGAAGCGGTCGGGCGCGCGCGGGTTGCTGTCATTGGGATGAGCGGGACGGCCTGCCATGGTCCGCGTGATGTGGCGTCAGCGGGGCGGCAGGTCAATGGGGCTTTGCTTCCAAGACGTGTGCTCAGCTAAACCTTCTCCCTAGATGGGAGAAGGATAGCGTAGCTTGGCGGCGCAGCCGACTAGCGGAGCTTGGATGAGGGTGAGGCTAGAGTGCGTAACAACGCCAGCGCGGCTGCCCCCTCCCCCAGCTTCGACTAGGCAGCAGGCTGCCAGGTCTGCGCAACCCTCTCCCTCGAAGGGGAGAGGGGGGAGGTCGTCAATTCAACCGCGTGCCCAATTGGGCGACGGTCTGATCGACCAGCGACTTGTCCGCGTCAGCATTGTGATTTTCCGCGATCAGCGTCGCGGCAGCGCCAGTGGCGGCAAGCGCCACCTTGTTGCGGATCTCGGCGATGGCGGCGCGTTCAGCGGACGCGATCTTGTCGGTCGCCATCTTCTGGCGGCGCACGATCAGGTTTTCCGCGTCAGCCTGCGCCTTGGCGCGAATGGCTTCGGCTTCGGCTTCGGCGCGAGCGTTCATGTCGGCGGCTTCTTGCGTCGCCGCAGCCAGCTTGGCTTCATATTCGCCGCGCAGCTTTTCGGCATCAGCCCGCAGCGCCTGGGCTTCGTCGAGTTCGGCACGGATCATCGCGATCCGCCGGTCGAGCGAGGCGCCGATCACGGTCGGAACCTTCTTGTAGAGGATGATGCCGATCAGGATCAGCATTGCCACCGAGACGAAGAAAGTCGCGTTGAGAATGTGGACGCCACCGATCGAGGGATCGGCATGTTCGCCCGCTTCGGAGGCGAGGATGATGAGTTCAAGCATCAGCCAGCGCTCCCTTGACCGCACGGTTGACCTGCGGTTTGGTGACCTTCGCCGGGGTTAGCCGGGCGACAATATCCTGTGCAGCTTCCACCGCGACAGCTTCGATCTCTGTCAGAGCAGACGCCTGCTGCGCAGCGATCGCCGCTTCGGCTTCGGCCAGATGGGCCGCGATACCGACATCGGCATCACGGACCCGGGCTTCGGCTTCGCGCGCACCCTTGGCCTTGGCTTCGGCGGTAATCGCCATCGCCGCGTCGCGGGCACGGGCTTGGGCCTGACGATAATCTTCCTCGATCTCGTCAGCGCGGGCATGCGCAGCCTTGGCAGCGGCGATGTCGCCGGCGATCTTGCCCTTGCGCAGATCAACCGTGCCCTGGATCTTCGGCAGCATCGAACGCCCGATCACGAAATAAATCAGCCCGAACGTGATCACCAGCCAAAAGAACTGGGACCCGTAGGTGGACATGATCTGGTCAATCTGGGGCATATCAAAGCTATCCGTGGATCAGAATCTTGAAGGTGCGAGACGGGACCGACGGCAGGCCGGCCCCGTCTCGCGAATAATCAGGCAACGAAGATCAGGATCATCGCCACGACGAACGCCAGCAGACCGAGAAGTTCGGCAGCGGCGAAGCCGATGAACAGGCGACCCTGCTGGCCGTCGGCAGCTGCCGGATTGCGCAGAGCGCTTTCCAGGAACGAACCGAACACGTTACCCACGCCGATGGCGGCCATGCCGGCACCGATTGCAGCGAGGCCAGCACCGATCAATTTTGCAGCTTCTGCGTCCATTGTAATACTCCTTGGGAATTTTGAGATTGATGAAAAGATTGAGAGCGAAAAGAATAGCTTAGTGCAGGTTCACCGCGTCGTTGATGTACAACGAAGTGAGCAGCGCAAAGACATAGGCCTGGACGACGGCGACCAGGATCTCGAGGGCGCTGATGCCGACCATCAGCGTCAGGCTGGGCAGGCCGACCATCAGGCCATAGCCGACGCCGGCGTTGGTCGAGTTGATCACGAAGCCAGCGAGAACCTTGAGCAGGATGTGTCCTGCAGTCATCGCGACGAACAGTCGCAGACCCAGGCTGAACGGCCGGACCAGGAACGACAGCAGTTCGACCAGGAAGATGAAAGGGATCATCGGCAGCGGCGTGCCGTGCGGCACGAACAGCGAGAAGAAGTGCAGGCCATGACGGCCAAATCCGACGATCAGCACGATGGCGAAGCTGACGATGGCGAGGATGCCGGTGATCGTCAGGTGACTGGTCACGGTGAACGGGTGCCCGCCGACCACACCGATGGGCAGCAGTCCCAGGATGTTCGCGAACAGGATGAACATGAACAGCGAGAACACGTAAGGCGCGTATTTGCGGCCCTCGGCGCCAATGTTGGCGACCAGCATGTCGTCGATAAAGCCGGTGAAGCTTTCGACCATGAGCTGCCAGCGGCCGGGCACGAGCTCGCGCTTCATGCCGCCCTGCATGAACACCCACAACGTCACCAGCGTCAACAGCATCCACAAGGCGCTGTTGGTGAAGGCGATGGTCTGCCCAGCGATTTCGAAGCCACCCGGAAACACCGGTGCGATCTCGAACTGGTGCATGGGGTCGATTTTGCCTGACTCGGCTGCCACAACCTTACCTCTTCGTATCAATCTTCAGGCTTATCCTGCGGGGACTGCTGATTTTTCAGCCCCGCCGAATACGCGTTGGAAACCCGGATGATGTTCCTGAAGGCCACGAAAATCCCCAGAGCGAGGAACGTGATCAGGAGCCAGGGCGATGTGCCCAGCCAGCGATCAAACAGCCAGCCGAACAGCAAACCACCTGCAATTCCCCCAAGCAGATCGGCCAGCACTCGGTTGCCCAGTCGATAATTCGCATCGACTGCGCCCCCTTTGCCGCTCGCATCGGCCTGCTCCCGCTGCGTTATATCGCGCAGCCGATCACCAATGTGGTCGATCCGCGCGTCGCCGCCAGAAGGGTCTCGCCCGGGTTCGTTCTCCGCCATTCGCTTCGCTCCTTGTTATCGGGCCAGAGGCTGCAATATCCAAAAAGTCGCGCAAAAAGCGGCGAGCGGACCCGCCAAGGCGCGGCCCGTTTAGAAAGGGCTGGTTCCCAAGTCAATGGTCATGCTGCGCTGCGCCATCGCCCGCAAAAAAGCCCGGATTTCAGACGGAAATCCGGGCCTTGTGATTTCTTGGTCCGCGACCGAAGTCACGGGCAGCGCGCGTCGCGCACCGGGGGGCTGGAATCGCGAGTCTTCCAGCTGCCATCGGGGGCCTGGTATTTTTCCCCCGGCTTAGTCCGCGATATCGTGTTGCAGCCGGCGGTGAACGCGAACTGCTCTACCGTCGAGCCTTCAGCCGAAGCGCGGTTGGTATAGACCTGCTTGCGCTTGAGGTTGATGTCGCTGACCAGCTTCTGCAGCTGACCATCGCCACCACCGACGATGCCCAGATAGCCATCGGGTTTTTCACCGATCGATCCGTTTTCACGCGCCGCCTCATAAGCAGGATCGCGCTGTGCCGTCGCGGGCACCGCCAGACCCAGCGCCACCAGCGCGGCTATGCCGAAATTGAAAACTGCCCTGTTCATCAGAAAATCTCCGCATTCTCGTCTATCACGGCCTTGGCTTTGCCATCGAGCCGGTAGACGACCTCTTGTTTGATGTTGATGTTGAGATTGATCACGATCGGCTTGTCGGGCGCCGACACCGTCACGCACCCCCCAAGAACCCCCGCCGCCGCCAGCGCTATCCAAAGGACCGCCGGTTTTCTCATCATCGCCATCCTCGTTGTCCCCTTCATGGACGATCCTCGCTGTCTGGGGGCTGAATGCCCGGGTTTATCGGTGATGTCGTCCCCGCGCCGGTCCCATTCGGATTGTTGGCCTGTCCGGGCAACAGCCCGAGCAGCGCCGGATCGGTGACATATTGCGTATCATACAACGACCGCGCCGAGGTGATCAGCTGCAGGAACGGCGCGCTGATCGTGACGTTGAACTGCAGCGGCAGTTTCTCGACCTGCCGGGTGAGCATATTGCGCGAAGCTCCTTCCCCCTGGCTGAGCCCATCGAAGCGGATCTTGGTAATCACCTCCCCCGCGAGATCGCCGTCCATCTCGATGATCAGATATTGATAACGCAACGATCGCAGCGCGTTGAAGGCGAAGTTTGCCATGGTGCCAAGATCTTCATAGGTGAGCTCACCGACATAGGCGAGCGTGCCGCCATCCTCGATCACCTCGAGCCTGCCGCCACGCACATGGCCGCCGTCCTTGTCGAACACGATCGGTATCACGCCTGCAAAATGCCCGGTGGCGTTGATGTTCTCGAAATCGAATCCGGCGAGGAACTGCGCCGCATCGACCCGGTCGACGCGGAAGACCAGCCGCCGCGGCTCTTCGCTGACCAGATCGACCACGCCGGGATCGAGCAACAGGCGACCGCCCGCAAACGGCCACTCGCCACCTTCTACCTGCATATTGAAATTGGGCAGCAGCTGGTAGCGAATCGTCCCGTTGGCGACCGAAAAGCCCGGATTGACCTCGGCCAGCCGCACCACCTGCCCCGGGCCGGTCTGCATCCCCAGCAGGTCGCTGAACACGATATCGCCTGACAGGCCGCGCACCGGGCCGAAGGCGGCAGCGAAATCCAGCGAATCGGTGCGGAAGCGCCCTGTGCTTCCGGTCACGCCATCGGCGGTCCAGTCGATCCGCCCGGTGCCTGCCACACTGCCCCGCGTGTTGGCGATGATACCGAGCACGATGTTGCTGACCATCTCGGGCTGCAGCTGATCGTCAAAGGTCAGCCGGTCGACGAACAGGTCGGCATGGCCGGTGACCGAGGACAGGTCGTGCGCAATGGCAACTCGGAGCACGTCGCGCGCGGTCTGCGGCTCGTCGAGCGTGCCGGTGACCGCGATCCGGTTGTCGGCGAGCGTCAGCCGCATGTCGGTGCTGACCAGGGGCTGGAAGCGCGCCGGGACCTGCCGGTCGCGCAGCAGCCACTCGTCGCCTGTCACAGCCAGAACCGAATCGGTAAAGCTCCAGCTACCGCTGCCGCGGGTCAGCAGCAGCGGCACCACGCCGATCGTCGCTTCGGCATCGGCAAAACGCCCTGTCAGCGTGCTGCCAAGATCGACGCTGAAATCCTTTGCCTTGATATGCGTGCCCGCCTCGGCCTCTCCGATCAGCAGGTCGACATCGGTGAGCCGCGCAGCCCCGGGATAATCCATCTGCATCGCGCCGACCGCCAGCCGCACCGGCGATGATCCCAGCCGCCCCTGCACCTGCGCCCCACCGCTCAGCCGCGCGGCCATTTGCAAACCCTTAGGCCCCTGGCGCACCATCGGCCGGCCGCGCACCGGGCATAATGTGACGGCCTCGCGGTCGGCAGTCAGGCTGGCGAGTTGCAACCGCTCAAACCGCAAGGTCTGGCAGCCATCATACAGGACGAGCCCGGTCGCATTGCTCCACCGTCCCTGCAGCGGCAACGCCAGCCCGCGCACCGATCCGCCGGGAATGGGCCCCGAGAGCAGAGCCCGTCCGCTGAAGGAGGCAGCGCCTCTGCCGTTCCACAACGCGGCAAGCTCGGGCAATGCCAGCGATGCGCCGCTGGCCGCATAGTCTTCCATGCTGATCCGCAGCGCATAGGCCCCCTGCCCGCGCGGGGTGATCCGCAATTGTGCGCGCGGCAGGCCTTCGCCGCCGGTGGCGATGTTGCCTGCGACCTGAAGATTATCCCCCTGCCGTTGCAGGCTCAGGCTGTTCCCGCCGATCAGTCGATCGCCGCTCGCGCCGGTCAGCGCCAGGCGGGGAATGGTCAGCGCCAGCATGTCGCCGCCACCACGCGCCTGCAGATCCATCATCAGATCGGACCCCGGCAGCGCGCGCCGAGCGGCGGCAGCCATCTTTGCCACCAGCGGGCCGATCGGCAGGCTGGCGCTCGCGGAGACGGCATCGTCGAGCCCGGCCAGCCGCGCGCGATCGACGGTCAGATTTTGGCCCTGGGTCCGCCCCTCGAACGACCAGCCCGGCGACGCGCCGCCGATCCGCAGCACCGCCTCGCCCTTCGCATCCACCGTCGCAAAGCCGATCCCCGCTGCCGCCGGAGTGCGCAGTGCCAGATCGATATCGGCATCGATCTGCTGCGCCGTCGCGGCAAAATCGATCTTGCCGCCCAGCCCCGACGCGCCGAACCCGGATGCGCGAATCGCGCCCGCCGCCGGAACCAGCGATCCGGTCACGCGGTCGAGCGCGACATTGGCCCCTGCACGCACCGCAACGGCCGAGCGAGCGATGGCGACGCCCCCGGCCTCGCACGCCAACGCATCGAACCGCACCGGCCCTTCGAACGCCGGGCGCTGGCCCTGGATGCTGATCGCGCCATACAGGCTGGGCTTGGTGAGCGTGCAATCGGCATAGGCAAACCGATCACCAACAGCCGCCAGCGTTCCCTTGAAGCCGCCGCGCAGGTCGCCGCTGCCGTCAACCTTGATACCCACCGCGCCGTAAGGGCTGTCGATCTTGACCCGCGCATCGCGCAGCGTCAGGTCCAGTCGGGGCAGGCTGAACGGTTCGGTGCTGTCGGTGTAGAGGAACTTGTCGAGGCTGCCGAAGCTTAAGCGGTCGCCCTTCCACTGCCCGAACGCCCGCAGGCCCTCGACTGTGGCGCTGTCGACCTTCAGGCCGAACAGGCCTCCGCTGATGTCGATCGTCATCCGTTCGATCGTCGCATCGGGCCGCTCGGGATCGCCGAGCACCAGATTGCGGACGACCTGCCGCCCGACGCCGATCGATTCGATCTCGTAGGTCGCTGCCACGCCTTGGCGTTCGAGCTCGGCACCAATCAGGTTTCTCGCGATGTCCTCGCGCTGGGTCCAGGCGATCAGCCCGATCAATCCCAAAAGCGCTATGCCATACAGTGCGATCTTCAGCGGCCATGCGGTGCCTCGCCACGCCCGCACCTTACGCTCAGGCGAGATCGCTTCAGCTTCGGTGTCCGCGTCGCTCATCCTGCCCTGAATGCGCTGCAATGCGCCCGGTTGCAACGCCGACCGCAGAAAGTGGCCCGAACAATCACGGGGACAAAGCGTTTGCTCCGGTCAGGACGACGGATTAACCTCAAACCATGCCCTCCACTTCGCCCGTGCTGCCGTTGCTGGCCGATGCCGAACTGCCCGATGCGGCCGCTGGCGGCCACCACGGCGCAGGCCACCGCTCGCGGCTTAGGCAGCGTTTGCTGAACGGTGACGGAACCGGGCTGCATGATCATGAAATTGTTGAGTATCTGCTGGCGCTGGCGATCCCGCGCCGCGACACCAAGCAACTTGCCAAGCAGCTGATCGATCATTTCGGCGGCTTGGCGGGCGTGCTTAGCGCCGATGGCGATTCGCTGCGCGCGATATCGGGCATGGGCGAAACCAGCGCTGCGGCGCTCAAGATCGTACAGGTCGCCGCGTCCCGGCTGGTCAGCGAGCCGGTCCGCCGCCAGCCGATCCTGTCGAGCTGGCAGGCGCTGCTCGACTATCTGCGGCTCGACATGGCACACCTGACCCGCGAGCGGGTGCGGGTGCTGTATTTGAACGCCAAGAACATGCTGATCAGCGACGACGCCATGTCCGAAGGGTCGGTCGATCAGGCGGCGATCTACACCCGCCAGGTGATCAAGCGCGCGCTCGACCTCGGCGCGACCTCGCTGATCCTCGTGCACAACCACCCCAGCGGCAATCCGCAACCCAGCAAGCAGGACATCCAGATCACCCGCGAGATCATCGAGGCGGGCAAGAGGCTGGGCATCGACGTTCACGATCATATCATCATCGGGCTGGACGGGCATTCGAGCATGCGGTCGATGGGGTTGATGTAGACCGGTCTCAAGAAACACCCGGTCCCCTGCGAAGGCAGGGGCCCATCACCAAACCTCCGGACAATTCTATTGGGCAGTTTGGAGTGGTCCCGAACGATTCAGGCGCACTGCAGATGTCGGCTGCACGGGTTGGTCGGCATAGGAGATGGGCCCCTGCCTTCGCAGGGGACCGGTTGAGGTACACACCCCATTCCAACTTGGCGTTTGCCTGCGCATCCGCCATAGACCCGCGCCATGCCCTCCCCGTCCCCCACTCCCTTTGACGCGATCATCCTCGGCGCTGGCGCAGCGGGGCTGTTCTGCGCGGCGATCGCCGGGCAGCGCGGAAAAAGGGTGCTGCTGATCGATCACGCCGATGCGCCCGGCAAGAAGATCCTGATCTCTGGCGGCGGCCGCTGCAATTTCACCAACGTGAACACCCAGCCCGACCGTTATATTTCGGCCAACCCGCACTTCGCCAAGTCCGCGCTGGGCCGCTACAGCGCTCAGGATTTCATCGCATTGGTCGATGCGTATGGCATCGCGTGGCACGAAAAGACGCTGGGGCAATTGTTCTGCGATGGCTCGGCCAAGCAGATCGTCGCGATGCTGCTCGAGGAATGCGACAAGGGCGGCGTGCAGATCGCGCTGGGCCAGCCGATCGGCGCGGTGACCCATGCCGACGGAAGCTACAGCATCTCCTACGGCACGAAAACCGCGTCCGCCCCGGCGCTGGTGATCGCCACGGGTGGTCCTTCGATCCCCAAGATGGGTGCGACCGGCTTTGCCTATGATCTGGCGCGACAGTTCGGCCTCAAGGTTGTCGAACCCCGCCCCGCGCTCGTCCCGCTGACGCTGGGCGGCGAGGAGACCTTGTTCCGCTCGCTCTCGGGTGTCGCGACCGAAGTCATCGTGCGGGCGGGCAAGACCGCGTTTCGCGAGGCGGCCTTGTTCACCCACAAGGGGCTGTCGGGTCCCGCGATCCTGCAGATATCGAGCTATTGGCGGCACGGCGACCCGGTCGCGGTCGATTTCCTGCCCGATACGCCCGCAGGCTGGCTGACCAGCGCCAAGCGCAGCCAGCCGCGCGCCACCTTGCGCAGCACGCTCGGCGGGCTGTTGCCCGACCGGCTGGCGGCGACGCTCGCCGAGCGGCTGGCGGGCGAAAAGCGCCTCGCCGACCAGAGCGACAAGATACTGGCGGAGGCCGAACGCCAACTCGGCGCATGGGATTTCCACCCCAACGGCACCGAAGGCTATGCCAAGGCCGAGGTCACCGCAGGCGGCATCAGCACCGATGGCCTGTCATCGCAGACGATGGAAGCACGCAAGGTGCCGGGGCTCTACGCGATCGGCGAGGCCGTCGATGTCACCGGCTGGCTGGGCGGCTACAACTTCCAATGGGCGTGGGCCAGCGGCCATGCCGCAGGACTGGCTATCTGACGGCCAGCCACGCAGCCGCCTAGCGCGTGCGACAGCGCCCGGTATTGGTGTTTTCCACGGTACCGTCGTCGTCATAACGGATCTGCATGGTATAGCCGTCGGCTGCGATCGAGCGGATCGTCGCTTTGTACCATTTGCCATCGCTCCAGGCGCACGCAATGCGGCTGCCCGCCTGCCAGTCGAACGGAACAACCGTGTCCGCCTGCCGGGTTTCCACGTCGCCATCATCGAACCGCACGGTGATGACCGACCCGCTGCGTGATTCGACCACGCCGGGATAGAACACGCTGCTGCCGCGCCATGGCGAAAGCACCCAATCGCCAACATCCTGCGCCATGGCCGCAGAAGACGATAGCCCTATTGCCAATGCAAGTGCGCCGCTGAAAATCGAAGTGCGTGATGTCATGATGCTATCCCCCCTCTTGAACACTGACCCAGCAGAAAGAACCTGACATTGCGAACAGCACCGGTCAAATAAATCTCGCAACATCGCCGCCGGTGCCGCTTGCGTTGACCTGAATCAATGCGCGGACGCCGCCGAACGGCCAAGCGTCGTGCGAAGGAGCCGACCATGGCAACCGCGCAGCGTGTTACCCGCTACAGTGCCGTCTCGATCACCCTGCACTGGCTGATGCTGGCGCTGATCGTCGGGGTGTTTGCAGCCATGGAACTGCGGGAATATTTTCCCAAGGGCACCCCAACGCGTGAAGGCTTCAAATCCTGGCATTACAGTCTCGGCCTGACGGTGTTCGCGCTGGTCTGGGTCCGGATCGCTGCGCGGGCGCTGACCCGCGCACCTGCGCCGACGGGAGGCCCTGCCTGGCGAACGCTGCCGGCACGGGCGGTCCACATCGCACTGTATGCCCTGATGCTCGCCATGCCGCTCGCCGGCTGGGCCCTGCTGAACGCGGAGGGCAGCGCAGCCCTGTTTTACGGCATCGGCCTGCCTGCGCTGATCGGCGAGAATGCGGGCCTGGCATCGCAGATCAAATGGGCCCATCAATGGGGCGGCGACATCGCCTTCTGGCTGATCTGTGCCCATGCCGCTGCATCGCTGTTCCATCATTACTGGCTCAAGGACGGCCTGCTATTCCGCATGATGCCCGCCCCGCGCTGATACCGCCCAGACCTCCTTACCGCTCCCCGCGATCAGAGCGGCCCTTCCATCCTCTCAAGCGCTCACCGACAATTCGATCGGGTAGGCAAGGAACATAACGCGCAGTTAACGCGTTGTGATTCCTTTATAACCTTACCGATCCAATCGAGGTGACATCACGATGCAGATGGCAGAGCCTTCCGTCCAATTCGATCGTGAAGCCTATGTCGACCTGCTCAAGCGGTCGATCACGAACTTCCACTATCTGGGTGACGATGCGTCTTTCGAACAGTTCCGGTGTGTGTCGCACTATGACCTGGACACCGGCGAATGGAAGATCGACCGCGCGGCCTTGCCCGCCACGCTCCTGCGCAAGGGTCAGCTCGATCTCATCGAGCAAGCGGTCGTTTGGATCGAGGCCAATCAGGTCCCGGGAGACTATATCGAAGCCGGAGTCTGGCGTGGCGGTGTCATCATACTGCTGCGCGCCCTGCTTGGCGCCTATGCCATTCCCGAGCGCAAGGTGTTCGCCGCGGATTCGTTTGCTGGCATCCCGTTGAACGTGCGGGCCGTCAACGATCCGGTGGATCTATGGACCGATCGCTGGGTGGCGGGCCTGGACGAGGTCAAGAAAAACATCGAACGCTT
This sequence comes from Blastomonas sp., assembly GCF_030373265.1. Classification (GTDB taxonomy): domain Bacteria; phylum Pseudomonadota; class Alphaproteobacteria; order Sphingomonadales; family Sphingomonadaceae; genus Blastomonas. Next base: position 177,056 of record NZ_JAUCZC010000004.1, read on the forward strand.
CGGCATGATGGACGACAGGATCCGGTTCGTCCCCGGGTTTTTCGCCGACACGCTGCACGCGCTGGGCAATGAGCGATTTTCGCTGATCCGGCTCGATTCCGATTCCTATGACTCGGTCGAGACCTCGCTGGAATATCTCTACCCGCTGCTGTCGGATGGCGGCGTGATGATCATCGACGATTGGCACCTTCCGGGCTGCCGGATGGCGGTCATGGATTATCGCGCGCATTTCGGCATTACCGATCCGATTTATGAACATGACGCCAATGCCTATTGGACCAAAAAGGGCTTGGCTCCGCTGCCGGGTCTGGGCTGAACCCATCTCCGGGGATCACCATTGGCCTGCGATTTCCGATTATCATTGTGCAATTGCACACTTTCGGCTACGCGCAGCCGCTTGCAGCGACGCCCGTTTTTGTGTCGCGCGCGGTTTCGCCTGAAGATGCGAAGCCTTCGCATCTTCAAGACGAATTGATAAGCCATGCCATTTGATACTGTACCCGCCATCCTGTCGGACGCGCTCGACGCGCACGGCTATGACACACTGACCCCGGTCCAATTGGCCGTGATCGCTCCTGAAGCATTGGGCCGCGACCTGGTGGTGTCTGCTCAGACCGGATCGGGCAAGACCGTCGCCTTCGGCCTCGCCATGGCGAGCGACCTGATCGGCGAGGACGGCCGCATCGCGCCCAGCCACACTCCGCAGACGCTGATCGTTGCCCCCACGCGCGAGCTGGCGCTGCAGGTCAGCCGCGAGTTCATCTGGCTCTATGGTCCGGCGGGCGCGCGCATTGCGACCTGCGTCGGCGGCATGGACGCTTCCAAGGAACGCCGCGCGCTGTCGCAGGGCGCACAGATCGTCGTCGGCACGCCCGGACGTCTGCGCGATCACCTCGAGCGTGGCGCGCTCGACCTCTCCGGCCTCAAGGTCGCAGTGCTCGACGAAGCCGATGAAATGCTCGACATGGGCTTTCGCGAAGATCTCGAGGAAATCCTCGATGCGACCCCCGATGGCCGCCGCACGATGCTGTTTTCGGCCACGATGCCCGCGCCGATCGTTGCGCTGGCGAAGCGCTATCAGCGTAATGCGCACCGCATCTCGACCGTGGGCGCAGACCGTGGCCATGGCGATATCGAGTATCTCGCAGTGACCGTCGCCCCTGCCGATATCGAGAATTCGGTGGTCAATCTGCTGCGTCTGCACGAGGCCGAAACCGCGATGCTGTTCTGCGCGACGCGCGACAATGTCCGTCACCTGCATGCCAGCCTGATCGAGCGCGGATTTTCCGCGGTCGCGCTTTCGGGCGAGCACAGCCAGAACGAGCGCAACGCCGCGCTGCAAGCTCTGAGAGACCGCCGCGCCCGCGTCTGCGTCGCCACCGACGTCGCTGCGCGCGGAATCGATCTGCCCAGCCTGTCGCTGGTCATTCACGTCGAGCTGCCGCGCGACATGGACACGCTCAAGCACCGTTCGGGCCGCACCGGCCGCGCGGGCAAGAAGGGCACCGCGCTGATGATCGTGCCCTATCCGCGTCGCCGTCGCCTCGAATCGATGCTGCGTGGCGCCAATATCAACGCCCAGTGGATCAACGCGCCATCGGCGGAAGACATCCGCCGCGCCGATCACGATCGCCTGCTCGACAAGTTGCGTGCGCCGGTTGAATCCGATGAAGCCGACCGCGTGCTGGCTGAAAAGCTGCTCGGTGAGCGCACCGCAGAAGACATCGCGATCATGCTGGTACAGGCGCACCGCGCGCAGATGCCTTTGCCCGAAGAACTGCTCGACGCCGACGCATCGCCGCCGCCGCGCGAGACCGGCCCGCGCGCTGGCTTCGAAGACACCGTGTGGTTCACGATGAACATCGGACGCCGCCAGAATGCCGACCCGCGCTGGCTGCTGCCTTTGCTGTGCCGCCGCGGCCACATCACCCGCAGCGAGATCGGCGCGATCCGGCTCGGTGACGAACAGAGCCATTTCGAAGTTCCCCGCGCCGTCGCTGACCGCTTTACCGAAGCGGTCGAGCGCACCGCAGGTGGCGACGATGGCGACGAGGGCAGCCTGGTGATCGCCCGCGCAGATGGCCCGCCCCCGGGCCACAGCCGCTCGGGTCCAGCGCGCCGTCCCGAAGGACGCAGCGGATCGGGATCGGGTTACAAGGGCAAGGGCAATTCCGGCCCGCTCAAGCCGCGTTACGAAGCCAAGGCCTTTGGCGAAAAGAAGCCGTTCGGTGACAAGAAGCCGTTTGGCGACAAGAAGCCCTCAGGCGACCGCAAGCCCTATGGCGAGCCGCGCGCCTTTGGCGACAAGAAGCCGTTTGGCGATCGCAAGCCGTTTGGTGACAAGAAGCCTTATGGCGACAAGAAAACCACCGCCGATCGCGCATCGTTTGCCGACAAGCCGCGCGGCCCGCGCAGCGACGGTCCGCGCAGCGATGGACCGCGTTCGGGCGGCCCCGGTGGCGGCAAGCCTTTCGCTCCGCGCGGCGACAGCCGCCCGCGCCCCGAAGGCAAGCCCCGCTTCGACGCCAAGCCCCGTGGCGAAGGCCGTCCGAGCGGACCCAAGCGTCCCAAGGGCTGAGCACCGTCCTTTGATTGCCATGCCTCAGCCCTCCCTGTCGGGGAAGGCTGAGGAGGGCAAGCGCCAGCATCCAAGCCTCGTCATCCCCCCGCACACGGGAATTCCGCTTCTGCATAATGCCGAGGAACAAACTGGCCCCCCGCCTGCGCGGGGGTGACGGTCAGCAGGGGTACTGTTTCGTTACGAATGCCCCGAACTCCGGCGTTCGCCGGAATGCAGCATCTTATCGTACGGGATCGGTGACAGCCTCGCCGCCGAGCGCGCGATATAGCGTGACCCGGTTGCTGGCTTCGACCAGCTGCGTCGTCAGCAGATTGCGCTGCGCGGTGTACAGCGATCTTTGCGCATCAAGGCTGGTGAGAAACGAATCGAGCCCGCCGCGATAGCGCATGTCGGTCAGGCGATAGCTGTCATCTGCAGCGTCGACAAAGGCCCGCGTGGCCCGCAATTGCTCGGTGATCGTGCCGCGCCGCGCCAGCGCATCGGCGACATCGCGGAAGGCCGCCTGAATCGCACCTTCATAGCCCGCGACGGCGGCATCGCGCTGCGCCTGAGTCTGCGCGACTCCAGCCTGCGCCGCGCCACCGGCAAACAGCGCATAGTTCACATTGGCGCCCGCCGAGTAATTGAACGCAGCACCGGTAAACAGGGTCGACAGCGCGTTGCTGGCGAGGCCTGCGAGGCCCGTGAGCGAGATGCGCGGGAACAGCGCCGCACGCGCTGCACCGATCTCGGCATTGGCGGCACGCAGTTCATATTCCGCCTGCATCACGTCGGGACGCCGCAGCAGGATCGTGGAATCGAGGCCCGCCGGCAAGGTCTTCACGGCCTCGCCCGCGTCGGCGATCGATTGAGGGAGCAGGGCAGCGTCGACCGGCGCGCCCACCAGCAGCTGCAGCGCGTTGACATCCTGCGCAACTGCGGTGGTCTGCTGCGCGATATCGGCTTCGGCGGTCGCCAGGATCTGCTCTGCCTGCCGCAGATCGGTCCGCGGAGCGATCCCGCCCTCGAGCCGCATTCGGGTGAGCTTGACGCTTTCGCGCGCATTGGCAGCCGTGTCCTCAGCCAGCTGGAGCAGTGACCGGTCGGCGGCATAGGTCAGCCACGCATCGGCAATGTCGCCGATCAACGTGAGCCGGGTCGCCCGCGCGGCCGCCTCGGTACCGAAATACCGGTTGAGCGCCGCATCGGACAGCGACTGCAGCCGTCCGAACAGGTCGATCTCGAAGGCTGCGACACCGACATCGGCGGTATAGCGGCTGCCTGCGGTGGAGCGGCTGGCGGCCGGGCTATTGCCGATATCGACATCCTGGTTGCGGTTCTGGTTGGCGGTGCCGTTGTCGAAGCGGGTGCCGCCTGCGCCTGCGACGATCTGCGGCAACTGGCTTGCGCGCTGGATGCGGAATTGCGCGCGAGCCGCAGCGATGTTGGCGGCTGCAATCCGCAGGTCGCGGTTGTTGGCGAGCGCCTGATCGATCACCTGTGCCAGTCTTGGATCGACGAACACCTCGCGATACGACAGCAGCGGCAACGCCGCCTCGCTCTGCGCCAGATAGGCGTCCCCGACCGGCCAGGAGGGTGGAACGGGCAGGTCGGGCTGGACATATTTGGGTGCCATCGAACAGCCCGACAGCAACAACGCGGCGATCAGCGCGGGATACCTCATGCCGAGACCTCCGGCGGATTCGGTTCGCCGATGTGCAGCTTTTTCAGCGTGTCGCGCGTCGTGCGGCGCACCAGCACGAAGAACAACGGGATGAAGAAGATCGCCAGCACCGTCGCGGTCAGCATCCCGCCGATCACCGACGTGCCGATGGCGATGCGGCTGTTGGCGCCTGCGCCGCTCGACAGGGCCAGCGGCAGCACGCCGAAGATGAAGGCGAGGCTGGTCATCAGGATCGGCCGCAGGCGAAGCCGTGCCGCCTGCAGCGCGGCATCGATGACCCGCGCCCCCTGCCGTTCGGCGCGCTCGGCGAATTCGATCACCAGAATGGCGTTCTTGGCAGCAAGCCCCATCGTCGTCAGCAGGCCGATCTGCAAATAGACGTCGTTTTCGAGACCGCGCAGCGTCACCGCGAAAATCGCCCCCACCAGCCCCAGCGGGATGATCAGCATCACCGCCACCGGGACGCTCCAGCTTTCATACAGCGCAGCCAGGCACAGGAACACCACCAGCAACGACAGACCGTACAGCAATGGCGCCTGCCCCGACGACAGCCGCTCCTGAAACGATAGCCCCGACCAGGCGACGCTCACGCCCGGGATCTCCTGGGCAAGTTCCTCGATCCGGTCCATCGCCGCACCCGAACTCTGTCCGGGGACCGCCTGTCCTTCAAACTGGAAGCTGGGATAGCCCTGAAAGCGCGAGAGCGTCGTCGGCGTGGTCGACCAGCGCGTCTGGGCGAAGGCCGAGAACGGCGCCATCTGCCCGTCCGATCCGCGCACGAACCAGTTGCTCAGATCATCGGGTGTTGCGCGATACGGCGCATCGCCCTGCACGAACACCCGCTTGACCCGCCCGCGATCGATGAAGTCGTTGACATACTGCCCGCCCCAGGCCGCCGACAGGGTTGTGTTGACATCGACCTGATTGAGCCCGAGCGCGGCCAGCTTGGGCTGATCGATATCGACCTGCAAGGTGGCGACATCGGGAAGCTCGCCCAGCCGCACCCCGGTGAGCAGCGAGTCCTGCTCGGCCAGTTGCAGCAGCTTGTCGCGCGCCGCGGCAAATTCCTCGCGCGGCATTCCGCTGGTGTTCTGAAGCTGCAGGCTGAAGCCATTGGTCTGGCCAAGACCGCGGATCGCTGCCGGCACCAGCACGTTGACCTGCGCATCGCGGAACTGCGAAAACGCCTTGCCCGCGCGCTCGACGATACCGTCTGCGGAATTCTCCGCGCCCTCGCGCTCGGACCAGTCGACGAAATTGACAAAGCCCTGGCCGGTGTTCTGGCCCGCAGCGCCCTGGCCACCGCCGGCGACGCTGAACATCACGGCGATGTTTTCGCGCTCCTGCTCGAGCATGTATTTCTCGATCGCAAGCTGCACCTCGCGCGTGCGCCCCTGAGTCGCTCCGGCGGGCAGACGGAACTGAACCCGCGCCGCGCCCTGGTCTTCAGTGGGCAGAAAGCTTGTCGGCAGACGCGCGAACATCGCCACCAGCAGCACCAGCACGATCGCGTAGATCGCCAGGAACAGCCATTTGCGGTCGACCATCTTCTCGATGGCACCGATGTACCGGTCGGTACCGCGCGCAAAGCCATGGTTGAACCAGCGTTGCGCTCGATCGAGACGGTTGGTGACAGCAGGGAAACGACGGTCCAGCCAGCCTTGCGGGTGGTCATCCTTGTTGTGCTTCTGGCGCAGCAGCGATGTTGTCAGCGCCGGGCTGAGGATCAGCGCGACCAGCGTCGACAGGATCATCGCCGAGATCATCGTCACCGAAAACTGCCGATAGATCACGCCGGTCGACCCACCGAAGAATGCCATCGGCAGGAACACCGCCGACAGCACGATGGCGATCGCGACCAATGCGACTTGGATTTCGCCCATCGACTGGATGGTCGCTTCCTTGGGGGTCATCTCCGGGTTTTCTTCGAGCAGACGCTCGACATTCTCCACCACGACGATCGCGTCATCGACCAGAATGCCGATCGCCAGCACCAGCCCGAACAGGGTCAGCGTGTTGATCGAGAAATCGAAAATGTAGAAGATCACGAATGTGCCCAGCAGGGTGACCGGGACCGCGATGGTCGGGATCAATGTTGCGCGCCAGCTGTGCAGGAACACGAACATCACGATCACCACCAGGATGATCGCCTCGATCAGCGTGCCAACGACCTCGTCGATCGACAGGCGGATGAACGCTGTCGTGTCGTTGGCATAGGAGACCTTGTAACCCGGCGGAAAGCTGGGTTCGGCCTGCCTGACCGCCTCTTTCACCAGATCCGAGGTGGCCAGAGCGTCGGCGCCGGGGGCCGATGATACCGCAAGCCCTGCGCCGGGATGCCCGTTGATGCGGCTGGACGCAGAATAGTTCTCTGCGCCCAGTTCCACCCGGGCGACATCCGCCAGCCGCACGATCGCGCCGCTCTGCTCGGACTTGAGGATGATCGACTCGAACTCCTCCACCGTGCGCATCCGCGATTGCGAGGTGACGGTGGCGTTGAGCTGGTTGGCTTCGGGCTGGGGAAGGCCGCCGACCTCGCCCGCCGCCACTTCCGTATTCTGGTTGCGGATCGCGGTGACCACATCGCCCGGCATCAGCCCGACCGAGGCCAGCCGATCCGGGTCCAGCCAGATGCGCATGGCGTATTGCGACCCAAACACGTTGGTCTCGCCCACGCCCTCGATCCGCGCGAGCGTATCCTGCAGATTGGTGACCAGGTAATCGGATACGTCGATATTGGTGCTGCGGTCGGTCTCGTCATAGACCCCGACGATCATCAGGAAATCGGGGTTGGATTTGGTGACTCGCAGCCCCTGTTGCTGCACCTGCTGCGGCAGCCGCACCAGCGCCTGCTGCACCTGGTTCTGCACCTGCACCTGCGCGATATCGGGATCGGTGCCCTTCTCGAAGGTCGCGCTGATCGTCACCTGCCCGCGCGAACTAGAGCTCGAACTGAAAAAAAGCAGCCCGTCGATCCCGGTCAGCTGCTGCTCGATGATCTGAGTGACGCTGTTTTCCAGCGTTTCCGCCGAAGCCCCCGGGAAGGTCGCGCGGATGTTTACCTGCGGCGGGGCGACATCGGGATATTGCTCGATCGGCAGCAGATAGATCGCACCGATCCCGCCGAGCATGGTGATGATCGCCAGCACCCACGCAAAGATCGGCCGTTCGATGAATATACGTGACATCGTAGGGGCTCAGCCGCGCTTCGGCGGGGGCGGCGACCCGATAACCTGCGGCTTGCTGGCGGGAACTGCGCGTACAGGAGAGTTGGGCGTGACCTTGGCCAAGCCTTGCACGATCACCTTGTCGCCGGGCTTCAACCCCTTGGTGACCACCCAATCGGAGCCGAGCGCACGGTCTGCGGTCACCTGGCGCTCGGTAGCACGGTTCTGGGCGTCCACCACGAACACGCTGGCTTCACCGCGCGCGCTGCGGCTGAGCGCGGCCTGCGGCACCAGAATGGCATTGGTATTGATCGCCTGGTCGAAACGCGCGCGCACGAACATGCCGGGCAGCAGCAGACCCTGGGGATTTGCGAAGCGCGCGCGCAGAGTCACGGTGCCGGTCGCGGCATTGACCATCACTTCAGAAAACTGGACGACCCCGCGCGGACCGTATTCGCTGCCGTCTTCGAGGATCAGCGACACTTCGGCACTGGCAGGCACCGAGCCGCCCTGCGCCAGCGACCGGCGCAGCGTAAGAAGCTCGGCGCTGGACTGCTGAATATCGACGAACACCGGATCGACGCCCTGGATCACCGCCAGCGGGTCTGCCTGGTTGCCGGTCACCAGAGCGCCCACGGTAAACAGCGACCGGCCTATCCGACCGGTGATGGGGGCAGGCACCCGGGTGAACTGCAGGTTGACGTCGGCGGTCTGCACCTGTGCGCGGCCCTGCTGCACGGCTGCGGCCGCCTGGCGCGCGGCAGCGGCAGCGTCGACATACTCCTGGAGCGATACCGCCTGCGCGTCGGCAAGAGGCTTCAGCCGCTCGGCTCGAATGCGCGTCGCCTCAGCGTTGGCGATCGCGCTGTTCAGGTTGGCGCTCGCCTCTGCCGTGGCCGCGCGATACAGCCGGGGATCGATTTCATACAGGGTCTGCCCCGCGCGAACCAGCGCGCCTTCCGCAAAGAACCTGCGACGAATGATGCCGGTGACCTGCGGACGCACCTCGGACATCTCGAATGCCGCGATCCGTCCAGCAAGCTCTACCGAGACCGGGACCGATTTGGCCTGCACGACGACGAACCCGACTTCAGGCGCGGGACGCTCGCCCCCCCTGCCCTCATCCTCACCGGAACAGCCGACAAGCGCCAGCGCCGCCAGCCCGGCAAGGGCGACGTGCCTCACGATCGTTCGTGTCTGGCGAACGGGAGAATAAATGGCAAACTCGCAGAAACTGGGGACACCGTATAGGATTGGCATACCGCATTAGAGGGTTAACCCCTGATCGGGCAAGTTTGTTTCATGCCGTTCGACAAATTTCGCGACGAACAGAACGTTTCAAGCGAAACCACCGTGGCGACCGCTCAGGCGTGATTGACTTCCTTGATGGGGATGGCGGGATCGGCCAACTCCTGAAGGTCGAGTGGAACCCCCTCGAGGATTGCCTTGCGCCCTTGCACATAGTCCTTGGTCGCATTGACACAATCGAGCGCGATCACCTTGCCGCCGCGCAGATAGATGACGGAAAAGCTCCGGGTGGCCGGGTCCCCGCGCACCAGTTCCTGATCATAATCGAGCGAAAGCCCGACCGTCTGCAGCCGCAGGTCATACTGGTTCGACCAGAACCACGGGATCGCCTGATACGGCTCTGCCGTGCCCATGATATGGGCGGCGGCAACCTTGGCCTGATCGTTAGCGTTCTGCACCGATTCCAGCCGGATGACACGGTCATTGGCGAACGCATTGGCATGGGCTGCGCAATCGCCGATGGCATAGATATCGGGCAGGCTGGTGCGGCAGAATTCGTCGACATCCACACCGTTGCCGCCCGCAGCTCCCGCCGCGATCAGCGGTCCCGTCTGCGCGATGATGCCGATACCGACGATCACCATGTCGGCTTCGATCCGCTCGCCGTTGCCGCAGCGCACCGCCACGGCATGGCCCGCCTCGTCGGTTTCGATATGGTCGACGGCATAATTGGTGCGCAGGTCGACCCCGTGCGCGCGATGTTCCTCTTCGAAGAACGCCGACAGCGATGGGCCTGCGACGCGAGACAGCACCCGGTCGAGCGCCTCGATCAACGTCACCTGCTTGCCCAGCTTGCGCATCACCGCAGCCGCTTCCAGCCCGATATAGCCGCCGCCGATGATCGCCACACTTTGCGTCTCGCCCAGCCGCGCCATGATCTTGTCGACATCGGCGCGGGTGCGCACGGCAAAGACGTTGGCTGCGTTGCTGCCCTTGCAATCCATCATCCGCGGGGTGCCGCCGGTGGCCCAGATCAGATGACCATAGCCAGTCTGCCCGCCACCGCTGATCGTCAACCTTTTGGCGGCCAGATCGATCGCTGTCACGCGCTTGCCCAGTTGCAGATCGACCTGGCGCTCTGCCCAAAAGCTTTCCGGCCGAAGCAATATCCGCTCGAAGGGCTTGTCCCCGGCAAGATATTCCTTGGACAAAGGCGGACGCTCGTACGGCGGAAACTTTTCATCGCCGATCAGCGCGACAGACCCGGTAAATCCCATCTGGCGCAGGCAGATAGCCGCCTGTGCGCCGGCATGGCCCGCGCCGACGATGACGATATCATAGCTGTCCTGCACCGGGCCGATCTCCTCAATTCTGGCTGTTGCCAGCCTATGTTCCCGCGCCAATAGCCGGTTGCCGCTGCGGAAAACAAGCCTGCGCATGCAGCAAGTCACCTGAAGCTGCCGTCAGGAACATTTTGGTTTGACCGACGCCGATGCGCCAACTATAGGGCGCGACCTGCCCCGGCTGCATAGCACCGGGCGCGCCGGGATGGCGGAGTAGCTCAGCTGGTTAGAGCGGCGGAATCATAATCCGTAGGTCGGGGGTTCAAGTCCCTCCTCCGCTACCACCGTTAACGTACGATCAATTCCCCCCCTGGGGGGCTCGCCTTCAGCCAGCGCCATGATGTTCTGCAGTCGGCCGACCATTTCCAACTCGAGACCAGTGCGGCCCGGCGAGGGTGTGAGAACAATGTAATCGATCAGGCTGCGCAGGATATTGCGGCCCGTGCGCCGGGCGACAGGATTGCGCACCATGTGCATCCGGTTGCAGACCAGCGCGCCTCCATAGATTCCTTCGCGGCACAGGCTGTCATTTTGCGCGCGCCCCATAGCATTTTAAGGCCGCCCACTTCGGATCGCGTTGAGGGATAGCCGCCCGGCGCAGGCTACGTTTACGACCAAATCGCGCTTCCGCTTCCATCCTGCAGGTTTGCCGGGACAAAATTTTCTTTGGCCATGCGGAGAAAATCCGCATTCGCGAACCCATGGGTTATCAGCATATTACCTAGACATGGACAGCCGCTTACCGATAGTGTCGCTGGCAATCTGGCTCAGCGTCAGCTGCGCCCGGTTGTGTTTTATGTGCGTTACGGCAATCCGTGGAAACAGTTTTGAACCAATCGGGATCCCCTCGACGCAGGCTGGACGGCTGGAAGGCGATCGCGGGCTATTTCCGCCGGGACCGCACAACCGTGATGCGCTGGGCACGGGAACGCGACCTTCCCGTGCACCGCATACCTGGAGGCAAGCAGGGATCGGTCTTTGCCTTTGAAGATGAGTTGGCCGCCTGGTCGAGCCGTACCGAGCAGCACGATCTTGCCGGCGATGGCGAGGCAGGCCCCGCAAGATCGCCCGATGCCGGTGCGATACCAGCGCAAGATGCACCTGCCGGGCGCCCTCCCCCAGCCGCCCGATCATCGCAGCCGCCATCGATCACTGACCCACGCCGACCATCCGGCATGCGCTGGCTTTGGCCTTCGCTCGGTGCGCTCGCAGCCGCCGGCATATTGGCGCTGGCGTTGCCGATCAGCGGAGGCGCGATTCTTCCGAGCGACAGACAGCCGGACAAGGTCGCCCCCTTACCCAAGGAGCCGGCCGTTGCCAGGGACTATATCGCTGCACGCGAATTGTGGGCGCACCGCACCCCCGCCGATCTCAAGCAGGCGATCAGCCTGTATGAGAAGGTTATCGCGGCCAGTCCGGACTTCGCCCCGGCCTATGCAGGCTTGGCAGAGGCGTGGCTCATCATTCGGGAATATGGCGAGGCCACCGATAGCCGCGCCTATGGCGCGGCCAAATCCGCGGTCGAACAGGCGCTGAAGCTCGACGAGCGGCTTCCGGCGGCGCACCGCGCCAATGGCTTCATTCAGTACTGGTGGAGCTATGACGCCCAATTGTCGGTCAATTCGTTCCAGCGCGCGCTGGCGTTGGACCCACGCGATGGCCTGACCCATTTCTGGTACGCGAACATCCTGTCCGATCTGGGCGAGGATGAAGCCGCGCAGCGCGAATATGACACAGCGCAGCTTCTGCTTCCCGGCACCCCCACGATCGCGATCGAGCGAGCCTGTGCCCATTGGCAGGCGGGTCGAGACCGCCGTGCGCTGATGGAGCTTTCGCAGCTCAAGACGCAGTATCCGCAGGACGCGACGATCCGCAACTGCCTCGCCTGGGCGCACATTTCGCGGGGCGACATCAGCGCCTACGCCCGCGAGTTCCGCGAAATGGCGCGCCTGCGCAACGTTCCCGAATTGCTCAGCCTGTCGGCCCGGCTCGACCGCGCCGTCGCCCGCGATGAGGCTACCGCGCATATGGTCCTGGTGGCCGATGCGCAGCGCGAATTTGCCGCAGGTGAGCGCAAGACGCGGATGACCCCTGCCTTTCACGCCTCGTGCATGGGGGATCGCGATACGTTGGTCGCCTTGCTGCGTCAGGCGGGGTTGCTCGGCGAGCGCTGGTATTCTGCCACGCTCAACAAGCGCATCGCCCAAAAGTGGGCCGACGACGCCGAGGTGCAGACGTTGCTCAAGCAAGTGATCGTCGCAACCCCCAAGGTCGAGTTGTCCTGATCGCACCGGCTACAACAGTTCCCCCGCGTCACAATAGCAGTTTTCCAGCGTTTGCCGCAATTTGCCACAGCACACCGGCCGCACGCCGTGCCTATAACAAGTCCGGTCTGATCGCCGGCGTCCGGGATCTTCGTCGACCCAACTGGCTGCTAGTCTGCCATCGCCCCCGGGCGCCGACGATCAGGCTTTTGCGAGCATTGCTTCGCTCAAAGACCACAGCCGCTCTGCGCTGTCGCTGTCGACCGCATGGGGTTCGACATAGCGGTAGCGGACAGCCTCGCCGCTGGCGACGTCCGCAATGTTGCAATCCTCGCAATAGACCCCGCCCTTGCCTTCCAGCAGCACACTGCTTGCCGCCCAGAGCGTGGTGGTGCATCCCTGCGCCGGGGTCTTGAAAAGCGCGCGAGCACCTTCTGCAATTTCGCCCTGTTCGTTCAGCCAGCCCAGAGCCACCATCTCTTCGGTCGGAAGATGGCGCTGCAGCGGGGTGAAGATGCCGCCGGGGTGGACGGCAAAAGCCATGCCGCCGCTGTTCGCCAGCCGCGCATTCATCGCGACCGCAAACAGCGCATTGGCGGTCTTGGACTGGCCATAGGCCTTCCATTTGTCATAGCTGCCATCGGTCCAATTGGGGTCGTCCCAGCGGATGTCGGACAGTTTGTGGCCGGTGGAAGACAGCGCCACCACCCGGCAATTGCGGCTGCGCTGGAGCAGCGGCAGCAGCACATCGGCCAGCGCGAAATGGCCCATATGGTTTGTGCCGAACTGCATCTCCCAGCCCGGCCCCACCCGCGTTTCCGGACAGGCCATGACGCCGGCGTTGTTGATCAGCAGGTCGAGATGCGGGACGTCCGAGGCATAGCCCAGCGCAAACCGCCGCACCGAGGCGATGTCAGCGAGATCCATCGGCGCGATGCGGATATCGCCCTTCATCCCCGTCAGCGCGGCATGCGCCTTGGCGGTATCGCGCGCGGGAACGGTGACCGAAGCGCCAGCATCCGCCAGCGCGCGCACCGTCTCGAGCCCGATCCCCGAATAGCCGCCGGTGACGATCGCGTTCTTGCCGGCCAGGTCGATCCCCGCCAGCACCTCGTGCGGTTCGCTGTGGCGACCGAAGGGGGATTCGACAGGCTTCTGGTGGTCGGCGATCATCGGGCTCTCCTGCTGCGCGTCTGGCGCCTCAGGCGAGCGCCTCTTCCATCGGACAATAGGCATAGCCAAGGTCATCCGCCACCGCCTTGTAGGTCACCTTGCCGTTCCAGACGTTAAGCCCCGCCGCCAGATGCGGATCGGCACGCAGCGCGTCCTTCCAGCCCTTGTCGGCCATGCGCAGCATGTGCGGCAGCGTGACATTGTTGAGCGCGTAGGTGCTGGTGCGCGCCACCGCGCCGGGCATATTGGCGACGCAATAGTGCACGATGCCATCGACGATATAGGTCGGCTCGGCATGGGTGGTGGCGTGGCTGGTCTCGAAGCAGCCGCCCTGGTCGATCGCGACATCGACCAGCACCGCGCCCGGACGCATCGTGGCCAGCATCTCGCGGGTGACCAGCTTGGGTGCAGCGGCGCCGGGGATCAGCACCGCGCCGATGACGAGGTCGGCGCTCGCGACGCACTCGGCGACGTTGGCGGCGTTGGCGAAACGCGTCTTGGCGCGCGCCTCGAAATAATAGCCCAGCCGCTCGAGCACTTCGGGGCTGCGATCGAGAATGGTGACGTCGGCGCCCAGGCCTGCGGCCATCTGCGCAGCGTTGAAGCCTACCACGCCGCCGCCGATCACGCAGACATTGCCCGGCGCCACACCGGGAACCCCGCCGAGCAGGATGCCGCGCCCGCCATGCGCCTTTTCGAGCGCGGTCGCGCCCGCCTGGATCGACATGCGGCCAGCAACCTGGCTCATCGGCTTGAGCAACGGCAGGCCACCGCTCGAATCGGTGACGGTCTCATAGGCAATGCACACCGCCTTCGAGGCGACCAGATCCTTGGTCTGCTCGGGGTCCGGAGCCAGATGCAGGTAGGTGAACAGGATCTGCCCCTCGCGCAGCATCGCGCGCTCGACCGCCTGCGGTTCCTTGACCTTCACCACCATCTCGCACTCGGCGAAGATTTCGGCAGCGGTATCGATCAGCTTGGCGCCAGCCCGCAGATAGTCGTTGTCGCTCTCGCCGATGCCCAGGCCTGCGCCCTTCTGCACCCAGACCTCATGGCCGTGCTGCACCAGTTCGCGCGCACTTTCGGGCGTCAGGCCGACGCGATATTCGTGGTTCTTGATTTCCTTGACGGTGCCGACGCGCATGACAGTCTTCTCCTGCAGATGATTTTCTCTGGCCCATATAGGGACCGTCAAACCCGCGCGACAGTTTTTGTTACTTTATTACATTATTGCGTAATTTTCCGAATAGGCACCGGAATATTGCAAATATCGGCGCCGCCTGCGGGGATATTGAAGAACGCGTCCTGCCGGTTGGCGCGTGCCCGCGCATATCGGACGAATGATTCGCTGTCGCTTGCGAGGTATTCAAGACGAGGGCGAGCGGTTTCAGGCAGATCGGCAGCCAGCTGCACCGACCGGATGACAGTGCGTTCCGGTGCGGTTTCATAGAAGCCCAGCTCACCCGTGCCGCGCGGCAGGCTGGAAAGGTGCTCGATGCCCTCGACCACCCGCCCAACCAGTGCGATGTTCCGATCCAGATGCCGCGGCGCATGGCCGATCACGGTATACAACTCCGCGCCGCTGCCGGTATCGGGCGACAGGTTGCGGCCGACCCCGACCATGCCATAGCAATGCACCGGCCAGACACCGTCATCGTTGCCGGCGATCGGCCATCCGCGGTAGAAGTCCAGCGTCTTGGCGTATGTGTCAGGCCCGGCCCAGGGATTGGGCTGATCGGCACGCGACGCTTCTTCGGCGGCGGCCATAGCGGCTCCGGCGCTATCGTCCGACGAAGCACCCGCCTCTACAGCTGCAGCAAAGGCATCCAGCCCGACGACATAGCCGCTCTCCGGAACCTGCGCGATCCCGCCCGGCAACGGCCTGGCCTTGGCCTCGTCCTCGGCATCGGGGTCGCCCCATTGCACGACGTAATTGTCCTGCACGCGGACGATGGCGGTGCCGTCCCACCATTTCGCGGCAGCAAGTTTGCGGATATTCTCGGTCCACCCGGTGCTGAACGGCGCGGGCATCAGCTGGATCACCACTTTGCGCGGCTTGCCTGCCGCATCGGGCGCAAGCTCCATCAGCAACAGGTCCGATGCCGCGATCGCCTTCCAATGCTCGGCGGGCGCCTCCTCGACGATCTGGCCGGGGCTGGGGCTGAACAGCGGCGGTGTCGCGGCGGTGAGCAGCGCCAGCGGGGCCAGAGCGAAGATGGCGCGGCGCGCGGCCGGACGGAATCGGGTTTGGTTCATGGACGCCACGCTAACATGCCGCACACACTTGGGAAACTGCGCTTCGAAATGCGGGCCAGCGCCGACACAAACCACCTCTTGCACTGCCCCCCACTTGCCTTTAGGGGGGCGGCTTCCAGGACAAGCGGAGCGGTGGCCGAGTGGTCGAAGGCGCACGCCTGGAAAGTGTGTATAGGTCAAAAGCCTATCGTGGGTTCGAATCCCACCCGCTCCGCCACATTCGAATCCCACGCGATCTCTGGTCAACTCTGAAAGTCCAGCTCCCCTGCGGGGTACGCTGGTGATTCGGATCCCTGTGTGTCCCACGTCGTCCAAGCCGACATTTTTGCAAATGTGGGACAGATGATCATGATCACCTCTATGAAAACGACTTCGAATACCGACCCGGAGACCAAGACCCAGACCACTCGCAGGGTGAGTTTTGGCGACGGCCTTTTTCGCTACGAAAGGCCGGGAGGGAGTAGCAGCTGGGTTTGCCGGGTTCAGAAACAGGGCCACCGCCGCGATTTCGGCTTGGGCAGCTGTAGCAAGGTAAGCCTTGCTGAGGCTCGCGAGCGGGCACGTGAGGTCCGCAGCCAGATGGAAATGGGCCTCGACCCTCAGTTCGAGCGGCGCAAGCTCGAAGCGGTGCCGACCTTCAAGGATGCGGCCCAGAAGGTCTTCGACATTCATTCGAAGACCTGGCGCAATGGCAAGCACCACTCCCAATGGATGCGCACGCTCGAAATGTACGTCTTTCCATCCATCGGGAAGCACAAAGTCGATAAGATCACCGGCCCGATGATCCGCGACGTTCTCGCTGAAATCTGGCTGGCAAAGCCCGAAACGGCGCGGCGGGTCCGCCAGCGCATCGGGGCGGTCCTCGACTGGGCCTATGCGTCTGGCTACCGCGAGTCCGAGGCTCCGATGCGCGCCATCTCGAAAGGCCTGCCGCGTCAGCCCCGCAAAGACGGGCACTTTCCTGCCATGCCATACGAGAAAGTGTCAAAGTTCATCCAGAAGCTGCGTGCTCGGGAATCCTTCAGCCGCCTTGCACTGGAATTCGCGATCTACACCGCCGCCAGATCGGGCGAAGTGCGCGGCATGACCTGGGATGAGGTTGATATGGAGGAAGCCCTCTGGACGCTTCCCAAGGAGCGTATGAAGGCATTCCGCGAGCATGTTGTGCCGCTGACCCCACGTCCGCTGCGTATCCTGCGCCGCTGCGCTCAATTACGATTGCGCGACTGCCAGTATGTGTTTCCCGGCATTCGCAGCAACAAGCCGCTGTCAGACATGACATTGTCGATGCTCATGAAGGAAATGGGTCAACCATTCACCCCTCACGGTTTCCGCTCTTCGTTCCGCGACTGGGTCAGCGAAGAGACCAATCATCCTAGCGATGTGGCGGAGGCAGCCCTCGCCCATACGGTCGCCAACAAGACCGAGGCGGCCTACCGGCGTGGCAATCTGCTGGAGAAGCGCCGGGTCATGATGGCCGAGTGGGCCGCCTATTGCGACAAGGACAGTTGAGGTGTCTCGCCTGTCGCGCGCAGAGCGCAGGCGCTTGCGCAAGTTCGAGAAGGCGGTCGAGCGGATGGAACCGCTCGACCGGGAAATCTTCCTTGGCATCCGCGTCGATGAGCTGACCTACCGCCAGCTTGCAGACAAACACGGCATTACCTTGCAACAGGTCGAGCAGCATTTTGCCAACGCGCTTTTCGTACTGATGCAGATGCCGACAGAGAAGCCGCCAGACTGGTGGCAGTTCTGGCGATGGTGATGATGCTTCGACCTTGCCAATCGCAACCCATGCCTACAGGGTGCCCCTGCCCATGCGAACCGATCTAGACCATCTTCCTGCCAACAAGCAGCGCGAGCTTGATCGCGTGAAGCAGATCATCTTCGAAGAATTCGAGGACGCCTTGGCGCTCGCCACCCACCAGTGGAAGAAGAAGGGCCGGATCGAGAAGCTGATCCTCTACGGCAGCTACGCGCGTGGTGGCTGGGTCGATGAACCGCACACCGCCAAGGGCTACCGATCCGACTTCGATCTGTTGATCATCGTCAACGACAAGCGGCTCACTGAGCGCGTCGATTACTGGCTGAAGCTGGAGGATCGGTTGATCCGCGAGCTGGCGATCGACCGGACGCTGCATACGCCGGTCAACTTCATCGTTCACACGCTCCAAGAGGTGAACGATGGGCTCGCGCATGGCCGGTACTTTTTTATGGATGTGGCGAAGGACGGCATCGCCTTGCACGAAGCCGATGACCGGGCGCTTCATACTCCCAAGCCCAAAACTCCCGAGCAGGCGTTGAGCATGGCGCGGGAGTATTTTGACGAGTGGTTCCCCACTGGTGGGGAGTTCTTCGACAATTTCACCTTTAATCTGAAACAGGGCAGGCTCAACAATGCTGCCTTCCAGCTCCATCAGGCCACAGAGAGGCTGTATCATACGGTGCTGCTGGTATGCACCTTCTACACCCCCCACATTCACAACCTGGGTTTCCTGCG
The DNA here is from genome assembly GCF_030373265.1 of Blastomonas sp. Taxonomy (GTDB): domain Bacteria; phylum Pseudomonadota; class Alphaproteobacteria; order Sphingomonadales; family Sphingomonadaceae; genus Blastomonas. The sequence continues at coordinate 195,248 of NZ_JAUCZC010000004.1, forward strand.
TACCCAAGCTGAGCGGATCGACATGCGCTTGGTCGATGCCTGGCCTCGTGACAGTCGGATTGATCGGGCCCGCTTTGAAAAGCTGAAAGAGGCCTATGTGAAGGCTCGGTACTCGAAACACTATCGGATTACCGAAGAGGAGCTGTCGTGGCTCGGCGGGTGCGTCGAGGAGCTTGGGCGGGCTGTTCACGCTATCTGTTCGGAACGGATAGCGGACCTTGAGACGAAAGCTCTCGCTGCAGGTTGAGAGCGCAGTTTCCGGAGAAGGACCCCGGGCGATAGCCTTTGGCTACGTTTCTGCTGCCATCAGCCACCAAATATCATCCCTTGATGGCCGTTCGAGCCGTCCGTTCAGCAGCCCCACCGCCACCTATTTTCTGCCACCTCGCTGGCATCAAATGCGGCAGGGTAACAGGGGCCGCGATGCTTCGCATCGGACCCGTAATTTAGAGACACACCTCACGCACGGGTGCATACAGCATTTCCGCCACTTTTCGAGGCAGCGCTCAGGCAGCGCGCGCACCTCGTTCTTCAAAAGTGGCCATAATCTGCGGAATTTCGAGGCAGCGCATAGCACCCTCATCGGACAGGATAATACCAGACGAAAGCGTGTCAGATTTGAGCCTTTCGAGACCCCACGTCCCCCCTTTCGGCGAGTAGGATGCCTTCAGCCGACTGGCCTACGGCACAGTCGTGGAGCAGGACCAGCGCGGCCCAAAATCCAGCTCGCTTGGCCTGCGAAGGCTTGGTGGGATGCCGAGCCGCAATCGCACACACGGCAACGATAGGGCAGAAATGTCGTGTGGCATGGAATGCGCCGAAAGTGGATGATTGCCGCTGTCAGATGGCCGCTGCTTTCAGCCATCCTCTCTCCCGGTTTCTAAACGATTGGTGCCGATATGCCTGGACCGCTTCTCCCGCCCTCTTCGCCGTTGTCAATTGAGCCGATCAGTATGCGGGTTCCCGATGCTTGCCGGTATACCGGCATCAGCCGTAGCACCCTATACCTGCTCATCGCGCGGGGTGAGGTCGAGGTCGTCAAATTGGGAGCTGCAACGCTTGTTCTGACCGAGAGCCTGCGCCAGCTAGTCGAGAGGCATCGCAGCTTTAGGACAAGTCCAACAGCAAGACAGATATCCACGGCACTGCCCCAGCGTGGGCAGACAAGTTAAACCCTCGTCGACTCAAGTCCGGTAACGCTAAATTTTTCAGCGGCCTATTTATCAACCGCCGATGAGCTACATGAAGTGTCCGCTTGTCGCCTAAACATTTGACGCTCGCTGATGGCCATCGGGAAACCCGAAATTGGCCCATCCGCCTTTCGGCCCCTGAAGATCCGGCCGCGCGATGCCGCTGCTCCGGCGACAGCGCGCGTTATGGTGCATCCCGGTGGGTGCAGAGCGACGATGACACAGCGAAGCAGAATGCCTAACTGGGCCCGATGGGAAAGACGAAATCCGAGCGACATCATTGGTGGCCCGAATGCGTGTCGGAGCGATGGGCTGACGAAAATGGCGGCGTGCACTGGTTGCTCCCGACCGGCGAAGAGCGTCGCGCACGGCCGGAATCCTTTGGGGTAATTGGCAATGGTCATTTCATCAAACTTGGCAACAAACCGGGCAAGCCGACCCCGTGGGATCAGAATTTCGAGACCATGTTTCATCAGGCTGACGCCGGCTTCCCTGCGGTGATCGACTGGCTGGACGGCCTCAAATTCGAGGTGCGACTTGGTCAGCCCCGCCGCAGCCGTTTCTTGCCGCAGCCCTCTTCTGACGAGCGCTTCGGTCAGATGGTCGAATCTCTTACTTCGCTCGCCATCCGCAGTCCGATGACGCGCGAAGCTTGTGTCGGGATCGCAGAGCGCTTTCGGGGATCGTTGCCTGAGTGGGAGCGCAACAGCCTGATTGCCATGAACATGCGGGATATGCACTCTCGCGCGGTGCAAGCATTCGGGGTGCGCGGCAAGGCAACCGCAATATTCTCGCCCGATCAAGAATTCGTGTTCGGCGACGGATTCTATCACAATCTCACGTCACCGAGCGGGCCGCCACACGCGCCAAATATCCTTGCGCCGCTCACGCCCCGCCTCGCTGTGCTCTATGCGCGGCCTATTCAGTATACGGCTGAACCACGGCTCTCGACCCTCGTTATCGCTGCCGACGAGGCCCAGGCGCTCAACCGCGTCGTTCAGATCTACGCGCGCGACAAGTTGTTCTACCGATCCGACCGGCCCGACCTGACCGACGAATATCGCGCTGCGAAGCATCTGCAGTTTTCGAGCCCAGGCCATTTCATCGAGGAAATGATCCATGACATGCCAGGCGTGCCCAATCGTGACACGTCACTCGACTTCCTTGGAAAGTTCGGTCGCCGAGAAGGGCTGTCTTAGCCCTCGTCGTCGAAGAGAACTTCGACCAGATTGCGCGGCGGCGACCACAGCCCCGCCTTCGCTTTTACATAGGTTTGGCATAAGGTCACGATGCGATCCTGGTCACCGTTGGCGTCATCGCCACTTCTTCAATGCCTCTACAGGATTAAAGGCATTCTGACGGGCTTCTGTCGCTATAATGTCGTAGCTGTTACTGTCGACCGGACCTAGGCAAGGAAGGAGCAATGAAAGGGCCGACATGACCATCCATATGCAGGCATTGCCGCCGAAGCTGCTCGGATTCTGGGCACGGACGCTTCGCCTGGCCTCCAATCTGTCGCAGGAGGCACTGGCGGCTGCGTCAGGTCTTACCGTGCGGACCATCCAGCGGGTCGAATCGGGGGCGCGCGCGAGCTTGACCACGCGCCGCTGCCTCGCCCGCGGGCTTGGCTACGACAATCCCGATATCTTCGACGATCCCGCCTTTGTCGCCACCGTCACCGAGTTCATGGAGTCGCTTCGCGCCGAGCAAATCGAGGCCGAGGAAGCGCGTCATCCTGATCACATCAAACTTGAGGTCGCCCCGGTAATGACCGGGGCCGTCTTGGGCGGCCAGATCGATCGCTGCGACGCTTGGGTCTTCCATTGCGATGAGCAGGCGACGCCCGAGGGACAGGCCGAAGCGGCGTCGCTGTTCGACAATCTACAGGACTATGGCGACATCTGGTCGGAGCTGCCGCCCAGCGCGAGGCTCGAAGCCCAGAACAGCTTCTCGGCGATGCTTGATGTCCTCGCAGAGCATGAGCTGCGTGCCTATCAGGCGATCCGCGCCGCGCGCCTCGCTCCGGTGGCGAAGGATCAAGCGCCACTCCCCTTCACCATCGGCTATGTGACGGTCGTCCCCGCCGGGCAGACGCTGACGCATATCTTCGTGCCCAAGAAGGCCTGACCGCGATGTCGGGTCCGAGCGGGTGCGATCATACTAGTGTTGTCTGCCTCAACCAGCACGAGTTGATCCGCAAATATCGCTGCGCCGACTGCGGCGCCGTGATGATGTGCGTCTGCGACGAGCCCTTCGGGCAGCGCTTCCTCGCACACCAGCTGTCTGAGGGCTGTGAGCTCGACACGCAGGAGCGCGTGCCGGTCACGCATGGCTTCCGACCGGCTACCTGCAACGGCTGTCGTGGCCTGCCGCTGCAGCCCGCGCCGGGCGCGGCGATCCCGGGCCGCACGAGCAAGATCAAACGCTTCTATTGGCGCGAGCTCTTCTTCCGCGAGACCGAGCGCTTTGCCGATTGGGAGGCTACCAATCCTCAGGCTTCCCCTGAGGAAGCGGGCACCGCGCGCAAGCGGATCGCGAGCGAGGTGCTCGACGAGATCAAGGCGCTGCACGCCTTCGCGCCACTCTACGATATGCGCGAGCCCTCCCAAGCCGACGTGTTATCCCGATACGACGTGGCGATCGACGCCTTCTCTCCCGACTATGCGGCAACACCGCAAAAGGGCGCCGTCGTCATGCTCAAAGGTGCAATCGTTTCCCCCGAGGCGTTTGTGGCGCATCATTACGCCGCGATGGGCTGGTCTGCGATGCCGCTCGAAAGCGTGCCGTTGCACGCTTTGTTCGGCGTGTTGATGTGGCTGCTCATCGAGGATCCGGCCGATACCAAGAACCGGATGGTGAGTTTCGGGTCGCGGACCGCCTTCGCGGCGCGCGTGCCCGGCGAGCAAATCTGGATGCACCTGCCCGAGGATTTCGGCACGCCGGGCTATGGCCGGCGCCGACGCGAGGCGCTCGACGAGCATTTTCAGTTCTTCTTCACGTCGGACGGTCACGCTGATCGCGGGCAGCTGCTTTGGTTGTTCGATTATTGGCGGGAGCCGAGCGAACGGCTGCGGCAATATCTCTGGGCCCATCGCGACACCGATGTCGAGCGCGCCCGGCACTTGATCGAAATCCTGCCCGCTAAGACCGTGCTCGCGATCCTGCGCTACCTGGTTGACGACTATTGGGGACGCTATCTGGGTTGGCCCGACTTGCTTCTCCACCGCGCCGATGAATTCCTGCTAGTCGAGGTCAAGTCGTCGTCGGACAAGCTCAGCGCCGAGCAGATGCGCTGGATCGTCGACAATCACGAAGCGCTGAAGCTGCCATTTCGGATAGCCAAGCTCCACCGTCCATCGCGTCAGACCACGCGCAGATCATCGACGAACCATGCAGCGGACGATTGAAATTGCCGATTTCGCGCTGCCGCGCGGCGCGGTTTCGATCCAGCAGTTGATGGCAATGCCGCGCGCGACCTGGGATCATCTGCGCAGCGAGATCAACCGCCAACGCCAGATCGATCCGCTCAACCCGCTGGCGCGATGCCGGCTGTGCAAGGGTCCGGTCTTCATCCGGTCGCATTATGCCAGCGGCGGCCACGCGCCGGTCTATGCCCATTACCCGGAAAGCCCTGCCGATTGCCCTTGGTATCAGGGGGTTAACCTGAAGCCGGACGACGCTCGCGCCGCGCAATATCACGGCCATCAGGAATCTGCATTGCATCGCTGGATGTGCGAGACGATCGCGACCGTGCTGGAGCAGGATCCACGGTGCCGGCTGGTGACGGTCGATACCTATCGGCGGCCGTCGATTGCCGCGCGTGGGCGTTATCCCGACGTCTATGCCGAGATCGACGGGCTGGGGAAATTCGCGATCGAGGTCCAGCTCTCCAAACCGTTCGCGCCCGAGATCGTCGCGCGCCATATCCATTACGAAGCGGAGGGTGTCGCATTGCTGTGGGTGTTCCGGACGCTCGACGCCGAGCTGCCGCAGGGTTTTCATGACGTCATCACCCTGCAGCGCGGCAACGCCTTTCTGTTCGATGACGACGCGGTCGCTGCATCGAGCACGCGAAACACGCTGGTCCTGACCGGCCTGCTCGAGAACGATCGTGGCGGCTTCCTAAAGCCGCGCCTGGTCGCGCTCGACGACCTCGATCGCAGCTCCGGCCGCGCTGTGTTCATCGAGGACCGCCGTTCGGATCGGCTGCTCGATTATTGTCGTGCCGGCCGTGCGAAATGGTGGGAGGCCTTCAAGGAAGCACCCCCTGCCGAGTTCGACTACCCCTTTGACGAGCCTTGTTTCATCCCCGCCTGGGATTCGATCAAGGCTTTCGTCCCTGAGCTTAGCCCCTGGAAGCGGCGATGCTGGTCGGAACAATTTGTGCGAGGCGACCGGCTTTTCGCTGAGCTTGCGGCGATCCTGTTTTCGATCGCCAGGACGGCGACCACAGGGAAGGATCGCGTTTATGTGACGCGATACAATGATGCCAGTGCCCTGACATCAATGCTCAATGCCAAGCTCGCAGCGCAGGCGTTCATGCCCTTCGCTACCTTGATCGAGACGATGTTGCGTGCGACGCCTGCCCGCGACCGGCTTGTCCGCACGTCGCTGGCGCGCGCGTTCGAGCACGCCAAACTGGAGAGTGAGCAGATCGCGCCCGGCCACCCGATCTGGTCGGGCGCTGCGCGATTGTTTCCGGAGATATTCGACGGACTGCGCCGCGCCGAACTCGATGATCTCGGCAAGCTTCCCGGCTGGGCCGGAGGCGCCAGCCAAACCGCTCAATCGTCAAGCTGATAACCGCCGACATCTTCGCTCATTGCCGCCAGTCGATCGAGCGCGGCATCCCGGTCCACGTCCCGCTGGGCCTTGTAGACCAGCACATCAGCCAGACGAAGGCGACGGTGCGTACCGACCTTGATCGACGGGAGCGTGCCCTGGTCGACGAGGCGGACAACATATTGACGCGATACGTTCAAGCGCTCGGCAGCCGCCTGCGTCGTCAACATCTCGTCGTCGGCGATGACGGAGACCTTATGCCCTTCGGACATCAGCGACGCGGCGCGCGCCACAACCGTCGCCAGCGTTTCCGGCAAGTCGATGCGATGCCCGTCGCGGTCGATTACCTGAACGTGCGGGCCGCGTGACGCGCTTGGCTGAAGCGCGATCGCAAGGCGTGCGGCAACGGCCTGATCGACCGAAGCTATCCTGTCGGGCTTCGGTCGTGTTCGCTTCGTTGTGATTTTCGCTGCTGCCGTCATAAGCTTCATATGGATCATAAACGACTCAAACGCAACTAAAAGCACCCCCTTGGCTATCCCCCCGACTGGAGCACATCGGAGCACAGGTCAGCACAGTATAGCACCGTAGCACATGTAGCACATATGGACCTCGCCTAAGTTCAGGATAACACTCGGTTTTTGGCCGTCCAGCTGCCACATTCGCGTCACCTAGAGGGTCCTTCGTGACTTATATGAGGCGCCAAGCTACATCGAAATCGCCGGATTGATGTCGATTCTTGCGCAGCATTACTTGCTTATGCCTCTGTTTTTGCGCGATAATGTATTTATATTCAAGGCTATAGAGATAGGGACGAAGGAGATTTGATCGATGGCATTGACGACAAAAAAGGGGAAGGCGGTTCGGTCGAAAGACGTCGAGCTGCGCGATACCTATTTTGCGGATGCGGCGGATCGGCTGTGGGATCGCAACAAACATGACGGTTATGCAACGGTCCCCAAGACCATGCCAATGGTGATGCGCGCGATCGACGAGCTGTCCAAGGGAAAGCCGCTCGGCCCGACCTATTTCGCTCTATTCTGCGCGACTTGGGACAACGGATTCGTCCGCCTCGCCCGGTCTCCCGATCTTCCTTATGCGTCGGGCTTTACCGGTCCGCGCGGCGTGCGCGTCTGGCAAGAGCGGATGAAGCTGCTGGAGGAGTTCGGCTTTGTTGAGATCGAAGCCAGCGGCGCCCAGAAGTTCGGGCTCGCCTTTCTTCCCAATCCTAATCTGGTCCTGCTCAACCTGTGGGAAAAGAAGAAGTGCCAAGGCACAGGGCCTTATGATCCGCCGGCACTCGCCGGGCTGCAAGAAGCGACGATGAGTGCGTTCCTCGAACGCGCGATCGATGTCGGCGCAAACGACGTTACGCGCGCGCAAGCTAAGCTCAATGCCGCAAAGCGGCCGGCGGAAGCCGAGCCGGCACCGAAGCGCACCGTGCTGCGCCAGCCAAAGGCGGCCAAGTCGAAGGAATGACCGTGACTCCGATCGCCGTCCTTGATGCAGATGTTCTGTTCCCGATGATCTTGCGGGACACCTTGCTGCGCGTCGCCGCAGCAGGGTGTTTCCGCGTGTATTGGTCGGCAAAGATTCTGGATGAAGTTAGCCGCAACCTGATCGATCAGCATCGCATGGACGCCAGCAAGGCGGCGTCCCTGATGCAGGCGATGGAAGCCGCCTTTCCCGACGCGATGGTGCAAGGCTGGGAAACGCTTGAGGCGAAGATGCCCAACCATCCCAAGGATCGCCACGTTGCGGCTGCCGCCAAAAAGGCGGGAGCCGGCATCGTCGTCACGTTGAACCTCAAGGATTTCAGCACCATGCCCGATGGCATTGTCGCGATGAGCCCTGACGTTTTTCTGACGGAGCGTCTCAAATACGACGCTGATCCCGTGCTGGTCGCACTTCACAAGCAGGCGGCAGGCTATCGCAATCCAGCCACGACGACAGTCGATCTCGTCGATTGGCTTGCGAAGGTCGTGCCCGACTTCTCAAGCGCTGTGAACGCGGTGCTCCCTGGCATATGACGGATCGCGATGTCCTCTGACAGGCAGCGTGTGTCACCAACTTCTGCCCCGAAGCCGCCGTCGCTCATAACAGAAGAATGTCCGTTTCTGACTGTTGCAGAGCCGAATCCTGCTGCTCCGTTTCCCATCTGTGGACGCCCCGAAAGATGCAAGAGTAAATTCGGGTCTTGGCGGTA
>NZ_JAUCZC010000005.1 GCF_030373265.1 Blastomonas sp.
TCGCGGTGCCCACGGGCATCAAGATCTTCTCGTGGATCGCGACGATGTGGGGCGGATCGCTCACCTTCAAGACCCCGATGGTCTGGGCTCTGGGCTTCATCTTCATGTTCACCGTGGGCGGCGTGACCGGCGTCGTGCTTGCCAATGGCGGTGTCGATGACAACCTGCACGACACCTATTATGTGGTCGCGCACTTCCACTACGTGCTCTCGCTGGGTGCGGTGTTCTCGATCTTCGCGGGCTTCTATTACTGGTTCCCCAAGATGAGCGGCCGCCACTACAGCGAGCTGCTGGGCCACCTGCACTTCTGGATCTTCTTCATCGGCGTGAACATCCTGTTCTTCCCGATGCACTTCCTGGGTCGTCAGGGCATGCCGCGTCGCTATCCCGATTATCCTGAGGCGTTCGCCTATTGGAACGAGATCGCGTCGATTGGTTATGCGATCATGGCGGCCGGCATGGTGATCTTCTTCATCAACATCGCCTACTCGCTGGTTGCCGGCCGTCGTGCCGAAGGCAACTACTGGGGCGAAGGTGCCACGACGCTGGAATGGACCCTGTCCAGCCCGCCGCCGTTCCACCAGTTCGAAACGCTCCCCGTCATCAAGTGACCGGGCGCATATCGGGCCTCTGAAAGGGCCGGTGAAGGGCTATCCCTGATCCGGCCCGCAGCCCCTCCCGGCTCGGGAGGGGTTTGCCATTTGGGTATTGAGTAAAATGACCGACGCCGTTCAGCAGATTGATCTCCACGCGGGCACCGTGCATGGCCAGCAAGGCGCCATCATGCCCGCGCACTGGCGCGATTTCTGGGCGCTGACCAAACCCGGCGTGATTCGCCTTGTGGTGTTCACCGGGCTGTGCGGCTTGCTCGCGGCGCCCGGCACGATCCATCCGGTGATCGGCTTCGTCGCGATCCTGTGCATTGCCATGGGGGCGGGCGGTGCTGCCGCCCTCAACCAGTATCACGAGTCCGACCTCGACGCGCTGATGAAGCGCACCGCCAACCGCCCGATCCCCGCAGGCCGCATGGACCGCGAGGCCGCGCTGCAGTTCGGTCTGGCGCTGTCGGGCTTTTCGGTGGTGATCATGGGGCTGGCGGTCAACTGGCTGGCCGCGGGAATTCTGGCTTTTTCGATCTTCTATTATGCCGTGATCTACACCGTGTGGCTCAAGCCCAACACGGCGCAGAATATCGTCATCGGTGGCGGGGCAGGGGCGTTCCCGCCGGTGATCGGCTGGGCGGCGGTAACCGGCGACGTCACGATGCTGCCGATCCTGCTGTTTTCGATCATCTTCTTCTGGACCCCGCCGCACTTCTGGGCGCTCGCGCTGTTCGTGAAGATGGATTACGCGCGCGTCGGCATTCCGATGATGCCCAACGTCGCTGGCGAGAAGTCGACCCGGCACCAGGTGTTCGGCTATTCGCTGGTGCTGCTCGCGACCACGCTCGCGCCTTTCGCGCTGGGCCTGGTCGGCTGGACCTATGGCATCAGCGCGCTGCTGCTGACCGGCTTCTTCGTCCTGCTGGCGGCGCGCGTGGGCTTCCGCGTGGCGGGCGAAGGCGATACGCTGAAGCCTGAAAAGCAGCTATTTGCCTATTCGATCGTCTATCTGTTCATGATCTTCACCGCGCTGGTCATTGATCGTGCCGTGGTTCCGGTGATTGCCGCATGACCGATCGCCCGACTCCCGATTTCAACGATCCCGAGGTGCTGGCGCAGTTGCGCGCGCGCCAGCGCAGCCGCGCCTTGTTCATGGCCGGCATCCTCATCGCCTTGTGCGTGATGTTCTATGTCATCACCATCGTGAAGATCGGGGTGTGGGGATGAACGCTGCAACGCTCAATCCCGAGATGTCGCGTCGCAACCGGCGCGCTGCTCTTCTGGCTTTGTGTTTCGCGGTCGGCATGCTCGGCATGGGCTACGCCGCCGTTCCGCTCTACCGCATGTTCTGCGAGGCGACGGGCTTCGGCGGCACGACGATGAAGGTCAGCGAGGCCGATGCCTCGGCGTTCGTCGTGACTGACAAGCAGATCACCGTCCGGTTCGATTCGAACGTGTCCTCGGCACTGCCCTGGCGCTTCAAGCCGGAGAACCCGACCGAAAAGATCACCATCGGCGCGCGCGACATGGCCGCGTTCGAGGCAGAGAATCTGTCGAGCCAGCCGGTCTCCGGCACCGCGACGTTCAACGTTACGCCGGTGCAGGCCGGGCGCTATTTCGCCAAGGTCCAGTGCTTCTGCTTTACCGAGCAGACGCTGCAGCCGGGCGAGAAGGTGCGGATGCCGGTGATCTATTATGTGGACCCCGCGATCATGACCGATCCGGAGACCAAGGATATCGAAGAGATAACCCTCAGCTACACCTTTTACCCGCTGGACCAGGCGAATAAGGGCAGTTAAGGGCTTAGTTTAAAGACGCTTTAGGGACGACAGGGACCAGACCGATGGCCGGAACAAAGAACCACGATTATCATATTTTGCCGCCCAGCATCATTCCGTTTGCCGGATCGATGTCGGCGCTGCTCATGGCCGTAGGGGCCATCCTGTGGATGCAGAGCATCGATACGATGGGTATCGTATTCTACGCCGGCACCGCAGCCGTGGTCGCAACGATGTATTTCTGGTGGGCGCAGGTCGTCAAGGAAGCGCATGCGGGCGACCATACCCCGGTGGTGCAGTTGCACCTGCGCTACGGCATGATCCTGTTCATCGCGTCGGAAGTCATGTTCTTCGTCGGCTGGTTCTGGGCGTGGTTCGATTTCTCGCTGTTCCCCTCGTCGGCAGAGGTGATTGGCGGAACCTGGCCTCCGCAGGGTGTCGAAGTGCTCAACGCATTCGAACTGCCTTTGCTCAACACGCTGATCCTGCTGTGCTCGGGCACCACCGTGACCTGGGCGCACCACTCGCTGATCAACGGCGATCGTGACGGCCTGATCAAGGGTCTGTGGGTCACCATCCTGCTGGGCCTGCTGTTCAGCAGCGTCCAGGCGTATGAATACGCTGTGGCACCGTTCCCGTTCAAGGATCTGAACTATGGTTCGGCGTTCTACATGGCGACGGGTTTCCACGGCTTCCACGTTCTGGTTGGCACGATCTTCCTGATCGTCTGCCTGGTTCGCGCCTATAAGGGTCACTTCACCCCCAAGCAGCATTTCGGCTTCGAAGCGGCTGCCTGGTACTGGCACTTTGTTGACGTGGTGTGGCTGTTCCTCTTCCTCGTCATCTATGTCTGGGGTGGCTGGGGCGCGGTGACGCATTGATCCTCACCTTATGAATCGGCGCGGTCATCATGGATGATACGCCTGTCGACAAAGGGCAGTCTGGTCTGGTCCAGGCTGCCCTTTTTGGCGAATGCCCGGCCTGCGGCTCGCGCACGCTGTTTGCCGGCTGGGTTCGCTTCGCAGCCAAGTGCCGTGCCTGCGGACACGATTTTTCCGCGTTTAACGTCGGCGATGGCCCGGCGGCGTTCCTGATCCTGGTCATTGGCGCGCTGGTGTGCGCCTTTGCGCTGGTGCTTCAGGTCCAGGCCAGCCCGCCCTTCTGGGTCCACATCGTGCTGTGGGTACCGATCACCACGGCGCTGGTGCTGCTGTCGCTCAGGGTTTCCAAAGCAATGATGTTGATCCACGAGGCGCGCGCGGAGGTCCGTGAGGGGCGGGTCGCGGACGATACGAAGGAACAGCCATGAAGCGCCTGCCGTTATGGCCGACGGTGATCGTCGGCATCGCCATCGCGATCATGATCGCGCTGGGTGTCTGGCAGCTGCAGCGCATGGCTTGGAAAGAGGCGCTCCTCGACGAGTATGCGACTGCTTCGCAACGGCCTGCCGTGGCATGGCCGTCGGTGCCCGATCGCGACGCGCTGCCGCTGTATCGGGAATCCTCGGTCAATTGCCTCACCGTTACCGGCTGGCGTTCGGCGAGCGGACGCAATGCGCGGGGGCGGGCGGGCTGGGTGCACATTGCGTCATGTTCGACCGGGGCCGAAGGCCCGGGCGCGCAGGTCGTGGCCGGGTGGTCGCTGCGTCCCGATGATCCCGACTGGACCGGCGGGCAGGTCACCGGCGTGATCGCGCCCGACAGCATGCACCTGATCCGGCTGGTCGCAGCGCCGCCGGTTGCGGGTCTCGAGGCTGTGCAACCACCTTCGCCCGAGGACATTCCGAACAATCATTGGGCCTATGCAATACAATGGTTTTTATTCGCGGGGCTGGCTGCCGTTATATATGGTCTGGCAGTCGCAAGGCGGGCACGATCCTGATCGTCCGCGTGATGCCGTAAGGAGAGACCATGCAGGGCGGACATTATTACGGCTTCCATAGGGTTACCCATTCCGATCTGCCCCTGATTACCTCGTGGCTGGAAACCCCCGAGGTCCGCAAGTGGTGGGGCGATCCCAAGCACGAGCTGGCGCTGATCGAAGAGGATATGGACAATCCCGACATGGTGCAGCTGATCGGGATGCTCGATGGCTATCCAATCGCCTATATCCAGCATTTCGAGGTCCATGCCTGGCCGCAAAAGCATCTGCAGGATCTGCCGCAGGGCGCGCGCGCGGTCGATTGCTTCATCGGCGTGCCCTCGCTGATCGGCAAGGGGCACGGCGCAAAGCTGCTGGCGATGCTCGCCAAGCAGCTCAATGCGCAGGGCGTTCGGGTGCTGTGCATCGATCCCGATCCGCACAACCAGCGCGCGCGCAGCGCCTATGTCCGCGCGGGCTTTGTCGAGCATGGCGAGATCGAAACCCCCGAAGGACCCGCCGTCCTGATGTTCTACGAAAGCCCCGAAGACTGACGCGGCCATTGCAAGCGGCAGGCAGGGTCGCTAACGGGTCCATCCCATGGACTATATCAGCACCAGGGGGAAGGCAGCGGCGCTCGATTTCGAGGGCGTGACGCTGGCGGGTTTGGCGAGCGATGGCGGGCTTTATGTTCCGCGGAGCTGGCCCAAGTTCACGCAAGCCGAGATCGCGGCGATGGCGGGGCTGTCGTATGTCGATCTCGCGGTGAAGATTATGGCACCCTATGTCGCGGGCAGCCTGACCGAGCAAGAACTGCACGGTCTGTGCGAGGCGGCCTATGGCCGGTTTTCGCACAAGGCAGTGACGCCGCTGGTGCAGCTCGATCAGAGCAATTGGCTGCTCGAGCTGTTCCATGGGCCGACGCTTGCGTTCAAGGATGTCGCGCTGCAATTGCTCGGCCATCTGTTCGAGCGCTTCCTGAGCAACCGCGATACGCACCTGACCATCGTCGGTGCGACCTCGGGCGATACCGGATCGGCGGCGATCGATGCTGTCGCGGGGCGCGAGAAGGTCGATATCTTCATGCTTCACCCCGATGGCCGGGTGTCGGACGTGCAGCGGCGGCAGATGACCACGGTTCTGGCCCCCAACGTGCACAACATCGCGATCGATGGCAGCTTCGATGATGCCCAGGCGATGGTGAAGCGGATGTTCGGCGATCCCGATTTTGCCGGCAGGTTCACGCTCTCGGCGGTCAACTCGATCAACTGGGCACGGCTGATGGCGCAGATCGTGTATTACTTCGCCGCAGCCTTGCAGCTTGGCGCGCCGCACCGTCCGGTCGCGTTCTCGGTTCCTACCGGCAATTTCGGCGATGTCTTCGCAGGCTACGTCGCCAGCCAGATGGGACTGCCGATCGCAAGGCTGGTGGTGGCGACCAACGTCAACGACATCCTCCACCGCGCGCTCAGCGCCGGGGACTATTCGGCAGGCAGCGTCACGCCCACCGCGGCGCCCTCGATGGATATTCAGGTCAGTTCCAACTTCGAGCGGCTGCTGTTCGATCTGGAAGGCCGCGATGGCGCGCTGACCGCCGCGCGCATGCAGGGCTTCGAGGCGAGCAAGGCGATGCAGCTCACGCCCGCGATGCGCACAGGCGCGGAAGGCATATTCGCCAGTGCGAGCGTCGATCCGGAAGAGATGGGGATTGCCATGCGGCGGGCCTGGGATGACGCGGGACAGGTGCTCGATCCGCACACCGCGATCGGACTTGGCGCGGCGCACCGGCTGCAGGATGCAGGCACGCTCGACCGGGCGATTCCGTGCGTTACCCTAGCAACCGCCCACCCGTCCAAGTTCCGCGATGCGGTCGAGCGCGCGACGGGCCTGCGCCCGCGCCTGCCCACCCGTGTCGGCGACCTGTTCGAGCGCGCCGAGAAATTCGACAAGCTTGCGGGCGATTACACCACCGTGCGCGATTACATCGCCGCCCGCGCCGTTCCGGCCAAGGGCTGACGTTCGCTTATGGCCGCCCTCGATCCGCAACCGGTGCTGATGATCGGCGAGCCGCGCGAGGACTATACGCTGATCGACAGCGGCGCCGGGCGCAAGTTCGAGGCCTATGGTCCCTATCGGTTCGTCCGTCCCGAGCCGCAGGCGATGTGGCCGACGACGCTTCCCGATTGGGACGCCGATGGCGCATTCATCCCTGGATCGGACGAGGATGGCGGCGGCAAGTGGCAGCTTGAATCCAACGTGCCGCGCGATGGCTGGCCGCTGGCGTGGGAGGAGGTGCGGCTGACCGCGCTCAATACCCCGTTCCGGCATCTTGGGTTTTTCCCAGATATGGATCCGGTGTGGCGCTGGCTGCGCGGTCAGATTGGTCGGCATGACGGTGACGAGGCCGCCAAGGCGCTCAACCTGTTCGGCTATACCGGGGTCGGTACGCTGGCGATGGCGGCGACAGGGGCCGAACTCACGCATGTCGATGCCTCGAAAAAGTCGGTCGCAGCCGCTCGGGTCAACGCAGGCCTGTCGGGGATGGAAGACCTGCCGATCCGCTGGCTGGTCGACGATTGCGTCAAGTTCGCCGCGCGCGAGGTTCGCCGCGGCAAGCGCTATGATGCGATCCTGCTCGATCCGCCCAAGTTCGGGCGCGGCCCCGAGGGCGAGGTGTGGAAGCTCGAGGAGCATCTGCCCGGCCTGATCGCAGACTGTCGCAAGCTGCTCGATGATCGCTCGCGCTGCCTCTTCCTCACCGTCTATGCGGTGCGGATGTCGGCACTGGCGCTGGGCGAACTGCTCGCCGCGCATTTCGCCGATCTGCCGGGGACGGTCGAGGTCGGTGAGCTAGCGGTGCGCGAGCAAGCCGGCGGGCGGCTGCTGCCCACCGCGATCTTTGCGCGCTGGTCGAACGGTTGAGCGCTTGCGTTGCCCCGCGCAATTTGCCAACGCGCGGGTTCGTCATTCCCGCGAACGCGGGAATCCCGCTTTCGCGCCGTGGTTACAGATTTTAGCGGGACCCCCGCGTGCGCCGGGGTGACGAGCAGCAGACATCATAGAACAGGCCACCCATTTTGATCGACACCACACCAGACAGCTTGATCCTCGAGATCGCCGATTTCGACGTCAACGTCCTCACCGGGATTTACTCGGAAGAGACCAAGCTGCCGCAGCCGCTGCGTTTCACGATCCAGGCGCAGATGCTGGCGCAGGACCATTATGCGCCCGATACGCCGCTGTCGGCATCCAAGAACTATATGGACCTCAAGCACGCCGCATCGACCGCGCTGCCCCAGGGGGTGCATTTCACGCTGATCGAGGCGGTCGCCGATCATGTCATCGAGACGTTGTTTTTGCAGGATCCGCGTATCCACCGGCTGACAGTCAAGATCATCAAGCTGGCGATCGCCGAGCATAACGAATCGATCGGCATCACGCTGACCCGGACGCGCCGGTGAGCCCTCAGGGCAATCCCTCGCGCCTTGCGCTCGTCACCGGCGGATGCCGCCGGGTGGGCGCGGCTATCGCCGCCGAACTGGCGCGCGCCGGATGGACGCTTGCGCTGCATGGGCACAGCGATGCGGTTCCCGATACCGACCTGGCAGGCACGCTGGCAGCCTGTGACACGCAATGGCACGGCTTCGTCGCCGATCTCGCGCGCCCCGATGCGCCCGCCGCGCTGATCGCGCAGGTGGTCGCGCATTTCGGCCGCGCCCCCGATCTGCTGGTCAACAACGCGTCGATGTTCGACTATGACGATCTGGCCAGCATGACGCCGCAGATGCTGAGCGATCACTTCGCGGTCAACACTTTCGCACCGGTGCTGCTCGCGCGCGATCTGGTCGCGGCGGCAGGCGAGGGGGCGCAACCCGCGATCGTCCAGATCATCGACCAGCGCGTCCGCAACCCCAATGGCGACCAGCTGTCCTATACCCTGTCCAAGCAGGCGCTGGCCGAATCGATCCGGACGCTGGCGCGCGCGTTCGGTGCGCGCGCACGGGTCAACGGGGTCGCGCCAGGGCTGACGTTGGCGACCAGCGACTTCGACGACGCGCAAATGGCACGGCTCGCCGCACGCATGCCGCTGGGCCGGTTGTCAGACCCGCAAGACATTGCACGTGCGGTGCGTTACCTTGCCGACGCGTCCGCGATGACGGGCCAGTTGCTTTTCGTCGATGGCGGTGCCCATATGCTGAGCCTGGAGCGGGATTTCGTTTTCCTCGACAAGCAGGGCCCAGCCTGACGCTTGGGGGCTAAGCCATAGTGCTGAACCTCATTGGCCGGACTATTTGGAGATTATCATGCGTTCACAAGCCGTTGCTGCCCTGATGGGTCTGACCCTTACCGTCGCGGCCTGTGGCAGCCAGGATGGCGGGGGCGATCCGGTCAAGCGGATCGATCCCAAGAGCCTGGAAGTTGCCGAAGCTACCGCCGATGGCGAGCCTGCGGCCATCCTGCGCGTCGATGAGGTGGTGCTGCGCAACCCCGATCTGTCGACGCTCGCCCGCGCGATCAAGGCGGCTGAACTTGGCGCGGAGCTGGGCGCCGATACGCCGATGACGCTGTTCGCGCCCGACAACGGCGCGTTCGACAAATTGGGCGTCGATACACTGGCCGAATTGCTGCTGCCCGCCAACAAGGCGCGGCTGGCGACGGTGCTCAAATATCATGTGATTCCCGGAAGGCTGACCGCAGCCGACCTGCGCAAGCGGATCGGCGACAATGGCGGCAGTATCGAGATCGTGACGCTGCAGGGCGAGAAGCTCAATGCGTCGGTCGAACTTGATCAGATCCGGCTGGCCGATGCCAGTGGCAACGTCGGCTCGATCGCGCTGCCCGATCTGGCGGCGAGCAACGGCATGGTCCACGGCATCGACCAGGTGCTCGGCCCGCAGCTTTGAGGCTGAATAGTCCAGCCTGAGCGTTTACCTATCCTCGCTCGTCATTCCCGCGAAAGCGGGAATCCCGCTATTTCGTCGGCGTTGGCGCAGAATCGTCACCCCCGCGTTCGCGGGGGTGACGGGGCATTACATGCGGTGTTGAGCGCTCACTCCCCGGCCAGCGCGGCGTTGGCGGCGCGCAGCTTGCGGTCGAGCGCGCTGTTGATCTGGCGCTCGATCACCGTGCGCGCATCGGGATGCAGATCGAGATATTGCCGCAATTTGGGCGCGGAAACGCACCAGAAGCGGCTGTCTGTCGTCAGCCGCACCGTTCCTGTTGCTGGCGCGCCGCTGAGCGCGGTTGCATCGCCGATCAGGTCACCGCTGGCCACGGCACCGACGTGTTGGCCGTGCAGCGAAATCTCTGCGGCGCCATCGTGCAGATAGAACAGGTGGCTGATCGCCTCGCCCTCGTTGATCAGCACTTCGCCGCCGCGTCCGGTGATCCAATTGCCCTGGTCCATCAGGTGCCGCGCGCCGGCCCGGGTCATTTCGCCCATGAAGCTGGCCCGCAATGCCTCCTCCTCGGATGAAAAGCGCGAGTTGCGTTCTGCCACGAGGTAGCGGAACAGCATCGACGCGCCGATCACCAGCAGCACGAAGAACCAGAAGGCGAGCCCCAGATCGTTGGCAAATCCCAGCGCAAAGCCGAGTCCGGCGAGCGAGGACAGCACGATGCCGAGTCGCATCCACGGCATCGGCGGAGCGATCAGCGCGATCGCCAGGATCAGGAAGGCCAGGTGTCCGAGCCAGGCACCGTCTGCAAAACCAAGTCCAAGCGGCATGTCATCAACTCCCCAACCGGCACCGAGCATGCCAAATGCTCTACGCTGCGGCAAGCAGACCATTGCGCATCGGCGCGCGCGGCGCACTGGATAAATTGCGGCCCCTATCGAAGGATTGCCTTGAAAGTGGAGGGCGAACCGGCGATAAGGTTCTGCAAGACAAGACTAAGGGGTCGCATCGTTAGTCTATCGGGGGCCGGTCCTGCATGGGGCCGGGGGTAAAAGCGACGATGCACATTTTGGGGCACATTTCAGGGCTTTGGGCCGACTCGCGCGTGGGTGGCGTTCGGACTGCGTTGGCAGTTTTCGGGATCACCGCGCTGGCCATCGGCGCCTTCTTCATCGCAAATCTCGCAGGGGCCGAAAGGCTCGAGGCACAGGCTGCGCGCGCCGCATCGGGCACCCATATGGGTGTCGGCAGCTGCGCAGGCTCGACCTGCCATGGCCGCAACGAGGCCGATGGCGAAGTCGTCCGGCAGGACGAATTGTGGCGCTGGCAGGAAGAATCGACCCCCGGCGGCGCGCATTCGCGAGCCTATCGTGTGCTCGGCGAGCCGCGCAGCCTGGCGATCGGCAAGAAACTGGGGATCGGCGATCCGCGCTCTGCCGCGATGTGCCTGGGGTGCCATTCGACGCCCGCCGCCGCCAAGGGCCCGCGCTATCAGGTCAGTGACGGGGTGAGCTGCGAAGCGTGTCATGGTGCCGCATCGGGCTGGCTTGCAAGCCACTACGCCACCGGCACCAGCCACGGCCGCAACGTTTCGCAAGGCATGATCCCGCTCGAAAACGCGCAGGCGCGCGCAGGTGTCTGCCTCGACTGCCATCTGGGCAGCGACGCGCCGGGACAGTTCGTCAACCACCGGATCATGGCAGCGGGGCACCCGCGGATCGCCTTCGAGGTCGATCTGTTCTCGACGCTGACCCAGCACCACGACGAAGACGCCGATTATCGCCAGCGCAAGGGCAAGGCCAACTCGATGCGGATGTGGGCGGTGGGCCAGGCGATCGCGCTCGAGCGCTCGCTGAGCCTGTTCGGCAAGCCCGGGCTGGGCACCGAAGGCATGTTCCCCGAATTCTATTTCTTCGATTGCCACAGCTGTCACCGCAGGATTTATGACGAAGAGGATGCGCGTCCTGCGAAGCTCGGCAATCCTGGGCGCCCGATCCCCTCGGGCATGCCGCCGTACAATGACGAGAACATGATCATGCTCTCGGCCGCCGTACGGATCGCCGCGCCCGAACTTGCCTCGCAGTATGAAGGCCACGCACGCGCCTTCCACGCTGCCATGGCGCAGGGCAGGGGCCCGGCGGTGGAAGCCGCAAACCGGCTGCGGCAGACCGCGATGACCCTCGCCGACCGTTTCAGCCGCAGCGATTTCACCCGCGCGCAGACTTTTGCGATCATGGAATCGATCGCCAGCGAGGCGATATCCCCGCGCTTTACCGATTATGAAGGCTCGGTGCAGGCGGTGATGGCGGTCGATACCTTGCTCAGCGGCCTGGTGACGCAGGGCCAGGTGTCCGCGGGTTCGGCCACCTCGCTGCGCGCGCAGATCAACCAGGCTTATGCCGCTGTTGCAGAGCCCAATTCATACAAGCCGCTGGAGTTTCGCCGGGCACTGGGCGGCGCCGTGCGCACCATCCGGTCGCTGCAGTGATCCGGGCGGCAGGGAGATGACGCAAGTGGTGAGTTTCCAGGTGCCTGATGGGATCGTCGCTATAGGGGCCGCAGAGCGCTTTGCCCGGCCCGCGCAGGGCTTTGCGGCATGATGCGCGTCGGCAAGATGGCGACGTCGCTGGCGGCGATGGCACTGGTGCTCACCTCGTGCGGAGGCGGCAACAGCAGCGGCACCACGCCCGCGCCCAGCCCGACGCCGACCCCCAATCCGGCTCCGCCACCTGCCGGCGGCAACTTCGTCGCGCCCGCACAAGAATCGCTCAGCGTTGCCGAAGTGCAGACCATCATCGCGCAGGCGGTGAGCGAGGCACAGCGCCGCAACCTGCCTTCGGTGATCGCGGTCGTCGACCGGGTCGGCAATGTGCTCGGGGTCTTCCGGATGAACGGCGCGCGCGCGATGGCGCGAACCAGCGCGATGACCGAAGCGGGATTGAACAGCCCCTTGGTCGATGCGCAGGGGCTCGACGTCCCTGCCGAGATGGCGGCGATCTCCAAGGCGGTGACCGGGGCGTATCTGTCGAGCGGCGGCAACGCGTTTTCGAGCCGCACCGCCAGCCAGATCGTCCAGCAGCACTTCCCGCCTGCGCCGTCCACGCGCGGGCTGGAAAGCGGACCGCTGTTCGGGGTGCAGTTCAGCCAGCTGCCGTGTTCGGATCTCAACGCGCGCTTCCAATCAGCGGGCGGCGCATCGGCGCTGATCGGGCCCAAACGCGCACCTTTGGGGCTCGCAGCCGACCCCGGCGGGTTGCCGCTCTACAAGAACGGTGTGGTGGTAGGGGCCATCGGAGTGATGGGCGACGGCGACTACGGCTTCGACCCCAACATCCTCGACCGCGACATCGACCCCGAAGAAGCGATCGCGTTTGCCGGCACGCAAGGCTTTGCTGCCGCGGAAGCCATCCGCGCCGACCGGATCACGGTCGATGGCACCAGCTTGCGGTTCAGCGACATTCTCGCCAGCGACATCGGGGCGGTCTCGGGCAACTTCGCCGCTATCAACGGCAGCGCAGGCGCGATTGTCGCGGTGCGCGGCTACAGCACCGCGACGATCATCGCGGGCACGCCTTACGGCACCGAGGCATCGGGCATCCGCGCCGCGCGCGCAGCCGAGTTCAGCAACTCCGATGCCTTCATCCTGACCGATGGCGCGGGCAACAACCGTTATCCGATCCGCGCCGGGACCGACACCGCTAGCAATTCGCAGCCGCTGACCGCTGCCGAGGTTCGTGCGATCCTGGAAGAGGCGTTCACCGTGCTGACCCGCGCGCGTGCGCAGATCCGCCGGCCGCTCGACAGCCGGATGCAGGCTTCGATCTCGGTTGTCGACACGCATGGCGAAGTTCTGGGTGTGGTCCGCTCGCCGGATGCACCGATCTTCGGAATTGACGTGTCGCTGCAGAAGGCCCGCACCGCAATGTTCTTCTCGAACTCGCGCGCTGCGGCCAATCTGATGTCGGCAGGCGGCGGCGTTGCGCCGTTCGTTGCGGCGATGCGGACATTCTTGGGTGATCCCAATTCGCTCACGGGCACCATCGCTTATGGCAACCGCAGCGTCGGCAATCTGGCGCGTCCCTATTTCCCCGATGGCGAGCTTGGCCGTCCGCCAGGCCCGCTGTCGCGGCCGATCGACGATTTCAACCCGTTTGCCGTGGGTCTGCAGGTGCAACTGGTCGCCGCGAACATCATCCAGCATTCGCAGTTCGTCTCGGGCGCCTCGCCGACCGATACTGCACAGCGCTGCACCGCCTTGCCCGATACGGTCCAAGGCCAGAACCGGCTCGAGAACGGCATCCAGATCTTCCCCGGCGCGGTTCCGATCTATCGCGGCAACGTGCTGGTCGGCGGAATCGGGGTTTCGGGCGACGGCATCGACCAGGACGACATGGTCAGCTTTCTGGGGTTGAACAACGGCGGTGCGCGAGTCGGCGGCGTCGGCAATGCGCCCAAGGATATCCGCGCAGACCGGGTGGTGGTGAACCTTGGCAATGCTCAGGTCCGCCTGCGCTATGTCAGCTGCCCGTTCGCGCCGTTCCTCGATACCAACCAGCAAAATGTCTGCGAGGGGCTGTAGATGTCAGCACCTTTCGTCGCCCTGATCCCGATTTTGGCATTGGCCGGGAATGGCGGCGAAGCTGTGGATTCGGGTGCCGGGCCCTGCGCACGCAGCGACCAGCAGTCCGCAATCCTGGCGCTGGCCAAGGCGGATGTCGGGCGTGGAACTGCGATCGTGCGGATCGCCCAGCATCTCGAGACGATCAAACCGCAGCTAGCAGCGCCTCGCCGTACGGCACTGGCCCCGGCGCCGCATCGGTTGGGCTCGCCGCGGCTGACGGGCGGCGGTGATGCCGCATTCTGGGGGCGCGAAGCAGACGTGCTGCTGCTGACCGCAGATCAGGAAGCACCCACACCCGGTTCGGTCGAGCCTGACACGCGCAATCCCGATACCATCGATGCCGACGAGGCGCTGATCGATGATCGCCGCCGTCCCGGTGTGGAAAAGCAGCTGCCCGATCGGGTGACGCAGGACAATCCGGGGGCAGTGCGCGCGCCTGCGCCCGAAGCCTTTCCGACCGACGAGTTCCCGGTGCCCGATCGCTGGCGCATCGTCACCTCGCTGTGTCCGACCAAGACCGGCGACCAGTCGATCTATGCGCTCTATCCCAATCTTTCGAACGTCTGCCGGTCGAAGCTGGACCCCTATCACCAGAACATCCTGAAGGGTGACCGGCCGCTGCCCGAAGGCAAGCGCCCCGGCTTCCTCAAGGAAGACGACTGGTTCTTCGTCGCCAACGTCATCTCGGACACCGTCGTCGAGCCGCGCAGCTTCCCGACGCCGGTGGGCGTTCAGACGACCACGCGGCCCGACAGCCTCGATGTGTTCGGTCGCGCGGATTCGCTGGTACTCGCGCAGACCGTTATTGCCGGGTTTGCGCTGATCAAGGGCGAGACGACGTACAAGCCGCCTGCGATCGAATATCGCCTCACGCTCGCGGCGCAGGTCAACCATGTCGATGTCAACGAGCGGCGCATCCTGTTCGTCGAGCCATCGAAGCCGACGCACCGCACCGATCATTTCGTTGGCATCCAGGAAGCGTTCATCGACTATCACCTCGGCCAGTACGATACCTCGCGCTACGACTTCATCTCGTTGCGCGCAGGGATCCAGCCGATGCAGGCCGATTTTCGCGGCTTCCTGTTCCAGGACAACCAGCTGGGAATCCGGCTGTTCGGCAACCGCGACAACAACCGCTTCCAGTTCAACCTGGGCGCCTTCTGGCGGCTGGAGAAGGACACCAATTCGGGCCTGAACAGCGTGGTCGAAACGCCGCGTGACGACTGGGTGTTCTTCGCGAACGCCTATCGCCAAGACTTTCCGGTGGTCGGCCTGACCAGCCAGGTGTCGGTCACCTACAACATGAACCGCGAGGGTGGCCGCGAGCTCAAGATCGACGACAATGGCTTCCCGGTGCGCCCCGCGCTGCTTGGCGACCTGCGCTCGCGCGAATACGACGTGGTGTATCTGGGCTATGCCGTCGATGGCCGGGTGGGGCGCATCAACCTGACGGGGCAGGTTTATGGCGCGTTCGGCGAGGACCGCAACAGCTTCTTCACCAGCCGCAAGGCCGACATTCGCTCGTATTTCGGCGCGGCGGAAGTCAGCTATGACTATGACTGGGCGCGTTTTCGGCTGCAGGGTCTGTTCGCCAGCGGCGACGGTGACCCGTATAATGACACCGAGGCCGGGTTCGATGCGATCTTCGAAAACCCGATCTTCGCCGGCGCCGACACCAGCTACTGGATCCGCCAGGTCATTCCCTTTGCCGGCGGCGGCCGCGCGGTCGGCATCAATGGCCGCAACGGCATCCTCAATTCGCTGCGCTCGTCCAAGGAACAGGGCCAGTCGAACTTCAACAACCCCGGCACCGTGCTGCTGGGCGCGGGCGCGGATTTCGACCTCAGTGCGACCACCCGGCTGTCGACCAACGTCAACCATCTGTGGTTCCACAAGACCGATACGCTCGAGGCGTTGCGCCAGGAGGGCACGGTGCCCAGCTCGATCGGTCTCGATGCTTCGGCGGCTTTTATCTGGCGTCCCAACGCCAACCAGAACCTCGTCTTCCGCCTCTCCGGCGCGGTGTTCGACCCATCCAAGGGTTTCCGCGACCTGTTCACCCAATCGGGCAAGTCAGACCTCTTTTATTCGGTGCTGTTCAATGCAATTCTGGCGTACTGACCGGGCGCGCGGAAACGCGCCAGCCTTCAATAGGGGGGCCTTCAATAGGGGGGGCTTCAACTGGAAGCTGCTGCTGGCGGGCCTGCTGCTCGTCACCCTGAGTACGCTGCCGGCCGATCAGGTGCTCGCATCGGGCAAGGAAAAGGCGCAGAAGGTCAAGTATACCTTCACCGCGCCCGCGCCTGCGAACCAGGAATGGCCCGAGGCCGACGCCAAGAGCGCGGGTTGCCAGAGCTGCCATACCGCCAGCGACCACAAGACGATGCACGCATCGCCCGCCGTGGTGCTGGGCTGCACCGATTGCCATGGCGGCGACGCCGCGATCATGGGCGACAACGCCTGGGGCCGCGAGAGTCTGCCTTATCAGGACGCGCTGATGAAGAGCCACGTCCTGCCCAAATATCCGGTGGCGTGGAAATGGCCGTCTTCGGCCAACCCTCAGCGGTCGTACGCACTGCTCGCCAAGGAAGCGCCCGAGTTCATCCGCTTCGTCAATCCGTCCGATTACCGCGTGGTGCGCGAATCTTGCGGCGCCTGCCATATCGAGATCATCGAGGCCTCCGAACGCTCGCTGATGGCGACCGGCGCGATGCTGTGGGGCGGCGCGGCGTACAACAACGGCATTGTGCCGTTCAAGAACTACATCTTTGGCGAGGCCTTCACCCGCGACGGCAAGCCGGCGATGATCAAGTCGGCGGCGACCGAAGAGGGGCAGCCGCACGGCACCGTGACCGCAGCGGAAAAGGCGCGCGGCGCGCTGCCGGTGATGTACCCGCTGCCGACCTGGCACATTCTGCCGCCGGGCGACATCTTCCGCGTGTTTGAACGCGGCGGACGCAACATCAACTCGCAATTCCCCGAAATCGGTCTGCCCAATATCGGCGGCATCATCCAGCGGCTGGAAGAGCCGGGCCGTCCCGATCTCAAGCAGTCCAACCGGGGACCCGGCACGGGCCTTCGCGTCGCGGTGCCGGTGATCAACATCCACAAGACCCGGCTCAACGATCCGTTCCTGTGGCAGATGGGCACCAACGACCAGCCGGGCGATTATCGGGCTTCGGGCTGCGCGGCGTGCCATGTCGTCTATGCCAACGACCGCGAGCCGCGACACAGCCTGATCTACGCCAAATACGGCCGCGACGGCCAGACGATCACCGACGACCCGACGATCAACACGCTGACCGAGGGCCAGAAACGCCCGGGCCGCTATGGTACCTATGATGCGGCGGAGCACCATGACGATCATGGCGGCGGGGGGCATGGCGGCGATCATGGCACCACCCTGGCCGAAGGCGCCAGCGAGCATGGCGCGTCGCACGGCGGTGAGGCCGCTCATGCGGAGAAGGCCGCGTTCAAGGAAAAGGGCCACCCGCTCAAGCACGCCTTCACCCGTGCGATCCCGACCGCGCAGTGCATGAACTGCCACATGCACCAGCCCAACATCTTCCTGAACAGCTATCTCGGCTACACGATGTGGGATTATGAATCCGACGCGCCGCTGATGTGGCCGGGGCCCGAGAACCGCGCGCCCAAACCCGAGGGCATGTCGGAGGAAGAGTATCAGCGGGTCTACAAGCAGCAGCATTATCCCACCGCCAAGGAAGTGCGTGCGACGCTCGACCGCAATCCCGAGGGTGCAGCCGCGCGCGGCCTGTGGTCGGACATCGAGTTCGTGCGCAATGTCTATGACCTCAATACCGAGGCAAAGGACACGCAGTTTGCCGATTATCACGGCCATGGCTGGAACTTCCGCGCAATCCTGAAGCGCGACCGGAAGGGCAATCTGCTTGATGCGGAAGGCAATATGGCGACCTGGGGCACCGATACCGCCAATATGGTTTCGCCCGATGATCCCGAGAAATTCCGCAAGGCAGGCGAGGGCAAGTTCGTCCCCGTCGGCACCAATCCGGGCAAATCGGTCCACATGATGGACATCCATGCCGAGCTTGGCATGCAGTGCGTCGATTGCCACTTCAGCCAGGACGGCCACGGCAACGGCCTGATCTATGGCGAGGTCGCCAATGCGGTCGAGATCGGCTGCAAGGATTGCCACGGCACCCCCGATGCGTACCCGACGCTGTTCACCTCCAACCTCGCCGCGCGGCCCAAGGGCAACAACCTTGCGCTGATCCGCAACCCCGATGGCCAGCGCCGGTTCGAGTGGATGAAGGACGCGACCGGCAAGCGCGTGCTGCTGCAGCGCTCGGTGCTCGACCCCGAATTGTCGTGGCAGGTCAGCCTGGTCAAGGACGCGGTCGATCCCGCCAGCCCCGATTTCAACGCCAAGGCGGCGCGCTCCAAGCTGATGGCCAAGCAGGGTTCGGACACCGGCACGTACAGCTTCGGGCCTTCCGTCGCCAAGGCCGACCGCGCGCACGACACCGAAGAGATGGCGTGCTTCACCTGTCACCTCAGCTGGACGACATCGTGCGGTGGTTGCCATCTGCCGATCGAGGCCAACTGGAAGGCCAAGGTCCACAAATACGAGGAAGACGAAACGCGCAACTACGCGACCTACAATCCGCAGGTCGCGCGCGACGAGATGTTCCAGATTGGCCGCCACCAGACCAGCAAGGGCAACATCATCGCCCCGATCCGCTCGACTTCGGCGCTGATCCTGTCGTCGACCAACATCAACCGCGAGCGCATCTATGTGCAGCAGCCGCCGATCTCGGCGCCCGGCTTCTCATCCCAGGCGTTCGCGCCGCACTTCCCGCACACGGTGCGCAAGACCGAGACCAAGCAGTGCTCGGACTGCCATCTGAGCGCGGCCAACGACAACAATGCGGTGATGTCGCAGTTGCTGCTGCTCGGCACCAACTTCGTCAACTTCGTGGGCTTGAACAGCTGGTTCGGGCTCGAAGGCGGCTTCGAGGCGGTGCGCGTGACCGAATGGGACGAGCCGCAGGCGGTGATCGGATCGTATCTCCATCGTTACGCCTATCCCGATTACTACAAATTGCACGTCGAACAGAATGGCCGCGAGCTCAAGAACTGGACGCGCGGCAAGACCTTCGATGCCAAGTTCTCGGGCGAATCTTACGCGCTCGAGGAGTTCGCCAATGTCGTGCAGAACACATCTGGCCGGGTGACCTGCCTGCAGAACCGCGGCGAATATATGTTCGTGGCCGAAGGCAAGGGCGGCTTCCGCGCCTATGACATCGCCTCGATCGGCAACAAGGGCTTTTCCGAACGCATCATCCGCGCGCCGTTCTCCTCGCTGGGGCATGACACGCATGTGAAGACGACGAACGCCACCTGCATGGCGATCGCCACCACCCAGCCGATCGCGCCGACGCGCAACACGCCGGAGATGCGCGAGGCTAACCAGGAACAGCCGTTCCGCGCTGTCTATCATTACGCCTTCGTCACCGACAGCGTCGAAGGGTTGATTGCGGTCAACATCGATACGCTCGCCGATGGCGAGTTCCGCAACAACTTCTTCAAGCGGACGCTGACCTGGAACCCGGACAACGTGCTCAAGGGCGCACGCCATATCACTTTGGCTGGGGACTTTGCCTATATCACCGCCGATGCGGGACTCGTCGTGGTGCGGCTGGCGGATGCTCCGCCCGCCAACGCGCCGCGCGATTTCGATCACTCGAAGCTCAACCCGCAACTGATGGCGGTGCTGCCGCTCACCGATGCGCGCGCGAGCGCGGTGCAGTTCCGCTATCTGTGGGTCACCGATGCCGAGGGCATCAAGCTGTTCGACGTCACGCGGCTCGAGGCGCCTGTCGCGGTGCCGTCGGGCACGGTCCGGCTGGCCGATGCGCGCAAGCTCTATCTGGCGCGCACCTTTGCCTATGTCGCGGCCAAGCAGGACGGGCTGGTGATCATCGACATGACCAACCCTGAGGCGCCGCGCGAATACATGCGGTACAATGCCGGCGGCCTGCTCAACGATGCCGAAGACGTGATCGTCGCGTCGACCAACGCGACATTGTTCGCCTATGTCGCCGATGGCCGCAACGGCATGAAGGTGCTGCAACTGACCTCGCCGTCGAGCCAGCCCAATTTCTATGGCTTCTCGCCCGATCCGCGGCCCGATCTGATCGCGTTCGCTCGGACCCCATCCGCGGCGCTGGCCGTCGCAAAGGGGCTCGATCGGGATCGTGGCGTGGATGAATCAGGCGGGCAGATGGCGGTCTTCGGGCGGCTGGGCTCGCGGCCCTTTACCCGCTCCGAAATGGAGAAGCTGTTCCTCAACAAGAGCGGCAAGCCCTACAAGGTCAGCGACAGTGTGACGATGGCCGACTGGATGGGACCGCGCCCGGCGATGCTGGCCGCCGCTAGGCAATAGGCTGGGTCGATAAAGACGAGCAGGGCGGCTTAGTCCGCCTCAACCGTCAGCGCCTCGATGATCAGCGTCATCGCAGGCGTGCCTTCGCAGCGGCGGTGGGTTTCGGCGACCGCGATGTCGGCGACAAGATGCGCGGATATCGCAAATTCGTGCTCGGGCAGGATATTGGCCAGCCACCGCGCGGTGGTCACGGCCTGTTCGCCCTCGAACCGCAGCCGCATGACGTGGCGCATTTCGGTGAACGTCGCGCTCGCCCAGCTTGTCCCGCGATGCTCCTCGAGCGCGGCATCGCCTTTCGCCAGCGACAGCACGGCGCGGATCAGCGCGGTGGCGGGGTCGTGGCGGATTTTCTGCTGGATCATGCCTGCTCCTGACGATAGATGTTCATGAAATGTTCCACGCGTTGCCGCAGTGCTTCGCGCGGTTCGCGACCGTTGCGCAGGTCGTCGACCAGCCGGGGGTCTCCTGCCGACAAGCGACCGAAGCGGGTGCGCGCCATTCCGGTTTCGCGCAGGAAGATCTCGATGAGGCGCAGCAGCGGCATTTTGCATTCTCCTTCCGGCCTGCGGGGGCGGGGTCCAATTGCGGTAGGATTATTCCTATATGCGATTCGCATGGTGTAGGAAATATCCTTGAAGCGGAAATTGCCTGTGCTATATATCCATTATGGAGACAGACGACGTTCGCCGGATGCTGGAGGCGCTGATCGCGGCGCGCGGGCTGAGCTTTGCCGGCGTCTCGCAACTGCTCGGCAAGAACCCGGCTTACGTGCAGCAGTTCCTCCGCAGGGGCAGCCCCAAAAGGCTTGACGAGCGCGACCGGCGGCTGCTGGCGCAGTTCTTCGGCGTGTCGGAGCAGCAACTGGGCGCCCCCTTTGACACGGCGCCGCTGCCGCCTCGCCGCAGCGGGCCGCAGCGTCAGTTCCCACAACGACCATCGAGCGCGCGCGGTCTGCCGTCGCGGATGCGGCTGATCCCGCGGCTGGCGGTGGGCGCATCGGCTGGGGCAGGGGCCTTGCCCGACAGCGAAGCCCCGCTCGCCGAGATCGCGTTCGACGAGGCGTGGCTGCGCAGGCTGGGTGCGGGGTCGGACGCGGTGACGATGATCCAGGTCGAAGGCGATTCGATGGCGCCGACGCTCAGCGACGGCGACGACATCCTCGTCGCGATGCCCTCCGATGGCCCCGCCCGCCGCCGGGACGGCATCCACGTGCTGCGCATGGACGACGCGCTGATCGTCAAGCGGCTGGCGTTTCGGCCCGACGGGAGGCTGTCGGTGACCTCGGACAATGCGCTGTACCCCAGCTATCCCGATGTCGCGCCGGAGAGCGTTGTGATCGTGGGCAGGGTAATCTGGGCCGGGCGGCGGGTGTGAAACGCGGGAATGTCACAGTTCTGTCATCGTGGCTGGCTAGCTGTCGGCGTCTGGGGGGCTGACACGCTAACTCGATAGAGCCCTTTGCCCATGATCAGATCAATCATTGCCTGCCTGTTCCTGTGCCCGTGCCTTTTCCTGCCAAGCGCCCCGGCGCTGGCATCCAGCACATCGGCTCCTGTTATACCGGAGCCGATGGTGTTCGATATGATCCGGCCGCTCGGAGCCGATAGGGGCGAGTTGGAAGCCAATGTGCTGGCTCTGGCCCCATTGTCGGGGGAACCTCATGTCGTCGAATGGGCCCCGGAAGTCGAATATGCCTTCGCAAAGGGCCATGCGATCGAGGTCGAGCTGCCGTTTGAAAACGGCAACCTTGCGGAGTTCAAGCTGGGCCTGCAGGGCACCTTCGGAACGCTGGACAATGGCAGGGCAATCCATGGCTGGCAGTATCTCGGCGTCTATGACCGTCACGAAAAGCGCGTGTTCAATACCTTCCTCTACATGATTGGACAGCGGTTCAATTCCAGATGGAGTGCGCTGGCGATGGTCGGTGTCGGCGAGATCAGTCCGGGATTTACAAGCGACAAGGACGCTTTGCTGATCAACCATTCAACCTTCTATGATGTCGACGAACGTTCGGTCGCAGGGCTGGAAGTCAACGTGCGCAGCGGCGGCAGGCGATCGCTTAGGGTAACGCCGCAATGGCACCAGAAGCTCGGGCAGCATACCAACCTGCAGTTTGGACTCGGTGTGCACAAGGCGCGCTTCGACGTTGCTCGGCCCGAAGCCGCGGCCCGGCTGATCAGGGAGTTTTGAGACACTCGATCGGCCACGCGCGGCAGGCAATGCCTTGCACCCGCCCTCCATCCTTGCCACATACCGGGCATGGCCAATCCCCCTACCAGCCCCGCCC
The DNA here is from genome assembly GCF_030373265.1 of Blastomonas sp. Taxonomy (GTDB): domain Bacteria; phylum Pseudomonadota; class Alphaproteobacteria; order Sphingomonadales; family Sphingomonadaceae; genus Blastomonas. The sequence continues at coordinate 22,471 of NZ_JAUCZC010000005.1, forward strand.
AGCCGCCCCTTCGCGCCGCGATCATTCCGGTGACGCCGTTGCAGCAGAACTGCACTTTGATGTGGTGCACCGAGACGATGAAGGGTGCGCTGATCGATCCGGGCGGCGATTTGCCCAAGCTCAAGGCGGCAGTGGCGCAGGCCGGGGTGACGCTGGAAAAGCTGCTCGTGACGCATGGCCATATCGACCATTGCGGTGAGACCGGCACGCTGGCCAAGGAACTGGGCCTCAAGATCGAAGGCCCGCACGAGGAGGACCGGTTCTGGATATCGCGGCTCGATGATGATGGCCGCAATTACGGGATTGCTGGCGCGGTGTTCGAGCCAGATCGCTGGCTCGTGGACGGCGACACCGTCACCGTCGGCAATCTGGTGCTCGATGTGATCCATTGCCCGGGCCACACGCCGGGGCACATCGTCTTCCACCATGCGCCGTCGAAGTTGGCAATCGTCGGCGACGTGATCTTCCAGGGATCGATCGGCCGCACCGACTTTCCGCGCGGCAACCATCAGGATCTGATTGATTCGATCACCCAGAAGCTCTGGCCACTGGGCAACGAAACCGTGTTCGTTCCTGGCCATGGTCCGACGAGCAATTTCGGGTTTGAACGCCAGCGGAATGGGTTCGTTGCGGACCACGTGCTGGCTTAACTCTCTCCACTCCCGCTTGCGGGAGGGGCAGGCCCGGCTTGCCGGGCCGGGGTGGGCCTGAAATTCGCGATGTTGCAGGCCCACCCCGGCCTTCGGCCACCCCTCCCGCAAGCGGTAGGGGAGAGTGAGTGGCCTCAAGCCACTGGCAGCACGCTCGCCACATACACCGCATAGCCCGACAGGCCGAGCAGCGTCAGCAATGTCGTCAGCGTGCCGATCATGCGGCCCAGCTTGAATGCACCGCCATCCATGCCCAGGCCATGCGCCAGCCGCCCGATCATATAGACCACGCCGACGATCCACATCCACGTCGCGGCATAGCCCGAGGCTTCGAGGCCTGCGATCAGGATCAGCACGAAGGGGGTGAACTCGACGAAATTGGCCTGCGCGCGCATGCGGCGAATGACGAATTCGTTGCCGCCATCGCCCACGCTAACCTTCTGGCTGGTGCGCACCTGGCCGATGCGGATCGCAAGCCAGATGTTGATCAATCCGGCGGCAGCGGCCATGGTCAGTGTCAGCGGCAGGCTCATGCAAGTTTCCCCTAAGGTTTCGCCGCATGGAAAGCGCGGCAATTTCTGCGGCGGGCCTAGCGTGACAATGCTTGCAACGCACGAGATTTTCGCTATAGCCCCGCCTTCGCACGCGAATGGGCTTTGTTGCTCCACCGGCGGGTTGCGCTTGGCGCGTCCGCTACGGAAAACACGGCAATATCGCATTGATAGACAAGCAATTAAGGTAAGCAGATCCTGCCATGGCTGTTCCTAAAAGAAAAACCTCACCCTCCAAGCGCGGCATGCGTCGCAGCCACGATTCGCTGACCGTCGATGCGTTCAGCGAATGCTCGAACTGTGGTGAACTGAAGCGCCCGCACCACGTGTGCGTCGCATGTGGCCATTACAACGGCCGCGAGGTGCTTGCAGTCGCCTGATCCAGATCAGACGACCTTTGCACTTTTTCAGGGGGATTATCCGGTGCCAATGAAGCCGCGGATCGCGATTGATGCGATGGGCGGTGACGAGGGCGTGCGCGTGATGCTGGGGGGTGCCGCAGAGGCGCGCCACCGGCATGAGCGCTTCACCTTCTTGCTGGTCGGGGACGAAAAGCAGATCAAGGCGGGGCTGGACAACCACCCCAACTTGCGCGCTGCGTCCGAAATCCTGCACACCGACGAAGTCGTTCGTGGCGAGGACAAGCTTGCCCAGGCGTTGCGCAAGTCCAAAAACTCGTCGATGGGGCTTGCCATTCAGGCGGTCAAATCGGGTGATGTCGGCGCTGCGGTCAGCGCGGGCAACACCGGCGCGTTGATGGCGATGGCCAAGCTGGCGCTGCGGACCATGCCCGGGATTGACCGGCCTGCGCTCGCTGCGCTTTTGCCGACGCTTGAAGATACCGATCTGGTGATGCTCGATCTGGGCGCCAACACCGAGTGCGACGCGCGCAATCTGGTGCAGTTCGCGGTGATGGGCGCGGTCTATTCGCAGATCATCTTCGGCTTCGACAAACCCCGCACCCGATTGCTCAATATCGGTACCGAGGATTCCAAGGGCACCGATTCGCTGCGCGATGCCGCCGCTGCGCTACGCGCGGCCAAGCACCTTCCGATGGATTTTCAGGGCTTCACCGAAGCGGACAAATTGTCGCGTGGAGATGTCGATGTCGTCGTGACCGACGGCTTCTCGGGCAACATCGCGCTCAAGTCGCTTGAAGGCACCGCGCGTTTCGTCACCGACCTGCTCAAGCGCAGCTTCCAGTCCTCGCTGCGCTCGAAGATCGGGTTCCTGATCTCGCGCCCGGCGACCGACCTGCTGCGGCACCATCTCGACCCCAACAACCACAATGGCGCCGTTTTCCTCGGCCTCAATGGCGTCGTGGTCAAAAGCCACGGTTCGGCGAGCATCAAGGGCGTCGCCAACGCGGTGGAAGTGGCCGCGCGGCTGGTGGAAGACAATATTACCCAGCGCATTGGCGATGTCCTCAAGGATTTCGACACGAGCGCAATCGCCAGCAACGGCGCCAGCACCAACGGATCGGGCGAATCACCGAAATGACCAATCAGATGCCGGTGACGCGCAGTGTCATCCTGGGTACCGGATCGGCACTGCCTGCCCGGCGGGTCTCCAACGCCGAGCTGGCCGAAACGGTGGACACCAGCGATGGCTGGATCACCGAACGCACCGGCATCAAGTTCCGCTATCTGGCCGGACCCGACGAGACGACCTCGACGCTGGCGATCGGTGCGGCGCGCGCCGCGCTCGAGGCCGCAGGCCTTCAGGGCACGGATGTCGACCTGATCGTGCTGGCCACCGCGACCCCCGACCATACCTTTCCCGCCACCGCTACCAAGGTGCAGGCGGCGCTCGGCATGACGGGTGGGATCGCGTTCGATGTCGCGGCGGTCTGCTCGGGCTTTCTGTACGCGCTCAGCGTGGCCGACAGCATGCTGCGCACCGGCATGGCGCGCCGCGCGCTGGTGATCGGCGCGGAAACCTTCAGCCGCATTCTCGATTGGGAAGACCGCGGAACCTGCGTGCTGTTTGGCGACGGTGCAGGCGCGGTTGTGCTGGGCCTGGAAACCGAAGCTGCGGGCGACGCCGCGCCGCGCGGCATTCTCGCGACGCAACTGCATTCCGATGGCCGCCATCATGATCTGCTTTACGTCGATGGTGGACCTTCGACCACCGGGACGGTGGGCAAGGTGCGGATGCGCGGGCGCGAGGTGTTCCGGCACGCGGTGGTCAATCTCGCCGAGGTGATGGAGCAGGTGATGGTGCCGCTTGGCCTGACCAGCGCGGATATCGACTGGGTCGTACCCCATCAGGCCAACGCCCGTATTCTTGATGCAACCGCGCGCAAGTTGGGCCTCCCGCCCGCAAAGGTGGTGGTGACCGTCGATCAGCATGCCAACACGTCAGCGGCCTCGGTGCCATTGGCGCTCGACACGGCGGTGCGTGATGGACGGATCAAGCGCGGTGACCTTTTGGTGCTGGAAGCGATGGGTGGTGGCCTCACCTGGGGCGCTGCGGTCGTCCGATATTAACGTCGCGTCATTTATTGGGGCAAAAGCCTCAATTTACACCGTTTTAAGGACGAGCCGATTTGCCTTGAACGCTTACATACGTTATCTTCGACCGATTGAGCGGGTGAGGAGAAGGCGGGATGCGATCGGTTGGAACTTTGACACGCGCTGATCTGGCGGACACGATCAATCATCAGATCGGTCTTTCGCGCGCGGATGCCGCGCAAATGGTCGAGTCCGTGCTCGATCATATGACCGATGCCCTCGAGCGCGGCGAGAACGTCAAGATTTCCGGGTTCGGGACCTTTCTTCTGCGCGACAAGGGCGAACGGGTCGGGCGCAATCCCAAGACCGGGGTCGAAGTGCCCATTACCCCGCGCCGCGTCCTCACTTTCCGTGCCAGCCAGATCATGAAGGAAAGGATCATGGCGGGTGACTGATTGCGCTGCCGGTCCCGATCTCTCCCAGCCTCGTGCTTCGGACGTGGTCTATGGCTGATCCTGCCGACGATATTCCCGCGGGCAAGGCCGACGGCGCGATGCGTACCATTGGCGAGGTTTCGGCCGAGCTGGGCGTGAAGCCCCACATCCTACGATATTGGGAAGCCCAGTTCGACACTCTCAAGCCGCTCAAGCGAGCTGGCGGGCGCCGCTATTACCGTGCCCAGGACGTCGCGATGCTGCGGCGGATCGACCACTTGCTCAACCAAGAAGGCTTTACCGTGCGCGGGGCACGGCAGTATCTGGGCCAGCAGGCTCCGGACCAGGCGCCTCGCGTGTCTGAACCGCCCGTGGAGGCGAACGGGGCACCGGTGGATGTTACCGCGCTTCGCGCCATTCGCGACCGCCTCGCTGCGGCGTTGGCAGCCGCCTGACGCGAGCGCTCAATCCAGCGATTTGCGCAGGATCCAGTCGGTGAACGGAACATCGCCGGTCATGAACTGCTGCTGCCCGACCTTTTGGAAACCGAAACGCGCATAGAAACGCTGTGCCGCCACGTTGTTGGTGTAGACGCACAGATACAGCGATGGCGCACCGCGCACGCACGCCTCTTCGACCACCGCCTCGACCAGCCTGCGGCCCAGGCCAGCGCCCTGCCAGCCCGATAGAGTATAGATGCGCTTGAGCTCGAGCGCGCCCGCATCGGGGGGAATGTCGATCTCGGGCGGGCACAGCATCGCATATCCGAGCGGCGCGCCGAGCTGGGTCTCGATCAGCCAGAAAGCGTAATCGGGTTTGCCCAGCCAGTCGGCATAGCGCTGCACGCCGTGTTCATGCGCGCAATGGTCGACCAGCGCCTGGCCGGGATGGTCGGAGGCAAACGCGGTGAGGAAGGTGGCCGCGCCGAGCAGTGCGAGCTTGGGCGCGTCGTCGGACGTCGCCCGTCGCAGGATCGTCTCGGCCGTCATACTATGTCGCTTAATCGTCGTCCTGCGGGCCGAGCTCGGGATCGAGATCGCGCGGGCGGGTGACTTCGACGAGCTTGGCCGAGCGGTTGTCGAGATCGGACCAGCGATCGATCGCAATTTCCATCACCGCAAGTGCGGCGGTCGGGAACTTCTCCTCGACCACGTCGCGCAGCGGGCTCGACCCGTCATCGGCGACCAGATCGAACACCAGATCCTCCAGCCCCGGATTGTGGCCGACCATCAGCACATGGTCGGCGGTATCGGGCACGCCGCGCAGCACGTCGATCAGCGTGACCGACGAGGCGAGATAGATGCGCCGGTCCCAATCGGGATTGAGCGTCTGACCGAATGCGGTTTCAAAATGGTCGATGGTTTCGGTCACGCGCACGGCCGGCGAAGCGACGACGGCGTCGAATGCCATGCCCTTTTCGGCGGCATAAAGCCCCATGGCCTTGGCACCGCGCAGCCCGCGCGCGTTCAACGGCCGATCGAAATCGCGCAGCGACCGGTCGAGCCAGTCCGATTTGGCATGCCGCAGCAAGGTCAGCTTCTTCATCGCGTCTCTCTCCCGGACCCCGTCACGGGATCGATTCGCGCGCCCGGCACCGATTGCGCAGAAACGCCAGATTGCACCGCTTGTAAAGCTTCGGAAAGGGTGCACCTGCGCACGGGCGTGCCCGCAGGAAAGGCGCTGAGCAGCCGCGAAGGGAAGGCCGATGACAGCATCACGAACCGCCCGCGGTCGTCGGCACGGCGGATCAGCCGACCGAAGGCTTGGGCGAGGCGGGCGCGGATGATCATGTCGTCATACTGGGTACCACCACCGGCGGCTTTTCGTGCACGGTGAAGGATGTTCGGCTTGGGCCAGGGCACCCCCTCCATGATCACCAGCCGCAGCGAATGGCCCGGCACATCGACGCCATCGCGCAGACTGTCGGTGCCGAGCAACGAGGCGCGCGGATCGTCGCGGAAGATATCGACGAGGGTGCCGGTTTCCATCGGATCGACATGCTGCGCGTACAGCGGCAGCCCCGATTGCGCGAGCCGGTCGGCGATCCGTCCATGGACGCTGCGCAGCCGGCGGATCGCGGTGAACAGCCCCAGAGCGCCCCCACCCGCGGCCTCGATCAGCCGCCCATACGCGCCCGCAAGCCCGGCCATATCGCCGCGCTTCACATCGGTGACGATCAGCACTTGGGCCTGATTGGCGTAATCGAACGGGCTGCGCGCGGCGAACATTTGCGGAGGCTTTTCCAGATGCACCGCGCCCGAGCGGGTGAGCGCAGGACCCCAGTCCTCGCCGGCCTTGAGCGTTGCCGAGGTCACCAGCACCCCGTGCGAGGGCTTGATCACCGCCTCGGCGAGCGGCTTGCCGGGGTCGAGCCAGCGCCGGTGCAGCCCCATGTCGTATTCGCGGCCCTCGAACCGGTCGAGCGCGAGCCAGTCGACGAAATCGGGATCGGCAGGCCCGCCGATCCGCCCGAGCAGCGACGCCCAGGCGGCTAGCAGATCGATCCGCCAGCCGAGCGAAGCCAGTGCGCCCTCGATCCGCGCGCGCGCCGGGCCGTCGAGCCAGTCGGGGCCGTCCTCGATCAGTGCCTCGAGGCGCCGCCCAAGTGCTACCAAAGGGTTGTGCAGCGCATCGATCGCGCGCGCGGCATCGAGCGCGGCGGCCACCAGCGGCCCGTCGAGCTCGGCGAGTTCTGTTTCGAGCCCATAGCCCGCGTCCTCGCCGCCGCTTTCATCGCGCGCATAGACCGTGCCGCGGATCGCGGCGAGCAGTTGCTCGATCTCACCCGAGGCCGCGCCCTCGCGGATGCGCGCCAGCCAGCCTTCGCCGGGCAGGGCTTCGGCCGCGATCCGTGCCGCCTCGATCGCACGCCCGCCAAGCTCGTCGTATGAGGCGACATCGGACAGGCGTGCGGCAAGCCCGCGCCTGCGCCCGCGCGACTTGCCTTCGGGGCCCATCACCCAGCGCCGCATTTCGACGGTTTCCTGGCCGGTCAGCGCAACCGCGAACATCGAGTCGGCGGCATCGTGGAGGTGATGGCCTTCGTCGAAGATGATGCGCGTGGGGCGGCCCTGTTGCTCCCGCGCGCGCGCCGCGTTGACCATCACCAGCGCGTGGTTGGCGATAACGAGGTCGGCGTGCTGGCTCGACCTTGTGGCGTGCTCGATGAAGCATTTGCGGTAGTGCGGGCAGCCGGCATAGACGCACTCGCCGCGCCGGTCGGTCAGCGCAGTAACGCCTGCGCGCCGGAACAAGGTGATCAGCCAGCCGGGAAGATCGCCGCCGATCATGTCGCCATCGCGGCTATACGCGGCCCAGCGTGCCACCAATTGCGCGAGCACCGCCGCACGGCCCTGGAAGCCGCCCTGCAGCGCGTCCTCCAGGTTGAGCAGGCACAGATAGTTTTCGCGGCCCTTGCGGATGACAACGCTTTTGCGGAATGCGGCCTCGTTACCATAGATCCGCTCAGTTTCGCGCGACAGCTGGCGTTGCAGCGCCTTGGTGTAGGTCGATATCCACACCGTGCCGCCGGTCGCCTGCGACCAGAGCGAGGCAGGCGCCAGATAGCCCAGGGTCTTGCCGATTCCGGTGCCGGCCTCGGCGAGCAGCATGTGCGGCTCGGACTTGCGCTCGCGCGGCGCGAAGATGTGCGTCGCGGTGCGCGCGAACTGGCGCTGGCCCTCGCGGCGCTCGGCACCGGTGCCGGTGAGCGTTTCAAGCTGCGCCTCGACCGCATCCTCGCTCAGCGTCACCTGTCGAGGCTGCGGCCGCGGCGGCTGCTCCTCCCATTCGGGCAGACGGCTGAACAGCCAGCGTTCGGCCTTTTCGGGTTGTTTGATGTGCCTGGAGGCAGCACCGGCCCAAGGCCAGCGCAATTTCGCCAGAGCCTGCAGCGAAGACCACGCGCCTTCGCGCTGCGGCCAGGCGGGGTCCTCGAGCGTGGCGAACAGGGTTTGGGTGGCGGCGTGGAGCAGGGCGGGGATAGCGGAGTCGGGGATCGAGATGTCGCCTGCACCATCTTCCGGTCCCCCGCGAAGGCGGGGGCCCATCTCCAAAGGGTTGACGATGGAGCGGTCCGCACTTTGGCCGAAGACGTTGGCGTTTGCAGGCTCTGCATCGCCACCCCCCAGCAATCCCGAGAGCTCGGGAGATGGGCCCCCGCCTTCGCGGGGGACCGGGGAGAGCGCTGGAAGAGGCAGCTTGAGCGCCCGCGCCAGCCCCATCGGAGTCGGCACCATGAACTGCGCCGGGTGGACGAACGCGAACAGCTCGAGCAGGTCCAGCCCGGAGAGCTCGGGATAGCCCAGCCGCTGCGCCACCAAGGGCGCGTTGAGCATGATCAGCGGGGTTTCCGCCGCGCGGCCGATCGCCTCGCCCTTGGAGATGCGCGTCGCGGGTTGGCCGGGATGCGCGAACCAGATCGCGCTATGGCTTGCATGCAGGGCGGGAAAGTTTAGGGAAGCGGACATCACACGCCCTTATGGCGGCATTGGAACGAAAAGGAAACACACGTGAGCGCGTATCGCGAGGCAGCACTGCGGTCCAAGGCATGGCCATTCGAGGAAGCGCGCAAGCTGGTCAAGCGCTATCGCGACGGCAAGCCCGAAGCGCAAGGCCCGGTGCTGTTCGAAACCGGCTATGGTCCTTCCGGCCTGCCGCATATCGGCACCTTCCAGGAGGTGTTCCGCACCACGCTCGTCCGCCGCGCCTACGAGACGCTGACCGGTGGCGCGCCGACCCGGCTGGTGGCGTTCAGCGACGACATGGACGGCCTGCGCAAGGTGCCCGACAACGTGCCCAACCCGGAGATGCTGCGCGAGCATCTCGGCAAGCCGCTGACCCAGATCCCCGATCCGTTCGGCAAGTTCGAAAGCTTCGCGCACCACAACAACGCGATGCTGCGCGCGTTTCTGGACCAGTTCGGTTTCGAATACGAGTTCGTCTCGTCGACTGAGCGTTACCAGGGCGGCCATTTCGATGAAGCCTTGCGCGGGGTGCTGCGCAACTATCAGGCGATCCTCGACATCATGCTGCCGACGCTGCGCGCCGAGCGCGCCGCGACCTATTCGCCGGTGATGCCGATCAGCGCCAAGTCGGGCGTGGTGCTGCAGGTCCCGGTCGAGGTGGTCGATGCCGAAGCGGGAATCGTGCGCTTCGTCGACGACGGGGAGACCATCGAGCAATCGATCCTGGGCGGGGCTGCCAAGCTGCAGTGGAAGGTCGACTGGGCGATGCGCTGGGTCGCTTTGGGCGTCGACTACGAGATGTACGGCAAGGACCTGACCGACAGCGGCGTGCAATCGGGCAAGATCGCGCGCGTGCTCGGCGGGCAGAAGCCCGAGGGTATGATCTACGAGATGTATCTCGACGAGAAGGGCGAGAAGATCTCCAAGTCCAAGGGCAACGGCCTCTCGATCGACGAGTGGCTGCGCTATGGTAGCGAGAACAGCCTGGCGTTCTATATCTACCGCGATCCCAAGGCCGCCAAGCAGCTGTCGCTCTCGGTCGTGCCGCGCGCGGTGGATGAATACTTCCAGTTCCGCGACACCTGGCACACCCAGGACGCCGACAAGCGCCTAGGCAATCCTGTCCACCATATCCATGGCGGCGAGGTTGCCGAGGGCGGACTGCCGGTGAGCTTCGGGCTGCTGCTCAACGTCGTCAGCCTGCCGGGGATGGACGACAAGGATCTGGTCTGGGGCTTTGTCCAGAAGTACGCGCCGGGGGTCTCGCCTGAGACGCATCCCGAGCTCGACGGGCTGATCGCCAATGCGGTCAACTATGGCCGCGATTTCATCGCGCCGACGCTCAAGCGCCGCGCGCCCGCCGGAACCGAGGTCGATGCGCTCAAGACGCTCGACGCCGAACTCGCCGCGCTGCCTGAGGACGCCACCGCCGAGGATATCCAGAACATCGTCTACGCGATCGGCAAGGACGAGGCTTATGGCTTTGGCAATCTGCGTGACTGGTTCAAGGCTTTGTACGAGACGTTGCTCGGCTCCGAACAGGGACCGCGGATGGGCAGCTTCATCGCGTTGTACGGCGTTGCCAACACCCGCAAGCTGATCGCGCAAGCGCTGGCATGACCGTCATCGCGGCCAGGCTGTACCGCGAGGGGCAGAAGGTTGCCGATGTCGACATAACCCAGCCGCTGCCGGTTCCCGGCGACAACGAGTTGCTGTGGATCGGGCTGCACGAGCCCAGCGAGGACGAGCTGGCGCCGATCGAGGAACAACTCGGGCTGCACCCGCTGGCGGTGGAGGATGCGCTCGACCAACGCCATCTGCCCAAGATCGAAGCGTTCGGCGAGCATCTGTTCACCGTGGCGCGGACGGTGCACCTGACCGCGACCGATGGCAGCAAGACGCACATCACCTATGGCAACACCGCGGTGTTCATGGGGCGCAATTTCATCGTCACCGTGCGCCACGGGTCGATGCGCGATCACAGCCCGGTGCGCACCCAGCTCGAGGCGACGCCGTGGATGCTGGCGCACGGCGCGGACTTTGTGCTCCACGCCATCCTCGATTTCATCGTCGACAACTATCTCGATGTCATCGACGTGCTCGAGGACCGGGTGCTGGCGATGGAGGATAATGCGTTCGATGCGTTTCTCGATCGCGAACAGACCGCAGGCTTGTTTTCGCTGCGCCGCGATCTGTTCCGGCTGCAGCGCGTGCTCGGGCCGATGCAGGATGTCGCCGCGCGCTGCATGAACCTCAGCCTCCCGCAGATCGACGCCGATATGGTGCCCTATTTCCGCGATCTGCACGATCATGTCCGCCGTGCAGATTACCGCGTCGCGGGGCTGCGCGACACGCTGACATCGGTGATCGAGACCAGCGGGCTGCTCGAGCAGCAGCGCCAGGGCGCGATCACCCGCCAGCTCGCAGCCTGGGCGGCGATCCTTGCTGTGCCGACCGCGATTGCAGGGATCTATGGCATGAACTTCGACGTGATGCCCGAACTGCGCTGGCGCTATGGCTATTTCGCTATCGTCGGCGTGATGGCGCTGATCTGCCTGACGCTTTATGTCCGCTTCAAACGGGCGAAATGGCTTTAGCGCGCGACCGGCGACCCGGCTGAGGGAACGCGCTGCCGCGTCGATCCGTAGGGGTTGCATACCCCCATCACGGAGAACCCCTATGTCGCTTCCCAATCTTACCGGTCGCAAAATCTGCATCTTGGCCACCAATGGTTTCGAGCAGTCCGAACTGATTAAGCCGCGCGATACGCTGCGCGATGCCGGCGCCACCGTCCACGTCGTCTCGCCCGAAAGCGGCGAAATTCGCGGCTGGCAGGGCGATGACTGGGGCGACAGCGTCTCGGTCGATGCGCCGCTTGATGGTGCCAAGGCTGCGGACTACGACGCGCTGGTGCTTCCCGGCGGCCAGATCAACCCCGATCTGCTGCGCGCCGACGAAACCGCGATGGCGTTGATCAAGGACTTCGCCGCAGCCGGCAAGCCGATCGCCGCGGTCTGCCATGCACCGTGGCTGCTGATCGAGGCAGGGCTTGCCAAGGACAAGACGATGACCTGCTACACCTCGATCCGCACCGATCTCAAGAACGCCGGTGCCAACGTCGTCGATCAGGAGGTGGCGGTCGACGGCAATCTGATCACCAGCCGCAATCCCGACGATCTGCCCGCATTCAGCGCGGCGATTGCGATGGCGGTCAACGAAGCTGCCAGTGCGAAGTCTGAAACCGTCTGATCATTGCGTTTGTGCGGCGGGTGATGGGATGATCACCTGCCGCATGACATCCGCGTAACCGCGCGAGATCGTCATGCGATCAGCATGCCCGCCCTCGACCAGCATCCGGTGCGCGCGCGGCAGGTTGTAGCACGGCACCCCCATGAACAGATGGTGCTCGCTGTGGAAGTTCACCCAGTAGGGCGCTACCGTGGCACGCTCCAAGACGTTCGCATACGTCGTGCGCGCATGCGTGAACGGGTCCTCGCTGCCGGTCGCGGTGCAGGCATGTTCGGCGATGTTGCGGATGCGCAGGTAGAGCTGGAACGTTGTCGCCAGCGCGATCAGCCAGACCAGATAGGGCAGTGCGCCCAGCCCGGTCGCGAATGACAGCGCCAGCAGCACGGCTTGCGCGGCGAAGAACCGCAGCATGACCTTGCCCACGAACAGGTTCTGCTCCTTCGCGCCGGGGCCGAAACCCTTCAATGCCATCTTTACCTGCGCGCTGCGCTGCTTGAAAAACGTCTGGCCGGTCAGGTCGCGAAAGACCTTGCGCAGCATGCTCGCGCGGGTGGTGGGGAAGGGGGCCGACAGCGACAGATCGGGGTCTTCGGCCTGCTGGGTGTAGCGGTGGTGCGTCAGGTGATAGGTGCGATAGGCGTGCATGTCGGTGCCCATCGGCACCCCCGTGATCCATTGGCCGACCCAGTTGTTGATCCGCCGGTCGGGGTGCATCAGGCCATGCGCCGCCTCGTGCATCAGGATGGCAAGCCCAAGCTGCCGCCCGCCGATCAGCAGAATCGCGATGATCCACGCCCACCAGGTGCCCAGATACGCCGCGCCCCAGGCGAGTGCGACGATCACCGCCCAGCCATGCGCGACCAGCGCCAGCCCCTTCCAGCGCGACACCGCGGTCAACTCCCGAAACGCATCGCGACCTAATATCTGCGAAGGGTTGGCGGCTTTGACGAGAGCCATGGGCATCCATCTCCTGCGGGCCCTTGGGGCGCACGTACTTTACGTTTGCGTCAGTTTAACAGAGGTGCCGTCGATCCGCAAACCGGTCCTGTCATCGTCACCCGAGCGTAACTCACCCGTCACCCCCGCGCAGGCGGGGGGGGCCGCTTCTGCGCGCGGGTCGAGCCGGAGCGGGATTCCCGCGTTCGCGGGAATGACGGGGAAGGTGCTTGAATATCCGGCGCTTGTCCGCGAAGTTGCGGCCATGAAATCGCACATCCTTGTCTCCCATCCCGACTGCCCGTTGCCCGCCATCGTCGAGGTCGCCGTCGGATGGACGCTCGATGCCGAGGCGCTGGCGCTGGAGTTCCGCGTCTCCGATCCCCACCACACAATTCTCTGGCCCGCGCCTGCATCGGGCCGCACCGACGGCCTATGGCAAAACACCTGCTTCGAGGCGTTCATCGGGTCCGCCACCGGCAGCGCCTATGCCGAGGTGAACCTCTCGCCTTCGGGCGCCTGGGCGGCCTATGCGTTCGATGACTACCGCTCGGGTATGCGCGACCTGAACCTAGCTACCCCTCCGCAGATCGCGCACACCGCGTCCAACCGTTGGCACGCGACGCTCGACCTGACCGGGCTTTCCGACCTGATCGGTCCCGCGCCGTGGCGGCTCGCGGTTACCGCGGTGATCGAGGCACGCGACGGTTCCAAATCCTACTGGTCGCTAGCCCATCCCCCCGGCAAGCCCAATTTTCACCACGCGGATTGTTTTGCCGCGCGGCTGGGGTAAAGAACCCGCACCCTTTTCGCAGCGCGAGTTCCCATATGCTCTTCGGTATCGATCGTCTTCTGGCAGAGCCTGATCTGCGCAAGCCCTTGCACGGCAAGCGCGTCGCTCTGGTTGCGCACCCTGCATCGGTGACCGCCAATCTGACGCACTCGCTCGATGCCTTGCCGGCGCTCGACGACATCCGCCTGACCGCCGCCTTCGGCCCGCAGCATGGGCTTCGCGGCGACAAGCAGGACAATATGGTCGAAAGCCCCGACTTCACCGATCCGGTGCACGGCATCCCGGTGTTCAGCCTCTACGGCGAGGTCCGCCGCCCGACGGGGCAGATGATGGACACCTTCGACGTGGTGCTGATCGACCTGCAGGACCTCGGCTGCCGCATCTACACCTTCGTCACGACCTTGCTGTACATGCTCGAGGCCGCGGCGAAGGAGGGCAAATCGGTGTGGGTGCTCGACCGGCCCAACCCCGCCGGACGCCCGGTCGAGGGGCTGACATTGCGCGAGGGCTGGGAAAGCTTCGTGGGGGCAGGTCCGATGCCGATGCGCCACGGGCTGACATTGGGTGAGATGGGCCACTGGTTCATCCAGCATTACGGGCTCGACGTCGATTACCGCGTGATCGAGATGACCGGCTGGCAGCCCGATGCCGCACCCGGCCACGGCTGGCCCGAGAGCCGCATCTGGATCAACCCCAGCCCCAACGCGCCCAACGTAAACATGGCGCGCGCCTATGCGGGCACGGTTATGCTCGAGGGCACGACATTGAGCGAGGGCAGGGGAACCACCCGCCCGCTCGAAATCTTCGGCGCGCCTGATATCGACGCGCGTGCCGTGATCGCAAAGATGCACGCAATCGCGCCGCACTGGCTCACCGGATGCGCCTTGCGCGAGATCTGGTTCGAGCCGACCTTCCACAAGCATGTCGGCAAGCTGTGCCATGGCGTCCATATCCATGCAGAAGGGCCGTTCTACGACCACGCCGCCTTCCGCCCCTGGCGCGTCCAGGCGCTCGCGTTCAAGGCGATCCGCAGCCTCTACCCGGATTACCCGTTGTGGCGCGATTTCCCGTACGAGTATGAACTTGGCAAGCTCGCCATCGACGTGATCAACGGCGGCCCTGCCTTGCGCGAATGGGTCGATGATGCAGGCACGGCGCCGGATGATCTCGATGCGCTGACACGGCCGGATGAGGCGTCGTGGGATAAGGTGCGGGAATTGCTTCTGTATTGAGCGCGCTTACGCAATTTTTACCCGTCTGCGCTATGCCAGCGCAATGGATGCGGTCTACACAATCGAAGTCGATCCGATACGCAATATCGTTCGGCATTATCTTGCCGGGTTCTTCGAGCCAGCGGATGTCGAGCGATACGTCGCGGCGCGCAATGCCGCGCATGCCCAGCTGACCAGCGGCCCCAACCAGCATGTCACGCTGGTCGATGTGCGCGACATGAAAATCCAGCAGCAGGACATCGTCAAGGCATTCGGCGGCGTGCTGGCCGACCCGCGCCATCGATCGCGCAAGCTCGCCTTCGTCGTCGCACTGTCGCTGGCCCGCACGCAACTGCAGCGCGCCACCGTTAGCCGTGACGCGCGGTTTTTTACCAGCCGCGACGAAGCAGAAGCCTGGCTGATGGCAGCAGGCGAGGAAGAAGAGTTCCCGGGCCAGCGCGATGGCGAACCGCACGCCCGCGTGGCTTGATTGCAGCCTGCTGCTCGACAGGCAGCATATGCAAAAAGCAGCTGTCGCGCCCAATCAACCATATTTTTGTTAATCGCCGTCATTCTCGCCTCCATGACCGCAGAGCAATGGCTGACCCGCATCTTTGCAGACCAGGCGCCGCGCCGTTTCGGTAGCGGGTGGGTGAGCGGTGTGCTGGGCATCGTGCTGGGTTTGCTGAGCGTCGTTGCGGTGTTGTGTCTGCATTTTCCACAGTGGCTGACATTGCCGGAGTTGCGCGGACGGTATCCGCTGCCGTTGGTGCGCAGTGCGATCGATATTGCTATTCTCTGCACGCTGGTGCTGGCCGCGCTGTCGATGCTGTTGCGGCGCCGCAAGGCGCTGGGGCTGGCCGGGCTGGCGATGGCGGCCATTGCGTTGGCGCTGGGCGCGGGCGGGGTGGCGATCCCTCAGGCGCCGGCCAGTGCGGTCTATGTCGGACTCGACTGGTTCGTGCTGGGAACGCTGACCACCGCGGCGCTGTTCGTGCCGCTGGAGCGGGCGTTTGCGCTGCGGCGCGAGCAGGGGCCATTCCGGCGCGGCTGGCTGACCGATACCAGCTATTTCTTCATGAGCCATGCGCTGGTGCAACTGATGTCGCTGCTGGTGCTGATCCCCGCGACCCAGCTCGGCCAGGCGCTGGCCATTGCGCCGGTGCAGGCGGGTATCCAGATGCTGCCGCTGGCGGTGCAGTTCCTCGCGATCGTGCTGGTCGCCGATCTTGCGCAATACGCTGTCCACCGCGCCTTCCACGCCGTGCCTTTGCTATGGCGCTTCCACCGCGTCCACCATTCGGTGACGCAGATGGACTGGATTGCCGGATCGCGGCTGCATCTGGTCGATGTCGTGGTGACGCGCGGCCTGGTGCTGCTGCCGATCGTGATGCTGGGGTTCGACCAGGTTGCGGTCTACGCCTATCTGGCTTTCGTGTCAGTCCACGCGGTCTTCATCCACGCCAACTTTGCGCCGCGTAAGGTGTGGCTCGAACGCTGGATCGCGATGCCCCGCTTCCATCACTGGCACCACGCGATCGAGCCCGAAGCACGTGACCGCAATTTCGCGGTGCACCTGCCGATGATCGACCGCTGGTTCGGCACCGAGCATATGCCCGAGGACCGCTGGCCAAGCGGCTATGGCATCGAAGGGCTCGAGGTGCCCGAAGGCTATGCCCGGCAGATGGTGTGGCCGTTCACCCGATAACGGCGGCCGACACCCTCACTGATCCAGGAACGACCGCATCTTGCGCGACCGTGACGGGTGCTTCAGCTTGCGCAGCGCCTTGGCCTCGATCTGACGGATACGTTCGCGGGTCACCGAGAACTGCTGGCCGACTTCCTCGAGCGTATGATCGGTGTTCATACCGATGCCGAAGCGCATGCGCAGCACGCGTTCTTCGCGCGGCGTCAGGCTTGCAAGAACCCGCGTGACAGTTTCCTTGAGGTTCGCCTGGATCGCGGCATCGACCGGGATGATCGCATTCTTGTCCTCGATGAAATCGCCCAGGTGGCTGTCTTCCTCGTCGCCGATCGGCGTTTCGAGGCTGATCGGCTCCTTGGCGATCTTCATCACCTTGCGGACCTTTTCGAGCGGCATCGACAGACGCTCGGCCATTTCTTCGGGGGTCGGTTCGCGGCCCTGTTCGTGCAGGAACTGGCGGCTGGTGCGCACCAGCTTGTTGATCGTCTCGATCATGTGCACCGGGATACGGATGGTGCGCGCCTGATCGGCAATCGAACGGGTGATCGCCTGACGGATCCACCAGGTTGCGTAGGTCGAGAACTTGTAGCCGCGGCGATACTCGAACTTGTCCACCGCCTTCATCAGGCCGATATTGCCTTCCTGGATGAGGTCGAGGAACTGCAGCCCGCGGTTGGTGTATTTCTTGGCGATCGAGATGACGAGGCGCAGGTTGGCCTCGACCATTTCCTTCTTGGCGATGCGCGCCTCGCGCTCGCCCTTCTGCACCATGTTGACGATGCGGCGGAACTCGTTGAGGCTCATGCCCGTCGCAGCGGCGATGTCGCTGATCTCCGCACGAATGCGATCGACCGCGCCCGCTTCGTTGCTGACGAACGCAGCCCATTTCTTGTCGATGCCCGCCATGGTTTCGAGCCACGCTTCGTCCATCTCGTGGCCGACATAGCGGTCGAGGAAGTCCTTGCGCGGCACCTTGTGACGCTCGGCCAGGCGCAGCATCTGCCCGCCCAAAGCGGTCAGGCGGCGGTTGAAGGCATAGAGCTGATCGACCAGATATTCGATCTTGTTGGCGTGGAACTGGACCGATTCGACTTCGGCGGTCAGCTCTTCGCGCAGCTTGTGATAGCTCTTTTCCTTGGCGGGGGCGAAATCATCGCCGATGCTGAGCGCATTGAGCCGATCGCGCTGGATCTTCTCAAACTTGCGGAACAGCGAGGTGATCAACGCGAATTTCTCGAGCGCGGCAGGCTTCAACTGCGCTTCCATCTGCGCGAGGCTGAGGGTGTTGTCCTCCTCCTCGTCGTCGTCCGGGCGGCGCGTGCGGCGCTCGGTCAGATCGTCCTCGTCGTCGTTGGTCTCGGCGACCTCCTCGACTTCCTCCTCTTCCTTGAAGCTGGGGCCTGCGGTCTTCTCGCTGATCTCGCCATCATCCTCGCCGTCCTCGGACAGGCTTTCGGGCGCGGGCTCCTTGGATAGCATCGCGTCGAGATCGAGGATCTCGCGCAGCTGCATTTCGCCGTCGTTGAGCGCGGTCGACCATTCGATGATCGCGTGGAAGGTGATCGGGCTTTCGCACAACCCCAGGATCATCGTGTCGCGGCCGGCCTCGATGCGCTTGGCGATGGCGATTTCGCCCTCGCGGCTGAGCAGCTCCACCGCGCCCATTTCGCGCAGATACATCCGCACCGGGTCATCGGTGCGGTCCATCGTCTCCTTCTTCTTTTCAGGAGAGATGTTGAGCTGTTCCGAACCGTCGTCGGGGGTGTCTTCGTCGGCGGCGGGCTGTTCCTCGCCGGCTTCCTCGTCGTTCTCGACGATGTTGACGCCCATCTCCGAGATCGCGGACATCACGTCTTCGATCTGCTCGGAGGACATCTGGTCCTGCGGCAGCGCCTCGTTCAGCTCGTCATAGGTAATATAGCCGCGCTTCTTGGCGCGCGAGAGCAGCTTCTTGACCGAGGCTTCGTTCAGATCGATCAGCGGTGCATCCGTGGTGTCGGCCTTGCTGTCTTTCGGTGCCTTGCTTGCCAATTCCGTAATTCCTGTCACCTGTGTCGCCGCCGCCTGCGTGGGGGCTGCGGAGAGAATTTTGCGTCATATCAGGCCGCGATTGGCCGATACAAATGTTTTGCGTCCAAGCTCAAGCGGCCCTGCATCTTCCGAAGTGCTGGCGACGGTATCGCCGGTTATGCACTTCGCTCCGTCAATTCTATCAGGCGCTGGTCAAACTGCTGCTTTCTTGCCCTTAGCTGTTGTTGCTCCAAAAACAATCCATCACCCGAATCATTTTCTGCCAGATCGGTTTCAAACCGCCGGGTTACCTCGCTCAGGGCCGCCACCAGTCGGGGCCTGGTGGTCATCACCTCGATTGCCTCGGCAAAATCGCCAGCAATGCGAATCTCGTGCGTTTCGTCCGTTGTCGGCTGCACCGGGGTACAGAACGAAAATGGCGGCTTGCCACCCGATTTCAGCCGGTCGATCGTGTCTGCCATGCCCTTGCTGTGCAATATGGTCATAAGCCGACCCGTATCAAGAGTTTCCGCCGCGTCCATCGGCTGAACCGAATGCGCATGGGCCGCGTCGAGCATGGTTCCGAGCAGATCGGCCCAACCGTCTGCCAGCGCCACGAACTCGCTCAGGGCTTCGGAATGATGGATCATCAGCGCCGGGCGACACAGCAAACCGTGGAGCACGCCGCGCAGGATAAGGTCGCTCATCGGCTGGCGGCTGAACTCGCGCAGCTCCGCGCTCGGCGGCACAGGCTCGTCGCGCCGCTGCCAGCCTTTCTGACCCTTTTGCCCCGGCCTGAAGGCGGGGGAGGGCGTCGATTGCGGACGCGCACCGAAGAACATGTCCGAAAAGCGCTGGCCGATCTCGCGGCGATACAGCGCCTTGATATCGCCATCGGCAATCGTATCGGCATGCGCGTTGAGCCTGGCCTTGAAGCCCGCGCGCGCCTCGGGGCTTTGGAGCGGGGCTGCGGCCAGCTCGTGCGTCCACAGATGGTCAAGCAGCCCGGCGGCGCGATCGATGCACGCGGTGAACGCCGCTGGCCCCGATGCGCGCACCAGATCGTCGGGGTCCTGGCCCGCAGGCAGCGAGACGAAACCCAGCGACAGCCCTGGCTTGAGCAGCGGCAGCGCGCGCGACGCGGCGCGCATCGCTGCCTTCTGGCCGGCACTGTCGCCATCGAAGCACAGCAATGGCCTGTCGACCATCTTCCACAGCCGTTCGATCTGGTGCTCGGTGAGCGCGGTGCCCAAAGGCGCGACGCATTCGCCGAAGCCCGCCTGCGCCAGCGCAATCACGTCCATATAGCCTTCGACCACCACCACGCGCCCGGTCTGGCGCGATGCGGGCGCGGCGATATGCAGGTTGTAGAGCGTGCGGCCCTTGTCGAACAGCGGCGTGTCGGGCGAGTTCAAGTATTTGGGCTCGCCGGCGCCGAGGATGCGGCCGCCGAATGCGATCACCCGACCGCGCGGGTCGCGGATCGGGATCATCACTCGCCCGCGGAAGCGGTCATAGGCGGGCTTGTCGTCGACCTTGATCAGCAGCCCCGCCTCGATCAGCAGGTCCTCGTCGATCGAGGCGAGCGCGGACTTGATCCCGGTGCGGCTGTCGGGCGCAAAGCCGATGCCAAAGCGTTGCACCGTCTCCGCCGTCAGCCCGCGCGCCTTGAGATAGGCGCGCGCCTGCTCGCCTGATGCACTGTGCAGTTGCGCGACGAACCAGTCCTGCGCCGCCTGGCAGACATCGTGCAGCGAGGCGCGCGCCTCCGCCTGACGCGCCGCGCGCGGATCGGGCGCGGGCACGGTCATCCCGGCTTCGGAGGCGAGCTCCTTGACCGCATCCATGAACCCCAGACCCTGATGATCGGTCATGAACCGGATCGCATCGCCATGCGCCCCGCAACCGAAGCAGTGATAGAAGCCCTTGTCGTCGTTGATCGTGAAGCTGGGGGTCTTCTCGTTGTGGAACGGGCAACACGCCTTGAACTCGCGCCCCGCACGCTGGACCTTCACATGCCGCCCGATCACGCTCGACAGCGTGATGCGCGAGCGCAATTCGTCCAGCCATTGCGGGGTGAGGGTCATGGGCTTCCGATTAGCCTGCCAAGGCTTCCTTCACCCAGCCGCTGGCCTTGCTCATGTCGATCTCGGAGGCGTGGCGGGCTTTGACCTCGGCCATGACCTTGCCCATGTCCTTGAGGCTGGAGGCGCCGGTCTCGGCGACCACCGCAGCGATGGCGGCCTTGGCTGCCGCCTCATCGAGCTGCGCGGGGAGGAATTCCTCGATGATCGCGACTTCGGAAGCCTCCTGTGCGGCGAGTTCGGCGCGGCCGCCTTGCTCGTACATTCCGATCGACTCGCGGCGCTGCTTGATCATCTTCTGCAGCACTTCGGTGACCATCGCATCGTCATCGATCGTCGCTGACGAGGTGCGCAGCTCGATATCGCGGTCCTTGATCTTGGCGAGGATCAGGCGGACCGCCGCGGTGCGGGGCCTGTCGCCCCCCTTCATTGCCGCAACCTGCGCAGCCTTAAGCGAATCGCGAATCATGCGAACGCATCCTTTCCCGGTGAATTTTGGAACAAGCGACCAACCTAGCGGGAATAAAATGTTTTTCATAGATTGACCGTGCAACCTGCGCGGGCCTAGTGACCCGCCAATTTGGCTGCTTTCCGGCAGGGGGCGTGAACGGAGCTTTGGCACCGCCCGAACCTGCAATAGTCTGCGGCCCGGCCCATTTGCGACTCAACGCAACACAAGGAAAACGATCCATGGCGCACGCCACCACCTCCGCTCAGCCGCAAGGCGCGACCGGGTTGCTGCTTCTGGCCGATGGCACGGCGATCTGGGGCAGGGGCTTTGGTGCCGCCGGCGCAAAGGCAGGCGAAGTCTGCTTCAACACCTCGATCACCGGCTATCAGGAAATCCTGACCGATCCGAGCTATGCCGGGCAGATCATCACCTTCACCTTTCCGCATATCGGCAATGTCGGCGCGAACCCCGAGGATATCGAGGCCGACGTGCCCCAGGCGCTGGGCTGCATCGTGCGCGAGGACGTGACCAACCCGAGCAGCTTCCGCTCGGCACAGCATTTCGGCGAGTGGCTTGCGGCCAACGGCCAGATCGGGATTTCGGGCGTGGATACCCGCGCGCTGACCCGCCGCATCCGCGAGGCCGGCGCGCCCAATGCGGTGATCGCGCACGCCCCCGATGGCGTGTTCGACATGGACGCACTGCTCGCCCAGGCCAAGGGCTGGGCCGGACTCGAGGGCATGGACCTGGCGATCGAGGTCACCGGTGCCGATACCCGCGACTGGCAGGGCGGCGTGTGGGCGCTGGGGCAGGGCTATGCCGGCGACGGCGCCGGAGAACGTCCGCATGTCGTCGCGATCGACTATGGCGCCAAGCACAACATCTTCCGCTCGTTGGTCAAGGCAGGCGCGCGCGTCACCATCGTGCCCGCGCAGACCCCGATCGAGGCGATCGACGCGCTGCAGCCCGATGGCGTGTTCCTCTCCAACGGCCCGGGCGACCCTGCAGCCACCGGCGTCTATGCGGTCCCGGTGATCAAGGATCTGCTCGATCGCGATGTGCCGATCTTCGGCATCTGCCTGGGCCACCAGTTGCTCGGCCTTGCTGCCGGGGCGCGCACGATGAAGATGCACCAGGGCCACAGAGGCGCGAACCATCCGGTCAAGCGGCTCGAGACCGGCGTTGTCGAGATCACCAGCATGAACCATGGCTTCGCGGTCGATGCGGCGACATTGCCCGCCAACGTCGTAGAAACCCATGTCTCGCTGTTCGACGGCAGCAATTGCGGCATCGCCTTCACCGACAAGCGCGCGTTTGGCGTCCAGTATCACCCCGAGGCGTCGCCGGGTCCGCAGGACAGCTTCTATCTGTTCGAGACATTCGTCAGCGGCCTCAAGACATCGGTGAACGCGGCATGAGCATGAAACTCCCCAAGGTCGATCCTGCCCGTATGGAGCAGGAGTGGGCGGCCGATCAGGACGTGCTGCGCAATCTGGCGGCCAATGGCGACCGGGCGAGCGTCAAACGCGCGGTCGACGTCAGCTTTCGCGGGTCGGAGGACAATCTGGAGCGCCTGTCCGAGGCGGCCAAGGGCTTCGGGCTGACCGAGCTCGATCGCGAAGAGGATGCCGAGGGCGGCGAGCCGTATCTGTTCTTCGAGCGGTTCCAGGCGGTCGATGCGCAGTCGATCAAAGACCTGACCCGGCTGTGTCTGCAGATCGAGATGATGTTCAATGTCGAATATGATGGCTGGGGCTGCGAAGCCCAGTCCGGCACGGTGCACTGACCAAACGCCCCGTCGCCGCCTCCCCAAGATGAAATCAAAGCCTTTCAAGAGAGCACACTAACCATGCCCAAGCGCACCGACATAGACAGCATCCTGATCATCGGCGCAGGCCCGATCATCATCGGCCAGGCGTGCGAGTTCGATTATTCGGGCACGCAGGCGTGCAAGGCGCTGAAGGAAGAGGGCTACCGGATCGTTCTGGTCAACTCCAACCCCGCCACGATCATGACCGATCCCGACATGGCCGATGCGACCTATGTCGAACCGATTACGCCAGAGATCGTCGCCAAGATCATCGCCAAGGAGCGCGCCGAACGGCCGAACGAGAAGCTGGTGGTGCTGCCGACGATGGGCGGCCAGACCGCGCTCAACACCGCGCTGGCGCTCGATGCCGACGGAACGCTGGAGAAATACGATGTCGAACTGATCGGCGCCAAGGCCGAAGCCATCGACAAGGCCGAGGACCGCTTGAAGTTCCGCGACGCGATGGACAAGATCGGGCTGGAATCGGCGCGGTCGGGCATTGCCCACACGATCGACGAGGCGCTTGCGGTGCTCGAGCGTACCGGGCTGCCTTCGATCATCCGGCCGAGCTTCACCATGGGCGGCACCGGCGGCGGCATCGCGTACAACCGCGACGAGTTCGTCCAGATCGTCACCGGCGGGCTCGATGCCTCGCCGACCACCGAGGTGCTGATCGAGGAATCTCTGCTCGGCTGGAAAGAGTACGAGATGGAGGTTGTCCGCGACAAGAACGACAACGCGATCATCATCTGCTCGATC
Source organism: Blastomonas sp. (assembly GCF_030373265.1). Lineage (GTDB taxonomy): Bacteria > Pseudomonadota > Alphaproteobacteria > Sphingomonadales > Sphingomonadaceae > Blastomonas. The sequence goes on from NZ_JAUCZC010000005.1 coordinate 46,033, forward strand.
GAGAACGTCGATCCGATGGGCGTGCATACCGGCGACAGCATCACCGTGGCGCCCGCGCTGACGCTGACCGACAAGGAATACCAGATCATGCGCTCGGCCAGTATCGCGGTGCTGCGAGAGATCGGCGTCGAGACGGGCGGGTCGAACGTCCAGTTCGCGGTCAACCCCGCCGATGGCCGCCTGATTGTCATCGAGATGAACCCACGCGTGTCGCGCTCCTCGGCGCTGGCGTCAAAGGCGACGGGCTTCCCGATCGCCAAGGTCGCGGCCAAATTGGCGGTCGGCTACACGCTCGACGAGATCACCAACGACATCACCGGCGCGACGCCTGCCAGCTTCGAGCCGACGATCGACTATGTCGTCACCAAGATCCCGCGCTTCGCGTTCGAGAAGTTCAAGGGTGCAAGCCCGCTGCTCGGCACGGCGATGAAATCGGTAGGTGAGGTGATGGCGATCGGCCGCAACTTCCAGGAATCGATGCAAAAGGCGCTGCGCGGGCTGGAGACGGGTCTGAGCGGCTTCAACATGGTCGACCACCTCGTCGGCGCGCCGCATGAGGACATCGTCGCCGAGCTTTCGCAAGCGACGCCCGACCGGCTGCTGATCGCCGCCCAGGCGTTGCGCGAGGGCATGACCGTCGAGCAGGTGCATGCGGTTGCCAAATACGACCTCTGGTTCCTCGAGCAGATCAAGCAGATCGTCGATGCCGAAGCCGAGGTGCTCGCCGATGGCCTGCCGCGCGATGCAGTCGGGATGCGGCGGCTCAAGTCGATGGGCTTTTCCGACAAGCGCCTCGCCTATCTGGCGCTGAAGTCGGCGCATCTGCGTCCCGGCATGGGCCATGCGCTGGCTCGGGGATCGGGCATGGTTCATGACGCGCTGGTGGCGATGACCGGAGGCATCACCGAACAGGAAGTGCGCGCACTGCGCCACAAATTGGGCGTGCGCCCGGTGTTCAAGCGGATCGATACCTGTGCGGCGGAATTCGAGGCGAAGACGCCCTATATGTACTCGACCTACGAAGCGCCGAGCTTCGGCGAGCCCGAATGCGAAAGCCAGCCGACAGGCCGCCGCAAGGTGGTGATCCTGGGCGGCGGACCCAACCGCATCGGGCAGGGGATCGAGTTCGACTATTGCTGCTGCCACGCCTGTTTTGCGCTCGGCGATGCCGGGTTCGAGACGATCATGATCAACTGCAATCCCGAGACGGTGTCGACCGACTACGACACTTCGGACCGGCTGTACTTCGAGCCGCTGACCGCCGAGGATGTGCTCGAGATCCTGGATGTCGAGCGCTCCAACGGCGAACTCGTCGGCGTCATCGTCCAGTTCGGCGGGCAGACCCCGCTCAAGCTGGCACAGGCGCTCGAGGATGCAGGCATCCCGATCCTCGGCACCTCGCCCGACGCGATCGATCTGGCCGAAGACCGTGAGCGGTTTGCCAAGCTGGTCGACAAGCTTGGTCTCAAGCAGCCGCTCAACGGCATCGCGCGCAGCCGCGAAGAGGCGATCGCGGTCGCCAGCCGCATCGGCTATCCCGTGCTCATCCGCCCCTCCTATGTGCTGGGCGGGCGCGCGATGGAGATCGTCGACGGCCAGGCGCAGCTTGAATCCTATATCGCGACGGCAGTCCAGGTGTCGGGCGATAGTCCGGTGCTGATCGACCAGTATCTGCGCGATGCGATCGAGGTCGATGTCGATGCGATCTGCGATGGCCGCGATGTCGCGATTGCAGGGATCATGCAGCATATCGAGGAAGCCGGAGTGCACTCGGGCGACAGTGCGTGCAGCTTGCCGCCCTACAGCCTCTCGGACGACCTGATCGCGGAGATGGAACGCCAGACCAAGGCGCTTGCCGCCGGGCTCAAGGTCCGCGGGCTGATGAACATCCAGTTCGCGGTCAAGGAAGGCCAGGTCTATTTGATCGAGGTCAACCCGCGCGCCAGCCGCACCGTGCCCTTCGTCGCCAAGGCGATCGGCCAGCCGGTGGCGAAATACGCCGCGCGGGTGATGGCGGGCGAGATGCTGGCGGACCTGCCGGTGATCGACCGGAACATCGCTCATATGGCGGTCAAGGAGGCGGTGTTCCCCTGGGCGCGCTTTGCCGGGGTCGATCCGGTGCTCAGCCCCGAGATGAAATCGACCGGCGAGGTGATGGGCATCGACAAGGACTTTGCCACCGCCTTTGCCAAAGCGCAGATCGGTGCGGGACTGACGCTGCCGACCAAGGGTACGGTGTTCATCTCGGTCAAGGAAAGCGACAAGCCCGTGGTGCTGGAAGCGGCGCGGGGCCTCATCGAGCTGGGCATGCAGATCGTCGCCACCGCGGGCACGGCACGTTACCTCAGCGACAATGGTGTCGCGGTCACTCAGGTCAACAAGGTGGCGCAGGGTCGGCCGCATATCGTCGACCGGATCAAGGATGGCGAGATCGCCCTGATTTTCAACACCACCGAGGGCTGGCAGAGCCTGAAGGACTCGCAATCGATCCGTGCGACCGCTTTGACTGGCAAGATTCCGTATTACACGACCGCCGCCGCCAGCGTTGCTGCGGTCAGGGCCATGGCGTCACTCGCCAAGACCAGCCTTGAAGTAAAGCCGCTTCAGGCTTATTATATACGGCCTGACGCTTGAGCCCCCCGACAAGTCGTTATCCTGCTGCGGCCCTGTGCAAGGTGCCGTGAGGGGACGTTTTTCCGGGCGATGGGACAAGCTCAGCCAAGAATGAAGGGATATGCCGAATGGCAACCGTCGATAAGCTGCCGATGCTGGCAGAAGGATATGAAAAGCTCTCGCGCGAGCTGAAACTGCTCAAGGAAGAGCGCCCCCTGATCGTCGAGGCGATCGAGGAAGCGCGCGCGCATGGCGATCTGTCCGAAAACGCCGAGTATCACGCCGCCAAGGAGCGCCAGGGCCAGGTTGAGGCGACCATCGCCGATCTGGAAGGCAAATTGAGCCGCGCGCAGATCATCGATCCCACCACGCTTTCGGGCAACAAGGTCGTGTTCGGCGCGACGGTGACCTTGCTCGACGAAGACGACAAGCCGGTGAAGTACCAGATCGTCGGCGAGGCCGAAGCCGATGCACGCAAGGGCCGCATCAGCTATTCCAGCCCGCTGGGCCGCGCGCTGATCGGCCGCCTGCTTGACGACGAGGTCGAGGTAAGCGTGCCATCAGGCGACAAGTTCTACGTCGTGTCCAAGATCGAGTTCATTTAACAGATGCCCAATCTGCCGCGCGGTGCGGCGACCAACACGCTGGTGATCGCCAACGTGCTGGTATGGCTGGCAGGCCTTTTGACCGGCTGGACCGAATGGTTCCAGGTCGAGGGCGGCTTTCGGGCTGCCAGGATGTCGGATTCGCTGAATGGCCACGCCAGCGCGTTGCCGGTCGATTACCCCTGGGCGATCCCGGTATGGCTGACGCCGATCACATCGGCATTCCTGCACGCAGGATTGTTTCATCTGGCGATGAACATGCTCGTCCTGGTGATGGTGGGGCGCATGATCGAGGCGGCGCTGGGCACCGAACGGTTTGTGGTGCTCTATACCGCGGGCATCATCGCGGCAGCCGCGATGCATTATGCCGTCGACCCGCTCTCGACCACGCCGGTTGTCGGCGCGAGCGGCGCAATCTCCGCTTTGCTGGCAGCCTATTTTCTGTTGTTTTCGCGCCGCAAGCCGCAGGCGATTGGACCGGTGCCTGGGCTTGTCGTGCACATCGCCTGGCTGGCCGCCGCGTGGACGGGGATCAACCTGCTCAGCCAGTTCGCCTTTGCCGGTTCGGCCCTTGGCATTGCCATCTGGGCGCATATCGGCGGCTTTATCGCGGGGTTGGTGCTCGCCGTGCCGCTCGCCCGCAACCCAGCGGTGCGCAGGCCGCGACACGATGTTACCTAACGATTGCCGGAAACCTCAGCCCTGACCGGGCTGTTCGGGATCGAGCAGGCGATGCAGGTGAACGATCACATACTTCATTTCGGCATCGTCGACCGTGCGCTGGGCATTGCTGCGCCACGCTTCCTCGGCGCTGGCATAATCGGGATACACCCCGACAAGGTCCATGCTGTCGAGTTCACAAAAGTCGAGAGTCTGCGGGTTGCTGACGCGCCCGCCCATGACGAGATGAAGTTTGCTCATTGTAGTGTTGCGTCCCATGACCGATGAACAGAATGCCGGTTGGCATCTTCCCCTCACCGGGACCTAGCCGGTCACCGTGTGATTGCGGTGCGCCTTAGTCGCATTTAGAACGATTTTCCACCCCTGACGCGCAGCGGCGACCTCAGCTTTTCAACCGGTCCTTGATCGCACTCGTGGCTGTGTCGATCGACGCTCTCGCTTTGACGGCAAGAGGACCTGCCACTTCGGCGACCGGTTTGCGAAACACCACAAGGCCACCCAGCAAGCCTGCGATCGCCAGCTTGCCACGATGGGCCCATGCCAGAGATCCAACCTTGTCAGCAGCGCCGCCGACCGCCTCCGCGGCATTGTTAATGGCTTCGTCCCGCACGTTTGCCGGGGTGAACCTTTCTTTGGCGCGGGCGAGGGCCTTTTGCCATTGGGTGTGCGCCGCTGTGCGGCGTACCGTCACCTCGGCCAGGCTGGGTTCGTCGGACGGATGCTGCAAGTCACTCATGCGGTGGCTCCACTGGTTGCTGTGGTCGCATCAGGGGTGGGCTCGGTCGCAAACAGTGCGCTGACCTTGCCGACCCGCCCGGCCGCAAGCCAGAAGCACAGGGCTGCCAGCACAAGCGTGCCCGCCACCGTGGCCCCCATTGCGCCCCAGGCGCCCAGCGCCGGTATCAGCGCGATCATCGTGCCGACCACCAGGGCGATCAGCGCGCAGCTGACCAATACCAGACCGACAATGGCCAGTACCGCCATGGTTCGAATCTGACGTCCGGCTGCAGCCATGCGGGCTTTTTGAAAGCCGATCTCGGCATCGACGAGCTCGCGTCCGTCGGCGTAAAGACCGCGCAATTGTGCGATCATGCCAAGCTTGGTGGTGTCCTGCGTGGCAGCGGTTTCGGTGTCCCTGCCTGCTTCTCCATCCGGGGGGATGGCGGGAGCAGGCGCAGTGGAGGCGGTTACAGGATCAGCTGTGGTTTTCATCAATCTGGTTCAGCCAGCGATCTCTCGCCGGTCAGCGCTTCTTGCTGCCGAACACCGATCCGAAAATCTTTGCCAGCATCAGGCTCAAGACAGCGGCTATGCCCACGGCAGCGGCCGGCTTGGTGCGAACGAACTCGCGCGTATCTTCGGCGATCTCATCGACAGGCTTGGCGCGAAGGCGATCGGCGGCGTCGCTGACGGACTGCGCTGCAGTGCGCGCATAATCGCCATATTTGGGTCCGACATTGTCGTCGATTGCGCCTGCGCTGTCGCTGATGATCCGCGCCAGGCCATGAACGGCGTCGCTTGCCATATCCTTGACTTCGGTAGCCACTTCACGGGCCTTGTCGGTGACATTTTCAGGGATCATGGCATTTACCTTGGCAGCCGCAGCGCCAAGAGCGCCGGTGTCGGAAGTGGGCGAGGCGGTCACAGCGAGCGCGGTGCCCGTTGCTGCGACGGGCGCGGAAGCGGCAGATGCTTCGGGCGCAGGCACCGCAGCGCCAGCATTAAAGGGCTGACTGTCGCCCGGCTGGGGGCTGGATGGGGTGCGCTTGGGCCTTGCCGCCTTGGGCGCGCCATCTGACGAAGCCGCTGCTGCCTTTTTGGCGCGGGGCTTCTTGGGCGTGGCCTCGACCGGGGTAGCGGCCTTCATTTCGTCTTCGGACATAGATTCCTCCTCAAGCTTTGCAGCAGACGCATGAGGCGCTGCAGCGGTTCCGCCTGCCCATGCACTATTCTGGCCTGTCCGTGCACATTTTCAAGCGATTTCGGTCGCCTGACTGGACCGCCCGCACCGGCCTCCGGATGGTTGCCAACCGGCCGTTCACCCCCTAGAGGATGCGCCATTCCATCCACCTGACTGACCCGGAAAGAGTGCCGTTTATGACCGCGATCATGGATATCCACGCCCGCCAGATTCTCGACAGCCGCGGTAACCCCACGGTGGAAGTCGACGTGCTGCTCGAAGATGGCAGCTTCGGCCGGGCAGGCGTCCCATCGGGCGCCTCCACGGGAGCATATGAAGCGGTCGAAAAGCGCGATGGCGACATGTCGATGTATATGGGCAAGGGCGTGACCCAGGCCGTCGATATGGTCAACACCGAGATCTTCGAGGCAATCGTCGGGCTCGATGCCGAAGACCAGCGCGACATCGACATGGCGATGATCGGCCTGGACGGCACCGAGAACAAGTCGCGGCTGGGGGCAAATGCGATCCTGGGTGTCAGCCTGGCGGTCGCCAAGGCGGCTGCCGATGCGCGGGGCCTGCCGCTGTACAGCTATGTCGGCGGTGTTTCCGCCCATGTTCTCCCGGTGCCGATGATGAACATCATCAATGGCGGCGAACATGCTGACAACCCGATCGATTTCCAGGAATTCATGATCATGCCGGTCGGCGCCGACAGCCTCGCCGAAGCGGTGCGCTGGGGATCGGAAATCTTCCACACGCTTAAGAAGGGCCTTCACGAAAAGGGTCTTGCCACCGCAGTCGGTGACGAGGGTGGCTTCGCTCCCAACCTGGCCTCGACCCGCGCTGCGCTCGATTTCATCATGGCATCGGTCGAAAAGGCCGGCTTCAAGCCCGGCGAGAACGTGATGCTGGCGCTCGATTGCGCCGCGACCGAATTCTTCCGCGATGGAAAGTATGAGATCAGTGGCGAGGGGCTTTCGCTCAGCCCGACCGAAATGGCGGATTATCTGGGCAAGCTGTGCGATGACTATCCGATCCGCTCGATCGAGGACGGCATGAGCGAAGACGATTTCGAAGGCTGGCTCGCAGTAACCGAACTGCTCGGCAACAAGGTCCAGCTGGTCGGCGACGATCTGTTCGTCACCAACCCCGAGCGCCTCGCGATGGGTATCGAAAAGGGCCTCGCCAACAGTCTGCTGGTCAAGGTCAACCAGATCGGCACGCTCACCGAAACGCTTGAAGCGGTCAGCATGGCGCACCGTGCGGGCTATACCGCGGTGATGTCGCACCGTTCGGGCGAAACCGAGGATGCGACCATCGCCGATCTCGCGGTCGCCACCAATTGCGGTCAGATCAAGACCGGATCGCTGGCGCGCTCGGACCGGTTGGCCAAATACAACCAGCTGATCCGGATCGAGGAAGAGCTGGGTGCTTCTGCTCATTATGCCGGGACAGCCATCTTTCGCTGATCTTGGCCTCTACTGATCGCAATATTGATTCGGGGGGGCAGTTTCAGCTTGTCAGCCCGAATCAATTGTGATTCATAGAGTTAATGCCGCAACGTAAACCTGTCATTAAACCAGCAAAGCAAGCGATCGCGCCGGGCATCTCGCTCGTCGCGCTGCTGGCTATTGGTGCCTATGCTTTGCTGGGACCGACGGGCGTCCTGGCCTGGGGTGATTATCGCCAGCGGCTGGAGGTCCAGAAGGTCGAGCTTGCCAAGTTGCAGGATCAACGCGATGCGCTGCGCAACCGCGTCCGGCTGCTCGATCCGCGCGCGGTCGATCCCGATCTGGTCAGCGAGCTTGTGCGGCGCGATCTCAATGTCGCGCATCCTGACGAAATCATCGTTCCGCTGAAATAGGCAGATCGCTTTCCCGCACAATTGCTGCGGGATTATTGTGCAAAAACCGGCTTGGCCGTTGCGTAAACCGCGCGCTTGCTTCTATACCCGCTGCGGTCGTTCCTCCCCGCCTCACGGCACCGATCCTTATCGTGAAAGGTTCCTCGTCTTGGTCAAGACACCCGCGGCAAAGCCCGCACGCAAACCCTCCGCAAAGCCTGAAAAGGCCCCGGCACCTGCTGCCGGCGCGAAGCCCGCCATTCTGCCGGAAGAGGGGAGCAACCATCCCCGTCCGCGCGATCCGAAACGCCATGAGGCCACTGCCGATGAGCTGATGCATTTCTACAAGGAAATGCTGCTGATCCGCCGCTTCGAGGAGCGCGCTGGCCAATTGTACGGCCTCGGTCTGATCGGCGGCTTCTGCCATCTGTATATCGGCCAGGAAGCCGTCGCGGTGGGGCTGCAATCGGCGCTCACGGTGGGCAAGGACAGCGTCATCACCGGTTATCGCGACCATGGCCACATGCTGGCCTATGGCATCGATCCCAAGGTGATCATGGCCGAACTGACCGGACGCGGCGCGGGCATCTCGCGCGGCAAGGGCGGATCGATGCACATGTTCTCGACCGAGCACAAATTCTATGGCGGCCACGGCATCGTCGGCGCGCAGGTGCCGCTCGGCGCGGGCCTGGCGTTCGGGCACAAATACAACGAGGACGGCGGCGTGTGCCTTGCCTATTTCGGCGACGGCGCGGCCAACCAGGGCCAGGTCTACGAAAGCTTCAACATGGCGGCTTTGTGGAAGCTGCCGATCATCTTCGTGATCGAGAACAACGGCTATGCCATGGGCACCAAGGTGTCGCGCAGCAGCGCCGAGACCGAATTCTACCGGCGCGGCGATTCCTTCCGCATCCCCGGCATGCAGGTCAACGGCATGGATGTGCTCGAGGTCCGCGGCGCCGCCGAAGCGGCGCTCGAATATGTCCGCGGCGGCAATGGCCCGCTGCTGATGGAGCTCAAGACCTATCGCTATCGCGGCCACTCGATGTCCGACCCGGCCAAGTATCGCAGCCGCGAGGAAGTCCAGAACATGAAGGACAATTCCGACCCGATCGAGGCGGCGAAGGCCGAACTGCTCAAAATGGGCGTGGCCGAAGATGCGCTCAAGACGATCGACAAGGACATCCGCAAGCTGGTGAGCGAGGCGGCAGACTTTGCCGAAACCTCGCCCGAACCGGACCCGTCCGATCTGTATACCGATGTGCTGGTGGAGCAATATTGATGGCCATCGAATTGAAAATGCCTGCGCTTTCCCCGACCATGGAGGAAGGCACCCTCGCCAAATGGCTGGTCAAGGAAGGCGACACCGTCGCATCGGGTGACATCCTCGCCGAAATCGAGACCGACAAGGCGACGATGGAGTTCGAGGCAGTCGACGAAGGCACGATCACCAAGATCCTGATCGCCGAAGGCACCGACAACGTGAAGGTCGGCGCGGTGATAGCGATGATCGCCGCCGAAGGCGAGGACGCATCGACGCCTGAGTCTGCACCCGCGCCTGCTGCGAAGTCCGAGCCGGAAGCCGAGCCTGAAGCCGATAAGGCAGACTCCGCCAAGTCCGAAGCACCGAGCGAGAACGCCAAGATCGTTCCCGAGACGCCCAAGCGCGCGCCGGTCAGCGATCCTGCAGTCCCCGAAGGCACGAAAATGGTCTCGACCACGGTCCGCGAAGCGCTGCGCGATGCGATGGCCGAGGAAATGCGCCGCGACGAGCGCGTGTTCGTGATGGGCGAGGAAGTCGCCGAGTATCAGGGCGCCTACAAGGTGACGCAAGGCCTGCTCGAGGAATTCGGGCCGCGCCGCGTGATCGACACGCCGATCACCGAATACGGCTTTGCCGGCATCGGTGCGGGCGCGGCGATGGGCGGCCTGCGTCCGGTCATCGAGTTCATGACCTTCAACTTTGCCATGCAGGCGATCGACCACATCATCAATTCTGCGGCCAAGACCAATTATATGTCGGGTGGCCAGATGCGCTGCCCGGTGGTGTTCCGCGGACCCAATGGTGCGGCCAGCCGCGTCGGCGCGCAGCACAGCCAGAACTTCGGTCCGTGGTATGCCAGCGTTCCCGGGCTGATCGTGATCGCGCCGTATGACGCGGCGGATGCCAAGGGTCTGCTCAAGGCCGCGATCCGCACCGAGGATCCCGTGGTGTTCCTGGAAAACGAGCTGGTCTATGGCCGCAGCTACGACGTTCCCGATCTGGATGACCATGTCCTGCCGATCGGCAAGGCGCGGATCATGCGTGCGGGCTCAGACGTCACCATCGTCAGCTACTCGATCGGCGTTGCCGTCGCGCTCGACGCGGCGGAAAAGCTCGCAGGCGAAGGCATCGAAGCCGAGGTCATCGACTTGCGCACCCTGCGCCCGCTCGACACGGCAACGGTTCTCGAAAGCCTCAAGAAGACCAACCGCATGGTGGTGGTCGAAGAAGGCTGGCCGGTGTGCTCGATCTCGAGCGAAATCATCGCGGTGGCGATGGAGCAGGGCTTCGACGATCTCGATGCACCGGTGCTCCGCGTAACCAACGAGGACGTGCCGCTGCCATATGCGGCCAATCTCGAGAAGCTGGCGCTGGTCGACAGCGCCCGCGTGATCAAGGCGGTCACGAAGGTCTGCTACAAGGGATGAGGTGCGATGGCCGGGTCGCGCGACCCGGCCCTCGTCACAGCTTGACGCAGATCAAGCCGGCCACGCACAGCCCCTTGCCGGGATTGTTCGGGTTGTTGCCACCGCTATACCCCGGATGCGCGGTGGGGTTTGCCGCAGCCGACTGAGACTCGTTGTTGGCGGCCGTGATGGCGGCATCCGATGTCTGAGGCAAAATCGCGTCGTATTTGTCGCAGGTGGACTTTCGACCCGACGAAACGTTGTCGCTGGGCGGTTTGCCGATTTCCCGGCTGTCGCGCACGGTGTAGGCCGCTTCCTGATACAGGTCGCGGTCTTCCATGAACATGCTGCCGAACAGCGGGTGATAGGTGTAGTGCAGCTCGACGAACATCACCGCTGTGCCCGAGGTGGCCCTGATCGTTTCGCCCGATGACCCCATGCCCTGAAAGCCGGTACCCGATGCGCCGGTGCCTTGCGTGCCGTAGTTCGAGTCCTCGAACTCCATGCCCTTGCAGCGTTGCCACATGATGGTCTGACCGCCCTGGGCGTTGAGTTCAAGGCTGGAGAGAATGGTGCGGCCATCCTTGTACAGACCCGCTGACCCCGCTTCCAGCGCGGCGGCCTGGAACACGTCGTTGATCTGCTGTTCGCTGATGACCTTGGCACCCAGGGTGGCATTCAGCGTGCCGATGCGCGAGGCATTGTCAGCCATGTTGAGCGCGATCTGGCTCATTTTCATCTGGGTGATGGCCAGGTGCGAAACTTCGACACCATAGAACCCCAATCCCATGAAAATGGGCAAGGTAAACGCAAACTCGATCAGCGCGAGGCCGGAGCGGTCGCGCCTGAGCCTGCGGACGAGGCGCCTGCTGCGCGCGACAATGCCCGGCTGTGCGGGGCTGGCCTTGTCGGATAGAGACTGAAAACCGGTCATGTGCAGATCACTTCCTTGGTCTCGGACCCCTGGTCGGCATAAGGCTGGTTGCGCAGCACAGTCGCTGAGGTGATCGACGCCGTGCTGCTCATCCCGATCATGTTGTAGAGCGGGAACTTGCGCTGATAGGTCATGGTGACGGTGTAAAGCACGACGTCGCGCGCATTCCCGACGCCTTCCTTGCCCAGATCGGCATCCCAGGTGCCGTTGGCGTTCTCATCGGTGAAGCATTCGCCGGCATCGCGCTGACCGTTGCTGTTCTTGTCTTCAAAATCTTCCGGCAGCCCGACTTTGGCGAAATCGCGGTAGTTCCTGCGACGCGGCAATATCACAGCGCCATTGGCCAGGGGGCCGAGGTTTTCCGTTACCTTGGCATCGAGGGTGCCGATAGAATCGGCGCCGGTTTCCAGCGCCGAATCTCGGCCCGCCTTCTGAACCGCGCCATCGAGAATGGCGCGGGCATAGACGTTGTAGCCCATGTCGAACACGCCCAGCAGCAGCATGATGAACGTCGGCGCAATCAGACCGAACTCGGTCGCGGTAACCCCGCGCCGGTCCTGTGCTGCGCGCCTGATAAAGCCCAGTTGCAGCATCACTTGGTCAGCCTCAGTTCGGAAATCTGCTTGGCGATGTTCTGGAATGCGGTGTTCAGCGCCGAGCTGTTGGAAGCGGTGTAGGCGCTTCCCGTGCTCGCACAGGTCTGCAGGTCGGTGGTCAGGGTGGTGCCGAACGCGATCACCCACAACCGGATGCCCTTGCCCTTGATCGCCTCGCAAATCGCCAGATAGCGCTGGCGCTGGCGTTCGAGCTGGGTCGGGTTGTTGCTTCCGTCGGTTATCCGCCGATCGTACATCTCGATCCCGTACATGCTTGCGACGAAATCATAGCTGGTCAGATCGCCATCGGTCATGAAGATCACGTGGCGGCCGACCGATCCGCCATTGCCCGGAGGGGCATTGACATTGGATGCGAATATGCCCTGAGGCGATGCAATCCGCGCCCCCCACAGCAGACCGACGTCATGATAGGTGCCACCGATCGCGACCAGCGAGTTGACATAGGTCTGCACTTCGGAGCGCGTCATGTTGGCGAGCAAAGTCGATTTGGTGGGGCACGCGGTATAGCCGCCACCATAATTCTTCAGGCTCTTGCCATCGTTTCGGAAGAAATAGACATCCTCCCAATAAGGGCGCCACTGCGTTGCCGCGCTGGTCGGCGCGGAATCGATATTCAGGTCATGCGCCTGCGTGCTGCCGTTGACCGTGATGCCGTTGGAGCCATAGGCGATCGGGCTGCCCCCGATGGTATCCCGCTCCTCGATGCAACCGGTCCAGCGGCTGGTGCTGCCGTTGACTTCGCTGGGCGTAGGGACCGCCGGGTTGTTGCCGCTGATCGACCGGACGAAGTCGTAGGTCTTGAAGGTGTGCTGCGCGTACTGCCAATAGGCAAAGCTCGAGCCAGGGGTCGGTTGGTCGGAATCTACGTGTGTTGTCCGTTGCCGCACGCACTGCCTGGTTCCTGTGGCAGACCAACTTGGCGCCGCACCACCCCAGCTATACCGGCTGTATGTGATCGTTGTACCTGCGGGTGGCGCGCCAGTCGCCGTGAAGCCGGTGAAGCTGACATTGTCGCCGTAGTTCTGGCAGCGGTTACGGTTAATGTTGGTTGCATCGCCGCTTACGGCAGCATGGGTGCGGACCGGGCAGGCGATGGATTGACTGCCGCCATACACCTGACAGTCGATTGTCGTCGTGCGATAGATTGGTATGCGGGATTGATAGTTCCAGCTGTCGTTTACGCCGGTGCCGTTGAGCCAGCCGCTTTTGGAGGCATCGGCGCTGGTGCCGCTGTAGATCAGTTCGCCGACATTCACATTGGTCGAATAGGGGACAAAGGCATAGCGCACCCGCGCGTTGCTGCCGCTCGCCGCGTTGGCCAGGGTATCATAGAAGCTCATCACCGAGTTGCGCAGCGCGGTCATTTTGACGATCGAGCCGCCGCCGCCCACCGAAATGGAATCGTTCATCGACCCGGTCACGTCCAGCACGAAGGTGACGTCGGAGTTGCTGAGGTTCAGCTCGGCCTCGCATTCGACTGCGATCGAGATTGTCTCTTTGCCGAACATCCCCATGATGGCCGTGGGCATCACGGTCGATGCGCTGCCCAACACCTTGCTGCTGCCGGAAGGGTTGGAGGTGGTGAAGGTGACGTCGGCGGAGTCGTTATAGCCCTCTTTGAAGTTGATATCGAAGAAGTTCCGCGCCTGCGTTTTGGCGGCGTCCGAATAGTCGCTCTGCTGCATCGCGCGGCGCCCGGCAAGGACGCCAGCATCACAGGCCTGCTGGATGCGCGACTTGACCATATAGGCGCGGCTCATGTCGACCGCGCCACCGATCATCGCCGCCATCGGCAGGATACTGGCGGCCACGATCGGCAACACGTTGCCGCGCTTGGATGCGAGCAGCCGGTTGAAAAGCGGACGGTGCCCATCGCCTTGATGAGCGGCACTGCGCGTCGCAATGGCGTCATGGCGATGCGAGGTATCGGTGGTGCGGATCGTCATGGTTGAATTATGCCCCTGTCACGTATCGGGCCTTCTACGCGCGCAATGGTAAGCAGCCTTCCAAAGGACGTGGTTACCAGGATCTTTACCTTGATCCGGGGCGGGTTATCGTTGATCGGACGTAACATGGATGCTCCGGAAACCCCTGTTTCGCCACTTGTGACGTTGGCCAGCAGCTATGGCGACCGACGGATGCGGTCATGGTGTCACGCGCTTTTCGCTTTCGATGCGCAGGTTGCCGGCATCGTGCTGCAAGCCCGCGAGCCGATGCTTGCGCAAATCCGTCTGCAGTGGTGGCATGACGTCATCGGCAAGCCTGCCAGCGCCCGGCCGTCGGCCAATCCGGTGCTCGCTGCGCTGTTGCCGCTCGAAGCCGACGGGCTTGACCTGCACGCGGCGCTGGGCTCGGTGATCCGCGGCTGGGAGTCGGCGCTGGAGATCGATCAGCCCGAAGCCGTGGCCGAATTCGCCGAGGGCAGGGGCGCATTGATCGCTGCCTTTCAGCCGATAGCGCCCGAGGTCATCCGCGAAGATCTGGCCCAGATCGGGCAGGCATGGGCCCTATGGGATATGGTGCGCTTCCACCGCCGGACTGCAGCCCTGGACGCTGCGGTGGCGGGCATCGAACATACGGCCCTGAGAGCGATCACGCTGCCCCGCAAGCTGCGGCCGATCTCGATCGTTGCGCGCGCGGTGCGGCTTGACATTGCCGGGGGCGGAATGGAACGTCCATGGGGCAGTCCCGGCGTGTTTGCGGGGCTGGTCTGGCATGGCCTGACCGGGCGCTGAGGACGCGCTGACAGGGCAGCAGCCTGCCGCGGTGGTGGGGGAATTTGGCGATGCGGGTCCTGTTCGGCGGTCTTGCGGCGATTGCGCTGGTTGTTGGCGGCTTCTTCGTCATCCGAGCGCAGCAACAGGATGATGATCTGGCCGCGATCGCACCGCCGCCGCCCGAACCCGAAGACGCCGAACTTCCGATCGCCGATCCCGGCACGATGCGCGGGCCTGCACCGCCAGAAGCCACCGAGCTGACCCGCGAGGAGCGACGCTTTGCCCGTTACGATCGCAACCGCGACGGCATCATTACGCGTGAGGAATTGCTTGCCAGCCGCACCAAGGCGTTCAAGGCGCTCGACAAGGACGGCAACAACCTGCTGACCTTCGAGGAATGGGCCGCAGCAACCTCCGAGCGGTTTGCTGCGGCCGATGCCGATGGCAATGGTCGCCTGTCGGCGCCAGAGTTTGCGACGACCAAGCCAAAGCGGCCCGTATCACGCTGCAAATGCTGACTATTCCGCTGCGATGGCGAGCGGTCCCCCGTTGATCCACTGCTGCAGGTCCTCACGGGCACGCGAGGTATAGGCTTCCTTGCGCTGCTTCTTGTGGACCTTGCCCTCCGGCGGCGGGAACAGCCCGAAGTTGACGTTCATTGGCTGGAAGTCGCTGGCGTCCGCACCGCCGATGATGTGGCCGAGCAACGCGCCCAGCGCAGTCGTCAAAGGCGGCGCTTCCAGGGCGCGTCCCTGCAACTCGGCCGCAGCAAACCGACCCGCCATCAGGCCGATGCTGGCGCTTTCGACATAGCCTTCGCACCCGGTCATCTGCCCGGCAAAGCGGATGTGCGGCGCTTTTTTCAGCCGCAACTGGGTGTCGAGCAGGCGCGGTGAGTTGATGAAGGTGTTGCGATGCAGCCCGCCCAGCCGCGCGAACTCAGCCTTTTCCAGCCCCGGAATGCTGCGGAACAGCTCGACCTGCGCGCCATGCTTGAGCTTGGTCTGGAAGCCGACCATGTTCCACAGGGTGCCGAGCTTGTTGTCCTGCCGCAGCTGCACCACCGCATAGGGCCAGCGTCCGGTGCGCGGATTGTCGAGCCCGACAGGCTTCATCGGCCCATAGCGCAGCGTTTCCACGCCGCGCGACGCCATGACCTCGATCGGCATGCAGCCCTCGAAATAGGGCGTGTCCTTCTCCCACTGTTTGAACTCGGTCTTGTCGCCATCCATCAGCCCCTGGTGGAAGGCGAGATACTGCTCCTTGTCCATCGGGCAGTTGATGTAATCCTTGCCGTCACCCTCGGGCCCGACCTTGTCCCAGCGGCTCGCCATCCAGCAGATGTCCATATCGATGCTGTCACGGTGGATGATCGGCGCGATCGCATCGAAGAACGCCAGCGCATCCTCGCCGGTGGCCGCGCCGATCGACTGCGCCAGGGTCATCGCGGTGAGCGGCCCGGTGGCGACGATCGTCGGTCCGGCGTCGGGCAGGCTGTCAACCCGCTCGCGCACAATCTGGATATTCGGATGGTTCTCCAGTGCCTTGGTCACATGATCGGAGAAGATATCGCGGTCCACCGCCAGCGCCGATCCGGCGGGAACCTTGGATTTCTCCGCCGAAGCCATGATCAGCGATCCAAGCGTCCGCATCTCCTGGTGCAGCAGGCCGACGGCATTGCGGTCGGCGTCGTCCGAGCGGAAGCTGTTCGAGCAGACCAGTTCGGCAAGACCGTCGGTCTGGTGCGCGGGCGTCATCTCGCCGGTGCCGCGCATCTCGGACAGCCGCACCTTGATGCCGGCTTCTGCGAGTTGCCATGCCGCCTCGGATCCGGCGAGTCCGCCGCCGATGATGTGAATCTGATGTTCGAATGTGTGTGCTTTGCTCATGCCGGTGCAAATAGCGTGGTGGACGGCTTTTGCACAGGGTGCGTTGCACAGCTTGCGTTCGCGCGGCGATCAATGCCATCACGCAAGCGTATCGCAAGGGGCAGGGGCAGCATGGTCGTAAAACGCGCATTGGTCGAATCGCGGCCCTGGCTGTTGCTCAGCCTCGTTGCTGCGATCAGCTATTATTTCGTCAGCGATGCGCCGATTCCTGGCCTGTATCTGATGCTGTGGAAGGGGCTCGGGGTCGCGTTCCTCGGCGTGTTCGCACTGGCGCGGCATCATTCGGTCGATGCGCGGCTGATAAGCGGCGTCATGGCGCTGGGCGCGGTCGGCGACATGCTGATCGAGATAGATCTGATTTACGGCGCTGTCGCCTTCCTGCTCGGGCATATCGTCGCGGTCGTGCTGTATGCGCGGCACCGGCGGCGAGCGACGACCGCCAGTCAGCGGCTTTTTGCGATCGTGCTGGTGCCCGCCGTGGTGCTGATCGCCTGGGCGTTGCCGATCGACCGTGCGGGCGCGACCGGGATTGCGGTCTACAGCCTGTTTCTCGCCGTCATGGCGGCGATGGCATGGACCAGCGACTTTCCGCGCTACCGCGTCGGCACCGGCGCGTTGATGTTCGTGGTCTCCGATCTGCTGATCTTTGCGCGGTTCGGGCCACTCGAGGGATCGGTGATTCCAGATTGGCTGATCTGGCCGTTGTACTATTTTGGCCAGTTCCTGATCTGCACCGGCGTCATCCAGTCGCTGCGCCACCGCGACCCGCGCGCGGCAGGTTGAGACGGATCGGCGAATCTGTTATAACATCTGTATGAACAAGCCCCTCAAGCTCATCAAGATCGGCAACTCGACCGGCGTCATCCTGCCCAAGGACGTGCTCGCGCACCTCAACCTAGCGCAGGGGGACGAGGTGTCCGTGATCAAGCAGGCCGATGGCATCGCCCTCAAATCTGCTGACCCGGATTTCGACAAGCAGATGGCGACGGCCCGCGACGTGATGGGCCGCTATCGCAACGCATTGCGCGAACTGGCCAAGTGAGATGTCGGACTGGATCTGGCTGCGGCAGGACGTCGTCCTCGCGCTGCATGACGAACAGATTGCCGAGCACGGCGGCCTAGGCGGAATTCGCGATCTGGCGTTGGTCGAGAGTGCGCTTGGGCGCCCGATGAACCTTGCCGCCTATGGCGACCCGGATGCGGCTGACCTTGCGGCTGCCTATGCGTTCGGCTTGGCGCGCAACCACCCGTTCAACGACGGCAACAAACGCACCGCAGCAGTCGTCGCGCTGACTTTCCTGCTGCTCAACGATGTCGAGTTTGCCATAAGCGAAGCCGAGTTGGTGGTGATGACTCTCGCGCTCGCCGCAGGCGACCTGTCCGAAGACGAGGTCGCCCGCTGGTTTCGCGATCACATCATAGTCGCAACGTAGGTCTTATTCGGCCGTTTCGGGCGGACCATCCTGTTCGCCAGCGCCATCCTGGGCCGCGCCATCTGCCTCTGCCTCGTCCACTGCGTTTTCTTCCTCGGCAATCCGCGCTGCACTGACCACATGTTCGTTGTCGGCGACGTTGAACAGCCGCACGCCGGCCGAATTGCGCCCGATCACCCGCATGGTCGACAGGCCCAGGCGGATCAGCTTGGCCTGATCGGTCACCAGCATCAGCTGATCGCTGCGGTGTGCGGGGAAGCTCGCCAGCACCGGGCCGTTGCGGCCGATGTTGTCGATATTGGTGATCCCCTGACCGCCGCGGTTGGTGCGCCGGTAATCATAGGCTGACGACAGTTTGCCATAGCCGTTGGCGCATACGGTGAGCAGGAACTGCTCGGCCAGTGCGAACTCTGCCACCCGGTCGGGCGACAGCGTCGGTTCGGCCTCGTTGCCCTTCCACGGCGCAGCGCGCAGATAGTTGTCGCGCTCTTCGGTCGAGGCGTCGAACCCTGACAGGATCGAGAGCGAGATCACCTCGTCGCCGGACTTGAGCGTCATCCCGCGCACACCGGTCGAGGTGCGGCTCTGGAACTCGCGGACATCGGTGGCGGCAAAGCGGATCGCCTTGCCCTGGCGCGTGGCGAGCAGCACGTCGTCGCCTTCGGTGAGCAGCGCGACGCCGATCAGCCGGTCGTCGGAACCCTCGTCGAACCGCATCGCGATCTTGCCATTCGACGGGATGTTGGTGAACGCATCCATCGAGTTGCGGCGCACGGTGCCGTTGGCGGTGGCGAACATCACGTGCAGATCGGCCCAGGTGCTCTCGTCCTCGGGAAGCGGTAGCACGGTCTGGATGGTCTCGCCCTGCGCCAGCGGCAGCAGGTTGATCATCGGGCGTCCGCGCGTCGCAGGCCCGCCTTCGGGCAGGCGCCACACCTTCTTGCGATAGACCTTGCCGTGGGTCGAGAAGAACAGCACCGGGGTGTGCGTCGAAGTGACGAACATGCTGGTGACGGCATCCTCGTCCTTGGTCGCCATGCCCGAACGGCCCTTGCCGCCGCGCGCCTGTTCGCGGAACGCATCGAGCGGGGTGCGCTTGATATAGCCTTGCAAGGTGACGGTGACGACCATCTCCTCGCGCTCGATCAGGTCTTCGTCCTCGATGCCGTCCCAGGCGGGCGCTATCACCGACAGGCGCGGCGTGGCGAACTCGTCGCGCACCGCGATCAGCTCTTCCTGCAACACCGCGTAAAGCTTCCCGCGGTCGCTGAGGATCGCCAGGTATTCCTCAATTGCAAGCGCCAAGGCACTGAGTTCCTTGCCGATTTCATCACGGCCCAGTGCCGTCAGGCGGTGCAGGCGCAGGTCGAGGATGGCGCGGACCTGCAGGTCGCTGAGGCGGTAGATATCGCCTTCCAGTTCGCCCTCGATTGCCTCGACCAGCTTGATGTACTGGGCGATCTCGCCGATCGGCCATTCGCGCGCGAGCAGCGCGGCGCGGGCTTCGGCCGGCGAAACCGAGCCGCGGATGATCCGTACGACCTCGTCCATGTTGGTGACGGCGACCACCAGACCAAGCAAGATGTGCGCGCGGTCGCGCGCCTTGGCGAGTTCGAACTTGGTGCGGCGGGTGATGACCTGCTCGCGGAACTGGACGAACGCCTCGATGATGTCCTTGAGGCCGAGCACTTCGGGACGGCCGCCGCGGATGGCGAGCATGTTCGCGGGAAAGCTCGACTGCGCCGGGCTGTAGCGCCAGATCTGGTTGAGCACGACCTCGGGCGAGGCATCGCGCTTGAGATCGATGACGATCCGCACGCCCAGGCGGTTGGATTCGTCGCGGATGTCGCTGACGCCCTCGATCCGCGCTTCCTTGCCCTTGGCGGCTTCGGCGATGGTTTCGACCAGCGCGTTCTTGCCGACCTGATAGGGGATCGAGGTCAGAACGATCGACCGGCGGTCGCCGCGGCCTTCCTCGATCGTGTGGCGCGCGCGCATGATGATCGATCCGCGGCCCTTGAGGTACGCGTTGCGCGCGCCCGACTGACCCAGGATCAGAGGTGCGGTGGGGAAATCGGGGCCCGGGATGATCTTCATCAGATCGTCGAGCTCGATCATCGGATCGGCGATCCACGCCAGGCATCCGTCGATCACTTCGCCGAGATTATGCGGCGGAATGTTGGTCGCCATGCCGACCGCGATGCCGCCCGCGCCGTTGACCAGAAGATTGGGGAATCGCGCCGGCAGAACCTGCGGCTCCTGGCGCGATCCGTCATAGTTGGGGATGAAGTCGACAGTATCTTTTTCGATGTCTTCCAGCAGCTTGAGCGCGACTTTGCTCAACCTTGCTTCGGTGTACCGCATCGATGCAGGCGCATCCGGATCCATCGATCCGAAGTTGCCCTGGCCATCGATCAGCGGCACGCGCATCGCCCAATCCTGCGACATGCGCGCCAAGGCCATGTAGATCGAGCTGTCGCCGTGCGGGTGATAGTTACCCATCACATCACCGACGATCTTGGCCGACTTGCGATAGGGCTTGCCGGCGACAAAGCCGCCCTCGTGGCTGGCGTACAGAATGCGGCGGTGGACGGGCTTGAGGCCATCGCGGACGTCGGGCAGGGCACGGCTGACGATCACCGACATCGCATAGTCCAGATAGCTGGACCGCATCTCGTCGACGATGTCGATGCGTTCGATTTCGGAGGGTTCCGCGGTTGCGGTTTCGTCGGTCATTCCATGCGCCTTTTATGCCTTTGTGACGCTTTTGCGTCTGGGTTCGGCTCTAGGCGAAGGGGGGCCGAAATGCCAGCTTTTGCGGGCTTTCAGCGGGTATTTTTCAACAACAAAATCAGAAGCTTGAGCAGTTCTGATGCTCAGGGCCGGATCGCGGTGCCATCCCAGGCGAATATCCCGCCCGAATCGGATGGATTCAGGCCGTCCAGAACGTCCAGCAGGCAGGCTGCGCTGTGGTCGGCATCGAACAGGCGACCTTCGGCGACATTGCCCTGAAAAGGCTTGCTGAGCCCCGTATCGACGGTTCCTGGGTGCAGCGCGACGCAGATCGACTGGTCGTTGCGACGCGACCATTCGATCGAGATATTGCGGATGGTCATATGCAAGGCGGCCTTTGCAGCCCGATAGCCATACCATCCTCCCAGGCGATTATCCGATATGCTGCCCACCCGCGCGCCGATCGCCGCGAACCGTGCCGGTGCCTTGCGCGGCATTAGCGGGATGAAGTGCTTGGCGACCAGCGCCGGACCGATCGTGTTGACCGCGAAATTGCGCGCCATCCAAGCCGGGTCGATGTCCTTGAGGCTCTTTTCTGGCCCCTTGCCATCGATGTGCAGCAATCCTGTGGCGACGATCAGGCAGGTCGGCTCAAGGCCCTGGGCTCTCACCCGCTCTGCTCCGGCCGCGATACTGGCTTCGTCTTCGAGGTCGAGATAGCCATCGCCGGTAAGGCTGCGCGCCAATGCGATGACATTTTCGCCGCGCGCGTTCGACCGGCGCACCATGGCCGCGCCGATGCCGCCCGATGCCCCGATGATGACCGTACAAGGGGTCATGCGCGGATGAATCGCCAGATGGTCTCGTCGCTGCTGTCGGGATCGAATCGATAGCCGTCAGCGTCAAAGCCTTTCAGCGCGTCTGGATCGGTGTGGCGATGTTCGCACAGGAACCGGGCCGCCATGCCCCGCGCGCGCTTGGCCTCGAAGCTTATAAATCTCGGACCATTGGGCCCCTGTTGGCGAAAATCCGCGGTGACAATACGGAGCCCGCGCTTTTTCAAGCCCTTGTCCGCCGCTGCGAAATATTCTTGGCTCGCCAAGTTGATGACTGTATCGGCGCCGGTCGCCGCGAGATCATCCGCAATCGCACCAGCGATCCGGTCTCCCCAAAAGGCGACCAATGAAGCATGCCGTGGTGCCCAGCGTGTTCCCATTTCAAGGCGATAGGGGCGAATATTGTCCAGCGGTCTCAACAACCCATACAGGCCGGACAGGATCCGGACATGGTCCTGAGCATAGGCAAGCGCGGGTGCCTCCAGAGTGCGTGCCGTGAGGCCCGAATACACATCCCCGTTGAAAGCGAAGGCGGCCGGGCGCTCGGGCTGGTCGTAAAACCCCCGATAACGGCCGTAATTGAGATCGATCAGGGAATCCGATACCGGCATGATCTGCTTCATTCGGGCCTTGGACAGCCGTGCAGCCGATTTCACCAGCCTGTCGGATTCGTGTTCGAAGCGAAGGCTGCTCGGCTCGACATCAGGGACGGGCGAATCAAAATCGAGCGATTTGGCGGGGGAAAGCAAAATGATCATACAGCAAGTCGCATAGACCAGCGGCCGGGGGATTGCCAAGCGCTTCACGGTGCCGGAAACCCTGGCTGCGGCCGAGAATCGGCGGACGTTGCGGGGTAATTGCGCGGGAACCGTAGAGCCAGGTTGTTCGTTTCTGCCAGAGTCATTAAGGACGGCTTCAGCAACAGACCGGCAAAGAGGTCGTCACACCCGGCATCCAAGATGCCGGCATTTAGTTCGGAGGATTACATGCGTCGCATTTCCCGTTTCCCTTTGGCCCTCGCACTGGCGTTGGCTACCACCACGGTCGTTTCGCTGGCGCTGCCCGTCGATTCCGCGCTTGCCCAGAAGAAGGGCAAGAAGGGCCAGGAGGCCGCTCCCGAGATGGAGCTGAGCGCAGAGTTTCGTAAGCCATTCGTGGATTCGCAGACCGCTTTCGGCGCTAATGATTTCGCGACCGCCGAAGCAAAGCTGAACGAGGCGGCCGCGATTGCCACCAGCGCGGACGAAAAATACCTCGTCAGCAAGATGATGCTGCAGATCGGGCTGAAGACGAACAACGACGCCATGCAGACCAAGAGAATCCAGGACGCTTTGGCAACCGGCAAGTCGCCGCCGGCCGAAGCCGTTACGTTCAACAGCTATTTGGGCGAGAAGGCGTTGGTCGCGAAGGATTTCGCCGGCGCCCGTACCTATCTGTCGGCCGCCGAGCAGGCTGGGCAGAACAATCCGGTGAACCTGTTCCAGTTGGCTGAGGCGCACTTCGGTGAAGCCATTGCAAAGTCGGGTGGCCGCAGCATTGACGCTGCCAACTCGCCGCTGGCGGCGCAGGGCCTGCCTTATCTGCAGCGCGCCGTGGAAGCGCAGCTCGCGGGCGACAAGCAGTATGCCGCAAGCTGGTCGAAGCGCGGTTTCCAGATTGCGCGCGCGACCAAGAGCGACAGCACCACTTGGGCGCAGTTGCTGCTGCGCTCGGATACCGGCAACGGCGCGTGGAACGAGGTGATTCGCGCGGTGCAGAGCGACAACCGCAACCTTACCTCCGACCAGAGCCTTGACGCGTTGCGGCTGATGCGCATGGCAGGCGCGCTGAGCAGCGCGAACGACTACCGCGAGTATATCGATGCCGCCGGTGCTGCCCGGCGTCCGACCGAAGTGCTGGCCTTGATCGAGGAAGGTCAGGCGTCCGGCGTCGTGTCGTCCAGCGATGCATACATCAAGGAGCAGGCGCAGCTGGCGAGCAGCAGCCGTGCGGAATACGTCGCGACGCTGCCGGATTCGGTGCGCGATTCACGGGGCAGTGCCAACGCCACGATCACTCTTGCCACCGCCGACGCGCTGCTTGCCAACAAGCAGTATGCGGAAGCGGAAGAGCTGGCCGCCTTGGCGCTGACCAAGAACGTCGCCGACAAGGATCGCGCGATGATGGTGCAGGCGATCGCTCAGGTCGCGCAGGGCAAATATGACCCTGCCAAGCAGACCCTGACTGGGGTGACCGGCCCGCGGGCACCGATCGCCAAACTGTGGACGCTTTATGCCGACCAGAAGTCGGGCGCAGGTGCTGCAGCAGCGCCCGACTTCTGACAGCGATTGGATTGAAAACGAATGGCGGGCCGGAAGCAATTCTGGCCCGCTATTTTTTTGGCCGCCCGCGGGCCTATTCGTCGAGGGGAACGCCTGGCTGCTGCTTGGACGTGCGGATGGTCAGCGAGGTCTTGACGCTGGCGACATTGGCGGCCGGGGTCAGCTTGGAGGTGAGGAATGCCTGAAATTCCTGGAGGTCGCGCGCGACGATCTTGAGAATAAAGTCAATCTCGCCGTTGAGCATATGACATTCGCGGACCTCGGGAAGCGTGCTGACATGATCCTCGAACGCCTTGAGGTCGCTCTCGGCCTGGCTTTTCAGGCTGACCATGGCGAACACGGTGATGGCGAAGCCCAGTTTCTGAGGATCGATATCAGCGTGATAACCGCGGATGATCCCGGCTTCTTCAAGCGCGCGAACACGACGCAGGCAAGGTGGCGCGGTCAGGCCGACACGGCTGGCCAACTCGACATTGGTGATGCGGCCTTCGTCCTGCAGCCTGGTCAGCAACTGGCGATCGATATGGTCCAGACTTGACACTCTTTTTCCCCTGCCATGCCGTGGATTAGAGGAGATTGGCCTTGATTTGAGCCTATGCGCCCCCGAACCAGCGGAAAATCAGCTTCCTGCAGACACTTTCCGCAACAAGACGATGCCTTCATATAATATAATTGTTCTGTAACGCAATTGTCCCACATTGCGACGTGGAAAAAACCCTACTTCCGCTCACGTCCTTCACTGGCTATCCCTGTCGTTCGACATTCGGTATGCCCTCCTGCAATCGCTTGCCGATCGCGCCTCCGCTATCTGTGACCTTGGGACTATTGGCACCTATGCATTTCGACGATCGCCTGGCCACAGTTCTTGCAGGTGACGTGCCCAGCGGGGGCGGTGCAGTGGCGCAATATCGGCAACTGGTGGATATTCTTGGTCAGGTCGGCGCAGGGTCGGCCGACGAGCGTCATGCCCTAGCGCTGGCGCGGATTCATGTGCTGCGCAGCATGGTGAGCGAGGCGGATCGGCTGTCGACGGTCCAGTGTCTATCGGGCCGACTGGTGTCACCGGTGGTGGTCCAGTATCTCGCAGCGGAATCGCCAGCCGTCGCCAGCGCGGCCGTCCGAGCAGCGCGGCTGTCCGATGATCAATGGGCACGGCTGGTGCCTGCGATGCCCACCCGAGCCCGTGGATTCCTGCGTCATCGCCGCGACCTTGGCCCCCGCACGCGCGCGCTGCTCGACCAGTTGGGGCTATACGACACCGCGTTGCCGGATGCTGCTGCCGGTGCGGCCTATGCTGCAGACCCGGTGGCTGACCTTGCGCCCGCCAAGGCTGAGCCTGCCGAACCGGAGCATCCCGAGCCGGAGGCTGGCGAACCTCAGTCTATCGAACCGGGCTTTGCCGAACAGGAGCTTGGTGTTGCAGTTGCCGCCGAGGTGCTCGGCGTATCGTCCGCAGACCCCGATGCCTCGGCATCACAGCCTGAAATAGTCGCCGCGCCTGCCGAGCCCGAAACGGGTGGACCGCAAAGCATCGGCGAAATCGTCAAGCGGATCGAGGCGCTGCAGGAAGTTCGTTTCAGACAGGCCTTGGAAGACCGCCCCTCCACGGGAATAGAAGACTGGAACAGGCTGGGCACGACGCTACAGCCCGATCCGCCGGTTGCGACCGAGGTCTCCGCTGAGCCTGCGGCCGAACGCCCTGCTGTCGAAGATTTCCAGTTTTCGACCGGGGTCGACGGAGCCATTTCCAGCGTCAGCGGCGTGGCGCTCGGGGCCGTATTCGGGCTGTCGCTGGCGCTGCCGGCCATGGCCAGGTTTCGCGGCGTGGATGCAGCGGTGGCAACCGCCTTCAGCCGGCGGGTGCCGGTGCGCGGAGGGCGCGCCCATCTGGGGAGCGCAGCGGGCCTTACCGGCGAATGGCGGGTGGATGCCGACCCCGCATTCGATCGGGCGAGCGGGCGGTTCATCGGCTATCATGGTACGGTCCGCCGACCGATGGCGTGGGAGAGCGCCGGGCCACAGGACGAAGGCGCCATGCTCGCGGGCCGTGATGGTCTGCGCCAGATCGTTCATGAACTGCGCACACCGCTCAACGCCATCATGGGCTTTTCAGAAATCATCGAGCAGCAGCTGTTCGGACCGGTGGCGGCTGAATACCGCAACATGGCGCTACGCATCCGCCAGGACGCGCGGCAGCTGCTCAGTGGCTTTGACGACCTGGACACCGCGCTGCGGCTGGACCGCAATGCCATCGACGATCCTTCGGGCCATATCGACCTTTCCGAGGTCCTCGCCAGGCTGAAGGGCCGGGTGCAGCCGCTGATCGAGCATTCAGGCGCCAGCCTGATGCTGGACAGCGCTCCAGCAGCCGTCATTGCCATGTCGCCTCAAGCGATCGATCGCATCGTGCCCAGGCTTGCCGGTGCGCTGATCGGCAGCTGCGAGCCTGGCGAAGTGCTGTATCTGTCGTTTGCACCGCACGCCGACGCGCTGGATATGCGTTTCACTCGTCCATTGTCCCTCACCGGCCAGGACGAGGACGCGCTGTTCGATGTCGACCGGGTGGGGGCAGGGCAGGATACCGGCGGCCCGCTGCTGGGGCTTGGGTTCTGCCTTCGGCTGGTGCGAAACCTGCTGTCTGCTCAGGGCGGCGAGCTGGCGATCGAGCCCGATGCTCTGCGCTTGACGTTGCCCTGCACGCGGATTAGCGCAGAAGCCGCGCGATCCTAGCCTGAGGGTGCGCGCAGGTCGGGATGCCGGGGGGCGCCTGCCTGCGGACTGCGACCCCGTTAACCAAGGCGATGTGGATGACCTTTGCAAGATTGCCGGGCAAGGACGATTTCGTCCGGTTCTCTCCCGATTTCGGGCAACGGTATCTGGTCACCATCGATGTCGAGGAAGAGTTCGACTGGAGTCGCCCCATCCAGCGCGATGGCTATTCGCTCGATGCGCTCGACGCGATCATCGACTTTCAGACCCTGTGTGAACAATATGGCGTAACGCCGCTGTATCTCGTTGACTGGCCGATCATCTCGGACCCGCGCGGCAAGGAAATCTATGGGTCTCTGGTGCGCGAAGGGCGCGCCGAGGTGGGGATCCAGTTGCACCCCTGGGTCAACCCGCCCTTCGAGGAAGAGGTCACCCAGCGCAACACGTATGCTGGCAACCTCCCGCCCGAACTGGAGCGCGCAAAGTTTCTGGCGTTGCGCGATGCCATCGCCGATGCCACCGGCAGGCAGCCGATCGCCTATCGCGCGGGGCGGTATGGTATCGGCGCGCAAACGCTCAACCTGTTGCGCGAAACCGGTGTGCGGTTCGATACGTCGGTACGGTCCAATTTCGACTACAGCCAGGCCGAAGGCCCCGATTTCTCGCACTATCCGCTCGAGCCCTATTGGCTGGACAAGGCGCTTGATATCGTCGAACTGCCGGTGACGTCGGTCTATTGGGGGCTGTTGCGCAGGCAGGGGACCAGCTTCCCATTGGCGCACATGGCGGGCTTCACCAAATCGCTGATGGCGCGCGGACGCCTGCTCGAGCGCATTTCCCTGACGCCCGAAGGCATATCGGTCACCGAGGTCATCCGCGGCATCGATATTGCGCTCGACGACGGACTGCCGGTGCTCAACTTCTCGTTCCATTCGCCCTCGTTGCGGCCGGGCCACACGCCCTATGTGCGCGGTCCGGAAGATGTCGAAGCATTTTTCGACTGGTGGCATCAGGTGTTGTCCTATCTCGCCCATCGCGAGATCCGGCCGACATGTATCGCCGAGATAGACACTGCCATCGTCCGCTGATTGCCAACCTGCATATCGCGAGCGATCCGCCACGTTTTTCCCGCTTGCATTGCCGCCCTGCGCTGGGGTAACCGCGCGGATGGCACAGCCAGGACGGGCCTGTAGCTCAGTTGGTTAGAGCTGGCCGCTCATAACGGCTAGGTCGGGGGTTCGAGTCCCTCCGGGCCCACCATTTCCCCGATCGGGATCATGCGGTATCGATGCCGCCGCGTGCTTCGGATGCGGCTAGCGAACCGGAAGAAGGTGCTGAGGTGATCCGATCCATTTTGCTCTCGGCTGCAGTGCTGTGCGCATGTCCGCAGGCTCTGGCCCAAGTCCAGGCAGATCAGCCTCCGGCAGGGACGGTCGAGCGCCACCTCAATCCGGCGCCATCGATCATTCTCGACAGCGTGACCATTCCGTCCGGTGCCGAGATTCTGATGCTCAGCGGCCAGATCGCCGACCCCATCGACCCTGCCAGCACAAACAGCCTTGCAGCTTTTGGCGACACCCGGACGCAGACGATCAGCACGCTCCGCAAGATCGAGGCGGCGCTGGGACGGCGGGGTTATGCCCTGTCGGATGTCGTCAAGCTTACGGTGTTCGTGGTCGCCGACCCCCGCCTCGAAGGCCGCATGGACTTTGCCGGGTTCAATGCGGGATATCGCGAATTTTTCGGCACGGCGGCAAACCCCAATCTCGTGGCGCGCTCGACCGTCCAGGTTGCCGGGCTGGCGGGACCGCATTATCTGATCGAAATCGAGGCGATCGCGGCCAAGGCTCGATAGGTGCTCTGTCGCTTGGTAGGCTGCACACCCGGCACGCCGCCAGCCCGAAAAGTGCAAACGTGACGCCGGGGCGTTTCATGGGTTGCAATCCGGCGACAACGGGCTAGACACCCGGCTCGGCAAACTGCTCATGCAGATGAGACTGGCCGCCAAGGGCCCGGAGCGATCCCGGCTTATGGCGTGCCAAGATCATCACACGCAGTTGTCAGCAGCGATCGGCTCAACGGCCGGTCGATCCAGGATCGGGGAGTGGCGCAGCCTGGTAGCGCGTCTGCTTTGGGAGCAGAGGGTCGCAGGTTCGAATCCTGTCTCCCCGACCATTTTTTTCGCGAACAGCGTTGTATTCGCCGGCGCCTTATCGCCTGCGCGCCGGTCAGTGATAGCGGCGCAGCAGACCTGCGAGCTTGCCTTGGACCTGGACTTCGTGCGGAGCATAAAACTGCGGGTCATAGGCAGCATTGGCCGGATCGAGCCGGATGCGACCGTTTTCGCGGCGCAGGTATTTGAGCGTTGCCTCCTCGCCGCGGACCAGTGCCACGACAATTTCCCCATCGCGCGCGGACTCGGTGCGCAGGATGAGCGCAAAATCGCCATCCAGGATGCCTGCCTCGATCATCGAATCACCCGAAACCTCAAGCGCATAATGCTCTCCGCTGCCCAGCAAGGCTGCGGGTACGGGCAGGATTTCGGTGCCTTCGAAGGCTTCGATCGGGGCGCCGGCGGCAATGCGGCCATGCAGCGGGATCTCGAGCACATTGTAGTTGGCGGGCGCCGGAACCGGTACTTTGCGCGCGGCCTTCAGGCTGACGACGTTGCTCTTGGCAGCGTCCGACTTCGCCCCGGCCGCTGCGACCAGTTCCTTGGCGCGCGGCTTGACGCTCGCTTCGGGCAGCTTGAGGATTTCCAGCGCACGCGCCCGATTGGGCAGGCGCCGGATAAAGCCGCGTTCTTCGAGCGCGCTGATCAGCCGGTGGACGCCGGACTTGGACTTCAGATCGAGCGCTTCCTTCATTTCCTCGAACGAGGGGGAAATTCCATTTTCCTCCAGCCGTTCCTGGATAAAGCGGATCAGATCGTGTTGTTTGCGGGTCAGCATGCCGAATGTTCCTTTCTGCGCCGGTCGGTCGGCGGTCGAACGAATACGGAACAATTACGAAACAAAGCCGGTCAGGTCAAGAGATTGTGTCAGCGATGGCGATCGAGCGCAATATAGTCGATCGGCTCGCCTGTCTGCGCTTCGGGCTGGAACGGCGCGCGGATCACCAAGGCGTTGGCGGTCTGAAGCGACGACAGGGCTCCGCTGTCCTGGCTGCGGACCGGCTCGAGCACGCCGTCCGATAGAACCGCCCGGACATAATCCTGCCGCGCGCCGTTGGCGGGGAACGGCCCGCCTGCAGGTGCCCGCAGGACGTCGGGCAGAACCTGTCGAAAGCCGGCAAACGTCTTCACAAGCGGCAGCAGCAGGAGCAGCGCGGTGACATAGGCGGACACCGGGTTTCCTGGCAGGCCAAGAACGACGGCATTGCCGAGGCGGCCCACCATCACCGGCTTGCCCGGGCGCATTGCGATCCGCCAGAAATCAACCGTTCCACCGCAATCGATCAACGCAGGCTGGATCAGGTCATGATCGCCGACCGATGCGCCGCCGGTGGTGACGATGATGTCGGCACCGCGATGTTCCTGCAAGGCTGCAGCGATCGGCTCGAGCCGGTCGGGCAGCAAAGCCGGCATGGTGACGTCTACCGGCAGGCCCTGCAGCATGGCAGCCAGCATGATGCCGTTGCTGGCAGGGATATGCGCCGTGCTGGGCAGGGGGGCGCCTGGCGGCATAAGTTCGTCGCCGGTGCTGAGGATGGTCACGCGCACCGGGGCATGCACGTTGAGGTGGCCATGCCCCGCCATCGCCGCGAGCGCGAGCAGCCGCGCATCGACCCGCGTTGCCGCCGACGCCAGCTCAGCGCCTTGAGCGAAATCATGCCCTGCCCGCCGGATGTGCGCGCCGGGGCGGGGCGGGCCATCTCCGATGAGGGTGAGCGTGGCGCGCTCGACCGACGTGTCTTCCTGCACCACGACCGTATCGGCACCATCGGGCACGATCGCGCCGGTCGAGATGCGGATTGCCTCTTGGCTGGCCAGCTTGCCGGTGAACGGTCGTCCCGCTGCGCTTTCGCCGGTGATCGTCCAAGGGCCCGGCAGGTCTGCGGCGCGCACGGCATAGCCGTCCATCGCGGAAAGATCAGCCGCAGGCTGGCTGCGCAGGGCGATCAACGGCTCGGCGATGACATGGCCGTTGGCCTTGAGCAGTTCGACCGAAATGGCAGGTTTTGGCGAAGCGAGCGCGAGCAACCGGGCCTGTGCTTCGGCCAGCGGGATCAGCCCGCCCGCCATCAGGATGCGGCCCAGTCGCCCGACTTGCCGCCGCTCTTGGCGAGCAGCCGGACAGGCCCGATCACCATGGCCTTGTCGAGCGCCTTGGCCATGTCGTAGATGGTGAGCAGCGCGATGCTGGCGGCGGTCAGCGCCTCCATCTCCACCCCGGTCTTGCCGGTCGTGCGCACCCGGGTTTCGACGCGGACGCCGCTATCGGTGTAATCGAAATCGACCGAGACGCTGCTGATCGGCAGCGGATGACACAGGGGTATGAGGCTGCTGGTCTGCTTGGCCGCCATGATACCCGCGATGCGCGCCGTGCCCAGGACATCGCCTTTCTTGATATCACCCGCGCGGATGGCGGCGATCACTTCGGGCGCCATGCTGATCGCCCCTTCGGCCACCGCTTCGCGCACCGTATCGGCCTTGGCGGAGACATCCACCATGTGCGCCGCGCCGCTGGCGTCGAGATGGGTGAGGCCGGCCATCAGTTGCCCGAGCCGGTGAGCAATTCGCGTGTTGCGCGGGTAATGTCATCCTGTCGCATCAGCGATTCCCCGACGAGGAAACTGCGCACGCCGTGCCGGCTCAGCCGCACGCAATCGTCATGCGTGTAGATTCCACTTTCCGAGACCGGAATATAGCCTTCGGGGATCAGCTTCACCAGCCGCTCGGTATTGGCGATGTCGGTCTCGAAGCTGCGCAGGTCGCGGTTGTTGACGCCGATCAGCGGCGAGCGCAGCTTGAGCGCGCGTTCGAGTTCGTCCTCGTCGTGCACCTCGATCAGCACGTCCATCCCCAAGTCGAGCGCGGCAGTTTCGATATCTGCCATTGTCGAATCGTCTAGCGCGGCGACGATGATCAGCACCGCATCGGCGCCCAAGGCGCGGCTTTCGGCCACCTGCCAGACATCGACCATGAAATCCTTGCGCAGGCAGGGCAGGTCGCACGCGGCGCGCGCAGCGAGCAGGAAATCGTCATGCCCCTCGAAATAGGGCACATCGGTGAGCACCGAAAGGCACGCAGCGCCGCCTGCCTGATAGGCCGCCGCGTGCGCTGCAGGATCGAAATCGGCGCGGATCAGCCCCTTGGACGGGCTGGCGCGCTTGATCTCGGCGATCAGACCGAAGCCGCTTTCCGAGGCCCGCACCAGCGCCTTGGCAAAACCGCGCGGTGCGCTGGCGTCAGCGGCGCGCTTTTCCATCTCGGCAAGCGAGGCAAGGCCCTTGCGCCGCTCGACCTCGATCGCTTTGACCGAGCAGATTTCTTCCAGCTTGTTCATGCGGCGGCTTTCGTAAAATCGATCCAGCAGTTGAGCAGCGCATTGGCGAGCCCCTTGTCGATTGCTTCGGCCGCTTCTTCCGCGCCATCGGCAAGCGAGTCGACTTCGCCCGCGATCAACAGCGCGGCCGCAGCGTTGAACAGCACCGCATCACGATAGGCACCGGTTTCGCCTTGCAGCAGCCGCCGCAGCGCGGCTGCGTTGAAAGCCGCATCGCCGCCACGAATCGCCTCGATCGGGTGCACGGGGAGCCCGGCATCCGCGGCCTGCCAGCGTTTCATGATCACGCCGTCGGCGCCGATATCGGCGACCTCGTTGCCGCCTGCCAACGACAGCTCGTCAAGCCCTTCGTCGCCCGAGACGATCAGCGAATGCTCGGTGCCCAGCATGTCGAGCGCCTCGGCATAGACATGGACATAGCCCGGGCGCGCGATGCCGATCAGCTGGCGGTTGACCCGCGCCGGGTTGGCGAGCGGTCCCATCAGGTTGAAGATCGTGCGCTTGCCGATCTTCTGGCGGATCGGCTGGATCCGCCGCATCGCCGGGTGGTGATTGACCGCGAACAGGAAGCAGATGCCGATCTCGGCGAGCGACTGCTCGGCGGTCGCGCCTGCCGCCGTCATGTCCATGCCCAGCGCCTTGAGCGTATCGGCGGCGCCCGCCTTGGATGACGCTGCGCGGTTGCCATGCTTGGCGACCGGCACATCGCACGCGGCGACCACCAGCGACACGGCGGTCGAGACGTTGAGGCTGTGATGACCGTCGCCGCCGGTGCCGCAGACATCGATGGCGTTGGCAGGCGCGGCAATCGGGATCAGCCGGTCGCGCAACGCCTGCGCCGCGGCGGCGATCTCGATCGCGGTTTCGCCGCGCTCGGACAAAGCGATCAGGAACTGCGCGATCGCTTCGTCTTCGACTGTTCCGTCGAGGATGGCGGCAAAGGCATCGGCGGCGGCGTCACGGCCGAGCGGATGGCTGGTGTCGGGCAGGCGGGTCATGCGAGCAACTCCGCGCGCATCGGCTTCACCTCGATCCCGGCGATCTCCAGGAAATTGGCGAGCATCCGGTGGCCGAACTGGGTGGCAATGCTTTCCGGGTGGAACTGGACCCCGTGGATCGGCAGGCTGGCATGGCGGAAGCCCATGACATGCGCCGTCGAGCCGTCGTCCACCGCGATGCGGGCATTGACCTGCAGGCTGGACGGCAGGCTCGCCTCGGGCACCACCAGCGAGTGATAGCGCGTCGCCTGGAAGGGCGAGGGCAGCCCGGCGAACATGCCGCTGTCGTCATGCACCACCGGCGATGTCTTGCCGTGCATCAGCCCGCCGCGAACGACCTCGCCGCCGAAATGCTGGCCGATCGACTGGTGCCCGAGGCATACGCCGAGCAGCGGCCGCTGCGCATCGGCGCAGGCTGCGACCAGATCGAGCGAAATCCCCGCCTCGTTGGGCGTGCACGGTCCGGGCGAAATCAGGAACGCCTGCGCGTTGGTTGCGATCGCCTCGCGCGCGGTCAATGCATCGTTGCGCTCGACACGGACCTCCGCCCCAAGTTCCATCAGATAATGGACCAGATTGTAGGTGAAGCTGTCGTAGTTATCGATAACCAGGATCACTGCCCGTACCCCGCTTCGCTGGCCAGCCGCAATGCCTCGCGCGCGGCAGCGAACAGCGCGCCGGCCTTGGCTTCGCATTCGCGCTGTTCGTATTCGGGAACGCTGTCGGCGACGATGCCTGCGCCCGCCTGGACGTGCATCGTGCCATCGCGGACGATCGCGGTGCGCAGCACGATGCAGCTGTCGACCGAGCCGTCGGGCGCGAAATAGCCGACACCACCTGCGTAAGCCCCGCGCGTTTCCGGCTCGAGCGAGGCAATGATTTCGCATGCGCGCACCTTGGGCGCGCCGCTGACCGTGCCTGCAGGAAAGCCTGCGAACAGGGCATCGATGGCGTCGCGGTCGGGCACCAGCTCACCGACGACATTGCTGACGATATGCATCACATGGCTGTACTGTTCGACGGTGAAGCTGTCGGTGACGCGCACCGTGCCGGCTTTCGCCACGCGCCCGACATCGTTGCGGCCCAGATCGAGCAGCATCTGGTGTTCGGCGAGCTCCTTGGGGTCGGCGAGCAGGCTGGTGCGGTTCTCGATATCTTCGGCAGGCGTCTTGCCGCGCGGGCGGGTCCCGGCGATCGGGCGGATGGTGACCTCGCCGTCGCGCACCCGCACCAGAATCTCGGGGCTCGATCCGATCAGCGCGAGACCGGGCAGATCGAGAAAATAGAGGAACGGCGAGGGGTTCACCCGCCGCAGCGCGCGATAAAGCTCGATCGGCGGCAGCGCAAACGGCGCGGTGAAGCGCTGGGCGAGCACCACCTGGAACACGTCGCCGGCCTCGATATAGTCCTTGGCCTTGAGCACCATGTCGCGATAGCGCCCGGGTGCCAGCACCGGCGACGGCGTCAGCGCCAGCGGGTTCGCATCGGAATCGCGCGACGGCGCGGGCAGCGCGGCCTGCAGCGCGCGTTCGGCGGCATCGAGGCGCTCTTCAGCCAAGGCGATCACCCGATCCGGGTCGGTCTCGCCTTCGGCCCAGACCGGCGCGATCAGGAACAGCTCGTCCTTCAGCCGATCGAAGATCAGCAGCACCGTCGGCCGCACGAACAGCATGTCGGGCAGGGCAAGGTCGGACTGCGGCGCGCGGGGCAGATCCTCGACCAGACCGATCGTCTCATAGCCGAAATAGCCCACCAGGAACGCCAGCGCGCGCGGCAGTTCGGGCGGAACATCCATCCGGCAGCGTTCTGAGAGCGTGCGCAACGCGTGCATCGATCCTTCCGAGCAGGGCGCAAAGGCCGCGCGGTCCGCGGACCAGGCAGCATTGATCTCAGCGCGCTCGGCAGAGGCGCGGAACACCAGATCGGGCGCGATGCCGACGAAGCTGTGCCGTGCGCGCGTCTCGCCACCCTCGACCGACTCGAGCAGGAAATCACCGCGCTCGGGCTCGATCAGCTTGAGCGCTGCGGACACGGGGGTTTCGGTATCGGCGATACGCCGCCGCCAGATCAATGCCGATCGGCCATCCGCCAGAGCGGTTCGCGCCGCTGCGACATTCTGGCTCGCGGTGCCGCGCATCAATTCTCTCGGGTACGGCCGGTGAGCTGGTCCTTGACGCGCTTGATCGCCGCCGGATTGCGCTTCACATTGGTTTCCGCCTTCATCGCGGCGATGAGCTGCTGCCCGTATTCGTTGGCCAGCACCTGGCCAAGCTGAACGCGGGTCACCTGCAACAGTTCGGGTACGCTGCTCGCGTCGCCGCGATTGATCTTGCTCAGGTGAACAACGAACCATCCCGAGCGGTTGGGGCCTTCCAGCACCTTGGTGGTGCCTTCGGCCATGCTGAACAGCAAGGCCACCGGCGGCGGGACGCGACCCTGCTGCTGCATGATCGTCTGGCGGTTGGTGGCGATGTCCTCGATGCCTGGCAGGGGCACCTTGGCACTGCTCACCGCCTTGGCCAGATCAGCGCTGGTGCGCGAGGACTTGGCAATGCTGTCCGCGAGCGACTTGGCACCGGTCAGGCCCTGAGCCAGCGCCCAATCCCGTGCAACCTGATCGCGAATGCTGGCGAGCGGCGGGGGCGCGGAGCGTTTGATGTCCTGGACCTCGAAAAGCGCGAATTCGGTCGCCTGCTGAACCTCGACCAATTGGGGACCGGCGTCCTCCTCGACGCTGAAGGCCAGCGGCAGCATCGCCTGATACGCGCCAATCGGCACGAAGTCGGGGCGGTTGGGCGACTGGCCGTTGGCGAGCAGCTCGGGGCTGACCTCAAGCGTCAAACCCTCGTCCTTGGCGATGTCGGCGAGCGATGCGCCGTCGGCAATGCGGTCTTCAAGGCTGGCGGTGAAATCGGCGACGGTCTGACGCAGCTTTTCCTGCGCAAGTTCATTTTCCAGTGTCGCGCGCACCTGCGCCAGGCTGCGACCGGCAATCGCAGAAACGCTGGTGATGCGGATGACATGCCAACCGAGCGCCGAACGCGCCGGCGTGGCGACCTTGCCGACTGCGCCTGCGAACACCGCGTTGGCGACCGCGGGCGATGCGGCGCGGGTCAGTTCGGCCTTGGATTGCAAGCCGAGGTCGACGGGTTCGAGTCCTGCCTCCCTTGCCGCTGCGGCCATGCTGGCGCCACCATTGACCTTGGCAGCGATGGCCCTGGCGGCCGCTTCGGTGGGGACGATCAGCTGTTCCAGGTCACGCTTTTCGGTCGCGGCAAATTCTGCCGAGCGCTGCTTGTAGAGCGCGGCAATTTCCGCATCGCTGATCTGGACCTGGTCGCGGAAGCGATCCGCCATGAAGGTCGCGTAGCGCAGCACGCGGCGCTCGGGGACGCGATAGCGCGTGCCATTGCGGGTGAAATAGGCCTGCAATTGGGCATCGCTGGGCGCTGCCTTTGGGGCAAAGGCTGCCGACGGGACGAAGGCGATCTTGCCTTCGCGGCCTTCCAGCACCAGCCCGGCATAGGGCAACGCCATTTGCGTCGACATTTTCGATCCAAAGGTGGCCGGAACCATGAGCTGGTCGCTCAACAGCCCGCGCTCGATATCGCCGCGCACCCGGGCCTCGGTCAGCCCCTGCTGCGCCAGAGCATTGCGGAACAGCGTTTCATCGAAGCGGCCGTCCGCGCCCTTGAAGGCCTGAATCCCGGCAATCTCGCTGTCCACCAGCCGCTTGCTCGCACCCAGCCCGATGCTTTCCCCGAAAGCTGAGGCTGCATAGCTTCCGATCATCTGCTCCAGGAGGCTATCGATACCGCCCTGCTGGTCGAACGCGACCATGTCGAGCTCGGGATTCTCCTGGCGAAACTGGTTGAAGGCATTGGTGACCGTGGACGAAAACTCGGCCGTGCCGATGCCATCGCCGTCGATTTCCGCCACGCTTTCGCTGCTGACGCCACCAAAGGTCGCACCCCCGGTCACGTCGGAGGCGGCAAAGGCGACGGCGATCAGTCCCAGGAAAATGAAGCTGATGGCCAGGCCGATCTTGGACTGGAAGAACGAACGGAAAAAGCTGATCATCAAGAAGCCCGCAATAAGAGGCGCGGCCATGCAGGCTACACCTCGTGAAAACGCGGGCAGGCTTTAGGAGGCTTTGACGCAGGCTTCAAGCCTTCCCCGAGGGGCCGATACCCGGCCACTGGTCAAGCCCGGCATGATTTGCTAGCCGCCGCGCATTATTGGCAATCAGCCCATACCGAAGGACGGTCAGTGTGACGCAGCAAAAATCCTATATCGTCGGCAACTGGAAGATGAACGGCACGCAGGCCGATATCGCGATATTGAAGGCGATTGCCGATGCCGCAGCCAGCGATATGACGGTCGATGTCGGCATTTGTCCGCCTGCGACGCTGATCGCGGCGTTTGCGCAAGGCGCAGGCGGTATCGGCGTCGGCGGGCAGGATTGTCACGCTAAGGCCACAGGCGCACACACCGGTTGTGTGTCAGCCGCGATGCTTAAAGAGGCAGGCGCAACATTTTCCATCGTCGGTCATTCCGAGCGCCGCGCTGACCAGCATGAAACCGACGCCGATGTCCTCGGCAAGGCGCAAGCCCTGCATGAGGCTGGTATGAGTGCGATCCTGTGCGTCGGCGAAACGCTGGACGAACGTGATTCCGGCAATGCCATCGCGATCGTCACCGGCCAGCTTGCCGCTTCCTTGCCGGACTCCGCATCGGCGGACTGGCTGTCGGTGGCGTATGAACCGGTGTGGGCAATCGGGACGGGCCGCGTCCCGGTGTCTGAGGATATTGCCGCGATGCACGCAGCATTGCGGGGCACGCTGGTCGACCTGCTCGGCGCGGCAGGCGCGAGCGTGCGCATTCTGTATGGCGGATCGGTCAATCCCGGCAATGCGCAGGAAATTCTGACCATTCCCGATGTCGGCGGTGCGCTGGTCGGCGGCGCCAGCCTGAAAGCGGAAACCTTCCTGCCCATCATCCAGGCCGCACCGCGCTAACGGTCGCGGCTGCGCCAGTTGCGCTGGCGTTGTCCAGTCGCCCCCGCCAGCGCCAGTTGCGCTGGTGAAGTCTAATCGCCCCCGCCAGCGCCGGTTGCGCTGGCGAAGTCTAATCGCCCCCGCCAGCGCCGGTTGCGCTGGCGAAGTCTAATCGCTATGTGCGCGCCAACACGTTTCCTTTTATCTTGGGTCTGACCGTTCATGTCGTCGATTTTCCTGTTCATCACCATCGTGCAGACGCTGATTGCCGCTGCCATGGTGGGAGTCATCCTGATGCAGCGTTCGGAAGGCGGCGCGCTGGGTGTGGGCGGCAGCCCCAACGGCTTGATGTCCGCTCGCGGGGCTGGTGACCTGCTCACCCGGATGACCGCGATCCTGGCAACGATCTTTGTCGTGCTCAGCATCGTTCTGGCGGTGATGGCGGCCAACATGCACTCCACCGGCAACATCGACACCTCGCTGCAGCGGGGCGCAGAAGCGCCGCTCGATCCGCTGGCGGCGCCGGCTCCTGCTACCCCGGGCATGCCTTCGAGCGGCGATCCGCTGTCGGCGGCTGGCGCGCAGACCACAGCGCCTGCCGATGCTGCACCTGCCCAGACCGCGCCTGCACCGGCTGGCGAGGCTCCCGCGAACTGATCTGCTCGCCGCACTTTGGCGGCATGTGCACAGTTTTTTGTTTTCCATGCGGATTCGCGCGCTTGTCAGCCTTGCGCGCGAACGGCTAACGGATTTCTCCCATGGCGCGTTTCATTTTCATCACCGGCGGCGTGGTATCATCGCTAGGCAAGGGCCTCATGGCCGCAAGCCTTGGGGCACTGCTGCAGGCACGCGGATACCGCGTGCGCATCCGCAAGTTCGATCCCTATCTCAACGTCGATCCGGGCACGATGTCGCCGTATCAGCACGGCGAGGTTTATGTCACCGATGACGGAGCCGAGACCGACCTCGATCTGGGCCATTACGAGCGCTTCACCGGTGTCTCGGCGCGCCAGTCGGACAACGTCACCTCGGGCCGCATCTATCAGACGATCATCCAGCGCGAGCGCCGCGGCGATTATCTGGGTGCGACGGTCCAGGTGATCCCGCACGTCACCGATGCGATCAAGGAATTCGCCCAGGCGGAAACCGAAGACCTCGATTTTGTGTTGTGCGAAATCGGCGGCACCGTCGGCGACATCGAAAGCCTGCCGTTCATCGAGGCGATCCGCCAGCTGCGCAACGATATCGGCCGCGAAAACACCGTTTTCGTGCACGTCACGCTCGTGCCGTATATCGCGGCGGCCGGCGAGCTCAAGACCAAGCCGACCCAGCACAGCGTGCGCGAGTTGACCTCGCTGGGCATCCAGCCGGATATCCTGCTGTGCCGGTGCGAAAAGCCGTTGCCCGAATCGGACCGCGCCAAGATCGCGTTGTTCTGCAACGTCCGCAAGGAAGCGGTCATTCCCGCACTCGACGCCAAGAGCATTTACGCCGTGCCGATGCAGTATCATGCCGAGGGCCTCGACGACGAAGTGCTGCGCGCGTTCGGCATCCACGATGCCCGCCAGCCCGACCTGGCGCGCTGGACCGACATCATGGACCGGCATGACCACCCTGAGGGTGAGGTCACCATCGGCGTGGTCGGCAAATATGTCGGCCTTCAGGACGCGTACAAGTCGCTGCACGAAGCCCTGACGCACGGCGGTCTTGCCAACCGGGTCAAGGTTCACGTCAAATGGCTCGATGCCGAACTGTTCGAGAAACTGCCCGATGACGAACTGGCTGCGATGCTCGAACCGATGCACGGCATCCTGGTTCCGGGCGGTTTCGGCGAGCGCGGCAGCGAGGGCAAGATTTCCTCGGTCCGTTTCGCCCGCGAACGCAACGTCCCGTTCTTTGGCATCTGCCTGGGCATGCAGATGGCGTGCATCGAGGCAGCGCGCAACACCTCCGGGATCATCACCGC
The DNA here is from genome assembly GCF_030373265.1 of Blastomonas sp. Taxonomy (GTDB): domain Bacteria; phylum Pseudomonadota; class Alphaproteobacteria; order Sphingomonadales; family Sphingomonadaceae; genus Blastomonas. The sequence goes on from NZ_JAUCZC010000005.1 coordinate 86,005, forward strand.
GTCGACCACAGAGTTCGGTACGACCGATGAGCCGATCGTCGGCTTGATCACCGAATGGATGGGCGAGACCGGCTTGCAGAAGCGCAGTGCCGAGGGCGATCTTGGCGGCACCATGCGGCTGGGAGCATTTCCGGCTAAGCTTTCGGGCAACAGCCGGGTTCGCGGAATCTATGGCAGCGACACGATCAGCGAGCGCCACCGGCATCGCTATGAGGTCAACACCGCCTATCACGACCGGCTCGAACAGGGCGGTCTTGTGTTTTCCGGTATGTCGCCCGACGGCGTGTTGCCTGAGATTGTCGAACGGCCAGATCACAGCTGGTTCGTTGGCGTGCAATACCATCCCGAGCTCAAGAGCAAGCCGTTCGATCCGCATCCGCTTTTTGCAAGCTTCATCCAGGCAGCGGTCGCCCAAAGTCGCCTGGTCTGATTATGCCTGGTCGGCGCCGACTCGCCTGACGCCTTTTTACCCAGATCAAGTTTGATGCGGCCGGACCGCAAAAGGCTTCGTCGTGCGCCAATTTACCACACCGCGTCATCGGAAATTTACGCTATTTGACAGAGTTGTGCGGTGGCGCACAGCGGCGTAAGGCGATTCGTGGGAATTGAAATCTGTCGGCAGCGAAGGGGCGGTTGAAGCAAAGTTGCTCAACATGTTCGATGGCTGACAGAAAGGAAGGGGTAGAGCCAAACATGCATGCGAACGAGCTTGCCGAATTGCTGGCCAGCCACAGCCTGTTCGCCGATTGCGAAACCGACGAGCTTTCTGACATCATCCTGCGCGGGCACTTCGTGCGCTATCGCAAGGGCCAGGAAATCATCGGGCAGGGGGATGATGGCGACAATCTGCTGATCATTCTGACCGGCTTTGCCAGAGTCAGCATGGTCGCCAGCAACGGCCACGAGATTGTGCTGGATTATGCAGAGCCCGGCTATGTCATCGGCGAGATCGCGTTTCTGGACGGCGGGCCGCGCACCGCATCGATCGAGGCTTTGACCGAGCTGACCGCGCTGTCGCTGTCCCGCCCGGCCTTCGAGGAGATCGCCGAGCGGCATGTGGCCCTGCCGCGGCGGATGTTGCGGGTGATGGCGAAGCGGTTGCGGCAGGCTAACGATGTGATCGAGGCAGACCGGGCCTTTACGTCCGGACCCAGGCTGGCGCGCTATCTGCTGCGCCTGATGGTGTCGGGGGCAAAAGAGGGTAAGCTCAAGCTGGACTTGAGCCAGAGCGAGCTGGGTACGTTCGCCGGATTGTCACGCGAACAGATTAACAGGCAGCTTTCCGCCTGGTCCGATGCCGGGTTGATCGAGCTGGAGCAGGGCAGGGTGAAGATTGTCGATCGCGATACGCTGCTGGAGATATCCGAGGCTGCGTGATCCGCTGACACTGCGACGAGTTTTTTAGTTTTCCGGGGTTGGGCAAGGTTAATGCGACCCGGCCGAACCCGGCCCCGGAGAAAACCCCGCGCCTTCGCGGCGCGGGGTCACAATATCGGTTTTTCCGAGGATGGGTGCGGTAAATGCGACCCGGCCAATCCTGTCACCGGAAAATGCAGCGTCCTGAGCGGGCGCGGGGGGCGGGCCTGCAAAGGTCCGCCCTCTTCTTTTGGGGGTGCCTGCTTCTCCCCTCCGCTTGCGGAAGGGGCAGGCTCAGCTTGCTGAACCGGGGGTAGGCCTGAAAAAAATTTGGAAGACCTGAACAGGCCCACCCCGGCCTGCGGCCACCCCTCCCGCGAGCGGTAGGGGAGAAGAAATGCCAACGCAAAAAGGGTGGGCCGTTTCCGACCCACCCCGTTGCTTGTCTACCCTGGGATAACGCGGCGGCATCAGGCCGCCTTGATGTCACCCTCGTCCTTGGCATTGCCCTCGACCACCGACAGCTTGGGCGTGCTGTTGTTGATCGTGATCTTCTTGGGCTTCATTGCCTCGGGCACTTCGCGGACCAGATCGATGGTCAGCAGGCCATCCTCGAGCCCCGCGTCGCTGACCCGCACGAAATCGGCGAGTTCGAAGCGCCGCTCGAAGTTGCGGTTGGCGATGCCCATGTGCAGGAAGTTGCCGCGCGATTCGGCTTCTGCAGCCTTGCGACCCGACACCACCAGCAGGTTCTGCTGGGCCGTGATGTCGATCTCTTCAGCCTTGAAGCCGGCGACCGCAATGGTGACGCGATAGGCGTCCTCGCTGTTGCGCTCGATGTTGAACGGCGGGTAGTTATCGCCCTGCGCGGCCCGCGCCTGATTTTCCAGCAAGTCGAACAGCCGGTCGAAGCCAACGGTCGTGCGGCGATAAGGGGTAAAGTCAAAACGGTTCATCTTCAAAATCCTTTAAATAAGCGATTTCATAGGTTTGAAGCCCGCGTTTGCGGCGCTTCGCATGTCGCGACCCACCCGGTTGGCGTGGATCACATCGCAAATTTAGGATATCGGTCGGAGGTTTCAAGATGGATTTTTTACAATCCTGGCAGCCGGGACCTACATGGATTGCAGACGAAAAAAGAGCGTCCGGCCCCCAAGACCCGGACGCTCTTTATCAGATCCGTTCGTCGCGCGCAGATGGCGATGTCGCCATGATCGCAACGTTTGGACCCTGGTAACCGCCGCTTTCCCCAAAACGACGGAAACTATCCCCGAACCCATGGCCGTAGCCGCTTGATCCGCGCTGTCATGATTCCGTAATGCGGCCGCCGACGCTAGGGTTATTCGCGACTTGCCACCATTCTTGATCCATTCTGTGTTCATTGTGCAACACGCATGGCGCGCTTCGGCCATTGTCAGTTCCTTGCGGGCTGGCTAGAGCCTTAACCCAATTGCCACGGCAGCCGACATGGTCCTGCCAGCCATCCGAAAGGTCCGGTGCACCTCTATGCTGTCCACTTTTGAATGGACGATCGCCAAACGTTATCTGCTGCCTGGCCGAGGCGAGGCGTTCATCTTTCTGGTCGCAGGCATCAGCCTGATTGCGGTGATGCTGGGCGTTGCTGCACTGATCATCGTGATGAGCGTGATGAACGGCTTTCGTGCCGAGCTGCTCGACAAGATCGTGGGTTTGAACGGTCACGCGGTGGTGCAAGGCTATGGCGGTCGGCTGAAGAACTGGCAGGAAATCCTTGCTGAGACGCGCAAGATCGAAGGCGTCGTGGCGGCATCGCCGCTGATCGAGCAGCCGTTGCTGGTCAATTACGACGGCCGGGTCGAGGCGATCCTGGTGCGCGGCACCGACGCGCCGGATATTGCGGCACTCAAGGACAAGACGGTGCTGGGCTCCATCTCGGCGCTCAAGGCTGGGGCATCGAAGGTCGCGATCGGGTCGCGGCTGGCGCAGAACCTGGGCGTGCGCATCGGCGACAGCATCACCATCATCAATCCGGCAGGCCGGTCGACCCCGTTCGGTACCGTGCCACGCGAAATTCTCTACGAGGTCGCCGCCATCGTCGAGATCGGCATCTATGATTACGACAAGGCCTTTGTGATCATGCCGATGCGCGATGCGCAGCTTCTGCTGCTGCTCGGCGACGAGGTCGGGATGATCGAGGTGACCACCCGCGATGCCGACAAGGTCCGGGAGATTCTCGCGCCGCTCGAAGAGCGACTGCGCGGCCAGGCGATCATTTCCGATTGGCGCACGATCAACGCTTCGCTGTTCGAGGCGCTGGCGGTCGAGCGGGTGGCGATGTTCATCGTGCTGTCGATCATCATCCTGGTGGCGGTGTTCAATATCCTCTCCTCGCTGATCATGCTGGTGCGCGCCAAGACCCGCGACATCGCGATCCTGCGCACGATGGGGGCGAGCCGAAAGTCGCTGCTCAAGATCTTCATCACCGTGGGTCTGATCATCGGATCGCTCGGCACGCTCGCCGGGCTGGGGCTGGGGTTTGTCTTCCTCCATTTCCGCCAGAGCATCGTCATGTTCGTGCAGCTAATCACCGGGCAGGAGCTGTGGGATCCCTCGATCCGCTTCCTCACCGAACTGCCCAGCCGCACCGATCCGATGGAAGTGCTGGGCATCACCGCGATGGCGCTGATCTTCAGCTTCCTGGCCACGCTCTATCCGGCGCTCAAGGCTTCGAGCACCGATCCTGTTCAGGTGTTGCGCTATGAGTGATGCGGTCATCCATCTTACCGACGTGCGCCGCAGCTTCGTGCAGGGCGGGGTCACCATCGATGTGCTCAAGGGTATCGATCTGGCGGTGCAGCCCGGCGAGATCGTCGGACTGCTGGGGCCGTCGGGATCGGGCAAGTCGACGATGCTGCAGGCGGTCGGGCTGCTCGAGGGCGGCTTTACCGGCTCCATCCGGATCGCAGGCGAAGAGGCGGCACAGCTGAACAGCAATGGCCGCACCTTGCTGCGCAAGACGGCTTTGGGCTTCATCTACCAGTTCCACCACCTGCTGCCCGATTTCACCGCGCGCGAAAATGTGGTGCTGCCGCAATTGATCATGGGCCAGTCGCGCGACGTGGCGTCGGATCGTGCGGCGGAACTGCTCACGCGGCTGGGTCTGGGCCAGCGGCTTGACCACAGGCCCACCCAGCTTTCGGGCGGCGAGCAGCAACGGGTGGCCGTCGCCAGGGCACTGGCCAACCGGCCAAAGGTGGTTCTGGCCGACGAACCGACCGGAAATCTGGACGAGGCGACAGCAGACATAGTGTTCCAGGAGTTCCTCCATCTTGTAAGGGAGGAGGGCAGCGCGGCATTGGTGGCCACCCATAACGAAAGACTGGCCACACGCATGGACCGGGTTGTCCGCCTGCACGATGGAAGGATCGCATGACCGTTTTCGAATACACGATGCCGCTGCCCGATGGCAGCGCCAAGCCACTCTCCGACTATCAGGGGCAAGTGCTGCTGATCGTCAATACCGCATCCAAATGCGGATTTACGCCTCAATATGAGGGGCTTGAAGCGTTGCACCGCGAGTTCAAGGACCGCGGGTTCGAAGTGCTGGGATATCCGTGCAATCAGTTCGGCGCGCAGGAACCGGGCGATGCGGAAGAGATCAAGAATTTCTGTTCGCTGACCTATGACGTCACTTTCCCGCTGTCCGCCAAGATCGCGGTCAATGGGGAAGAGGCCGATCCGCTGTGGAAGTACCTCAAGAGCCAGCAGGCCGGCCTGATGGGCAGCCGCACGATCAAATGGAATTTCACCAAGTTCCTGATCGATCGCAAGGGCACCGTGGTCGCGCGTTTTGGGTCGATGGTGAAGCCCGAGCAGCTCAAGGCGGATATCGAAAAGCTGCTGTAACCCGGGGCGCTCTCAGAGCGAATTTCCTGCTATGCTTTTTCGTCATTCCCGCGAAAGCGGGAATCCCGCTACTTTGGTGCCGGACCGCTGAAGCGGGATCCCGCATGCGCGGGGGTGACGGATAAGCGACAGGGGAATACCAAGATGATCGAAGCCATCAGCACCTGGGCCAACGAACTGGGGGCGCAGTATGGCGTCAATCCGTGGATCTTCGCGTCGATCTATGTCGGCGCGATTCCATTGTTCCTCGCCAGCATCGCGTGGCTGGTGCGCAATGCGCGGGCGGGCAAGCCGACGCTGTTGCCGGTGATGTGCGCCGGCGCCTGCTTCGTCTCGGCCTATGTCTATCTGGCGATCGTCGGCAAGGATATCCCGCTGTGGGTGTGGTTCTTCCTCGGCGCGCTGATCCTCTACGGGATCTGGTCGACGGTGCGCGATGTGCGGCGCAAGATCGCGGCCAAGGATTTATCCACCGGCGAGTGATCTTGCTTCCAAAAATGACGGTAAAGTCGATAGCTATTTGCCATGGCCTATGAACCCTTCGTCCCGCTTCGTGTCTTCTCGGCCTACACCATGCTGGAAGGCGCGATCGAGCCCAAGGCGATTTCCAAGACCGCCAATGCGCGGGGCTTTCCCGCCATCGCTTTGGCCGACCGCAACGGGCTGTATGCGGGCATGCCTTTTGCCGACGGCTGCATGGAAAGCGGCATCCAGCCGGTCATCGGCACATTGCTGTGCGTCGCTCGGCCCGATGTCGCGGGTTCTGCGCCGGTGCTCGACTGGCTGGCGCTCTACGCGCAGAATGCCACCGGCTACGACAATCTGTGCGATCTTGTGTCGCACGCGCACCTCGACCGTCCGCTAGAGCTTCCGGCGCACGTCCCCTTCGAACGGCTCGAGGGGCGCACCGAGGGCGTGATCGCGCTGACCGCAGGCGGCGAGGGCGCGCTGGTGCGGCTGCTCGCGGCCGGACAGGGCGATGCGGCCGCCAGCTATTGCGACCGGCTGCAAGGCCTGTTCGGCGACCGGCTGTACATCGAACTGTGCCGCCGCGGCGAGGAGATCGAAACGCTCGCCGAAACCGCGTTGCTCGACCTTGCCTATGACCGAAACCTGCCGATCGTCGCCACCAACCCGGCCTGTTATTCGGACCCCGGCTTCCACGCCGCGCATGATGCGATGCTGTGCATCGCGCGCGGCGAATATGTGAGCGCCGCCAACCGCGAACGCAGTTCGCCCGAAGCGTGGATCAAGTCCGCGCCGATGATGCGCGAGCTGTTCAGCGACCTGCCCGAGGCTTTGGTCAACACGCTTGTCGTCGCGCAGCGCTGCGCGTTTGCGCCCCCCAAGCGCAAGCCGATCCTGCCCAGCCTGGCGGGCGACCTCGAGGGCGAGGCGGCGCAATTGCGCGCGGATGCGTTCGCCGGGCTCGAAATGCGGCTGTCGACCTATGCCGACCAGAGCGAGGAAGAGCGCAAGAGCTATTTCGAGCGGCTGGAGTTCGAGGTCAACGTCATCGTCGGGATGGGTTTTCCCGGTTATTTTCTGATCGTTGCCGACTTCATCAAATGGGCCAAGGACCACAACATTCCGGTGGGGCCGGGGCGTGGATCGGGCGCGGGCTCGGTGGTGGCTTGGGCGCTGACGATCACCGATCTCGATCCGATCAAATTGGGTCTGCTGTTCGAACGCTTCCTCAACCCCGAACGCGTCTCGATGCCCGACTTCGATATCGACTTCTGCGAAACGCGGCGCGGCGAGGTGATCCGCTATGTCCAGGCGAAATACGGCCGCGATCATGTCGCGCAGATCATCACCTTCGGAAAGCTGAAGGCGCGCGCGGTGCTGCGCGATACCGGACGCGTGCTGCAGATGGGCTATGGCCGGATCGATGGGCTGTGCAAGCTGGTGCCCAACCACCCGACCGATCCGTGGAAGCTCGACCGCGCGCTGGCAGGCGTCGAGGAACTGCGCCATCAGTATCGCGACGATGCCGAGGTCAAGCGTCTGTTCGATCTTGCGATGCAGCTCGAAGGGCTGCCGCGGCACAGCTCGACCCATGCTGCCGGCGTCGTCATCGGCGACCGGCCGCTGGCGCAGCTCGTGCCGCTGTATCGCGATCCGCGTTCGGACATGCCGGTGACCCAGTTCGACATGAAATATGTCGAGACTGCCGGTCTGGTGAAGTTCGACTTTCTAGGATTGAAGACGCTTTCGGTGCTGCACAAGGCAACCGAGATGCTGGCCAAGCGCGGCATCACCGTCGATCTGAGCACGCTGCCCTGGGATGATGCCGGGGTCTACGAACTCCTCAAGCGCGGCGATACCGTCGGGGTGTTCCAGCTCGAATCCGAAGGCATGCGCCGCACGCTGGCGCAGGTGAAGCCGACCGCGTTCGGCGACATCATCGCGCTGGTCTCGCTCTACCGCCCGGGCCCGATGGACAACATCCCAAGCTTCGGCGCGCGCAAGAACGGGCGCGAGACGATCACTTACCCGCACGCGTTGCTCGAGGATATCCTCAAGGAAACCTACGGCATCATCGTCTATCAGGAGCAAGTGATGCAGGCCGCGCAGGTGCTCGCGGGCTATTCGCTCGGCGATGCCGACCTTTTGCGCCGCGCGATGGGCAAGAAGATCAAGGCCGAGATGGACCAGCAGCGCGGCCGCTTTGTCGAGGGCGCGGGCCGCAACAATATCGATACCAAGAAGGCCAACGAGCTGTTCGACTTGATCGACAAGTTCGCAGGCTATGGCTTCAACAAGAGCCACGCCGCGGCCTATGCGCTGCTCGCCTATCAGACCGCCTGGCTGAAGGCGCATCATCCGCACGAATTTTTCGCGGCTTCGATGTGCTTCGACATGCACCAGAGCGAAAAGCTCAACATTTTCGTCGACGACATGCGGCGGATGGGCGTGGCCTGTCTGCCGCCGTGCATCAACGCCAGCGAGGCCGAGTTCTCGGTCGAGGAGACAGCGGATGGCCTGGCGGTGCGCTATGCGCTGGCAGGCCTCAAGAACGTCGGTGAAAAGGCGATGGAGGCGGTGGTCGCCTCGCGGGTTTCGGCCGGTGCATTCGCATCCCTGGGCGAATTTGCCGACCGGGTCGATGCTGGACTGGTTAACAAGCGCCAGATCGAAAGCCTCGCCGCTGCGGGCGCGTTCGACTGTTTCGAGATCGAGCGCGCGGCGGTACACGGCGGCGCCGATATGGTGCTCGCGGTCGCTGCAGATGCCCATCGCCAGCGCACCAGCGGGCAGGGCGGCCTGTTCGGTGATGTCCAGCAGCCCGGCCAGTCATTGCGGTTGCCCATGGGCAAGACCTGGGCGATGGGCGAGCGGATGACCGCCGAGCGCGACGCGTTCGGGTTCTTCTTCTCGGCGCACCCGGTGACGGAGTTTGCCGCCGTTGCCCGATCTCAGGGCGCGCGGCCCTATCAGCAGGTGGTCGAAACGATGGATGTCCGCGTCGGCGAGCGCAAGACCGCCAAGGTCGCCGCCCTGGTCGAGGGCTGTAACCGTCGCCAGAGCAAGCGCGGCAACGCCTTCGTGATGGTCGATCTTTCGGACGAAAGCGGCCAGTTCTCGGCGAGCTCGTTCGATGACGACATCGTCGCGGCCATGCCCGACTGGGCGAAGGCATCGGCCTGTCTGCTGATCGAGCTCGAATTCGATCGCTCGAGCGAAGACCAGGCGCCGCGCGCCACCATCCGTCGGGCGACACCGCTCGACGAGATCAAGGTCACGCTGCGCTACCGCGCGAAGATCGACGTCCTGCAGCCCGATGCTCTGGCGCGCCTGGCCGATCTGGTGGGGCCTGGCGGCAGCGGCCAGGATGAACTCCACGCACGGCTGATCATGGGCGAGGGCCGGGTGATGCCGGTGAAGCTGGGCAATCGCTTCCGGCTTGATGTCGAAACCATCGAAGCGCTGCGGGCGCTCGACGGGATTGCGGTGCGCAATGTCGAATCCTTTGCTTCCCAGCGCCCCGAACTGCGGCTGGTGAGTTGACTCCAGCGCCGCTTCGGGGTTTCTGACCTGCATACAAGTGCGCCCCGCAATGTGGGCCATGGTCAGGAGAGACACATGATTACCGGTGGAATGCAGGACTACGAACTTCGCGTGATGCGGCTGCTCGACCATGCCGAGCGTGAAAGCGGCACCCGTGAGATCGTGAGCCACTGGGCCGACGGCAGCCAGACCCGCACCCATTGGGCCGGGATCGCCCGCGATGCGCGCCGGCTGGCCAGCGCCCTGGCCGGAATGGGCGTGCAGCCCGGCGACCGCGTCGCCACGCTGGCGATGAACCACAGCCGCCATCTGGTCGCCTGGTACGGCGCGATCGGCGCTGGCGGCGTGATCCACACGATCAACCCGCGGCTGTTCGAGGAGCAGCTCGAATACATCGCCAACCACGCCGAGGACAAGGTGCTGTGCTATGACGCGGCGTTCCAGCCGATCATCGACAAGATGAAGGACCGCTGGACGACGATCGAGCATTATATCTGCTTCGACCCGCCGGCGGGCTCTTCGGCGACGAGCTTCGAGGCGCTGCTCGAGACCGGCGATGCCGACTATCGCTGGCACGAGGGGTCGGAGCGCGATCCGTGCATGCTGTGCTACACCTCGGGCACCACGGGCAACCCCAAGGGTGTGCTGTACGAGCACCGCTCCACCGTAATCCACGCGCTGGCCGAGATGCAGCCGGCGGTGTTCTCGCTTTCGCCGCAAGCTGTGGCGCTGCCGGTGGTGCCGATGTTCCACGCCGCGGCCTGGGGCCTGCCGTTTGCGGGCGCGGCTGCGGGGATCAAGTTCGTGTTCTCGGCGGTTAACGACCCTGCGGTGCTGTGCACGCTGATGAACGAGGAAAAGGTCACGCACTCGGCCGGCGTGCCCACGGTGTGGCTGGCGATGTTCGCGCATATCGATGCCACCGGACAGAAGCCGGAGTATCTGCAGGTCGTTACGATCGGCGGTTCGGCGGCGCCGCGCGCGATGTGCGAGCGGATCATGAAGATGGGCGCGCGGATGAACCATGCATGGGGGATGACCGAAACCTCGCCGATCGGCACGATGGGCGCGCCGTCGCCCGATTGGGACGATCTGAGCTTCGAAGAACAACTCGATCTGGTCACCAAGCAGGGGCGGGTTCCCTTCGGCGTCGAGCTGCGCGTGGTCGATGAGGATGGCGCGATCCTGCCGCGCGACGGAAAGACCAGCGGCCGGTTGCAGATCAAGGGCCCTTGGATCATCAAGCGCTATTTCAAGGCCGAGGAAGATGCGCTGACCGAGGATGGCTGGTTCGACACCGGCGATGTTTCGGTGATCCACCCCGATGGCGTCATGCAGATCACCGACCGCGCCAAGGACGTGATCAAGTCGGGCGGCGAATGGATCAGCTCGGTCGATCTGGAGAACGCGGCTATGGGCATGGCCGAAGTGGCCGAAGCCGCCGCGATCGGCATGCCGCACCCCAAATGGGACGAGCGCCCGCTGCTGCTGGTGGTACCCAAGCCCGGAACCAGCCCCAGCCAACAGGCGATCCGCGAGCATCTGGAAAAGCACGTCGCCAAATGGTGGCTGCCCGACGACATCGTTTTCGTCGATCAGCTTCCCCACTCGGCCACCGGCAAGCTGCTCAAGACCGCGCTGCGTGATCAGTTCAAGGACTATGTGCTGCCGACGGTTTGAGCGGCGACACTTCTCCCCTCCCGCTTGCGGGAGGGGTGGCTGAGCCGCAGGCGAAGACGGGGTGGGCCTGCGACCGTTTGTGCTCCCAGCCCACCCCGGTCCGACAAGCGGACCTGCCCCTCCCGCAAGCGGGAGGGGAGAGGCAGACCGCTCAGCGTGGCTTGGTCTTTCCCAGCACGCCCGCCAGCGACGCGGTCGCGCTGCCGCGCTTGGCAGGCTTGGGCTGGTCGGGCGAGGGGGCCCAGCCGCTTAGATAAATGAGGTCGAAGCGCTCCGCGGTCTTGCCGTCAACCTCGGCGGCCTCGGCAAAATTCTGCAACGCAGCGATCAGCCCCGCCCGTCCCACAGGCGGCGCGGCGGAGGTCAGAACATTGGTCCAGCCATGGCAGCGCAGATCGCGCACCAGCGCGGGCAGCGAGGAATAGCGCACCGTCAGTGTGTCGCTGTCCGCCACCGGCATCGCAAAACGCGCGCGCTGCAGCAGGTCGCCTGCCGCGCGGACATCGATCTGGGGATGGATGTGCGCCGCGACACCGCGTGCGCTTGCCTCGTCGGCCGCCAGCATCGCCGCTTTGAGCCGCGGCAGCGAGCCGGCGCCGACCATCGCGGCCATCATAAGCCCATCAGGCCGCAGCGCACGGTTGATCTGGATCAGCGCGCCGGGGAGGTCGTTGACGCTGTCGAGCGTGCCGATGGCGATCACCAGATCGAACGCGGCTGGCGCAAAAGGCAGGGCATCTTCCTCGCAGGAATGATCCACGCCCACCGGCCCCGCGAGCGTGACCTTGACCCCGCGCGAGCCCAGCGCCGCCAGCAGCACCGCGGGCGCATGGCCCAGCACCAGCGCATCGGCGAAGCTGCGGTTGACCCAGCCCAGCCGCTCGACGATCTCGTCCGCCATGTGCTCGGCCAGAAAGGCGCCGCCATGACGCATCGCCATCTGCTGCCCACGCGCCATCGCTAGACGGCGGCGAGGCGGTGAAAACAGGATGCGGGGGGCAGGGTTTTCGGTCATCGCGGCCTTGTGCCGACGTGCGAGGCGCGCGACAAGAGGGCATGGAGCTTGCCGCCGCCTTCAAGCCGCTGGTCGATCTGGTGCTACCCCCGCGTTGTCCGGGCTGCGGGGTGCTGGTCGAGGATGACATGCAGTTCTGCGGCGACTGCTGGAGCAAACTGCGCTTCATAAGCGACCCTGCCTGCACATCGTGCGGCAAACCTTTTGCCCAGGGGCGCGACGAGGACCTGGTCTGCGCCGAGTGCCTCGCCAATCCGCCGCTGCACGACGGCATCAAGGCGGTGGTGCTGTATGACGACCTGTCACGCTCGATCGTGTTGCGGCTCAAGCACGGTGGCAAGATCGGTCTCGCCCGGCTGGTAGCGAAGCATCTGGCCCGGCATCTGCCGGACGACCTGTCCAATGTCGTACTGGTGCCCGTGCCGCTGCACCGCTGGCGGCTGTGGCGGCGCGGATTCAACCAGTCGATCCTGATCGCGCGTGCGCTGGCGGCGGGGCGCGGCCTGCCCGTGGAAACCGATGTGCTGCGCCGCACCCGCGCGACCCCTCCGCTCAAGGGGATGACCCGCAAGCAGCGTGGAATTGCGGTGCGCGGTGTCTTCGACGTCCCCGCCAGCCATCGGGGTCGGATCGCGGGGCGGCACGTGCTGCTGGTCGATGATGTCTATACCACCGGCGCAACCGCCAACGCCTGTGTGCGGTTGCTGAAGAAGGCGGGCGCGGCGCGGGTAACCATCTTCTGCTGGGCGCGCGTGCTGCGCGAAGGCGATGAGGCGGATACGCCCTGAAAGGCCCGCCTCGTGCCAGGAAGGTTGCATTTCTGCGCAATTGCCCCAATTATGGTGCCAAGGACGGAATGATGCCCAAAATAGAAATCTATACCAAATTCACCTGCCCCTATTGCTACAGGGCCAAATCGCTGCTGAGCGGCAAGGGCGTGGATTTCGAGGAAGTCGAGATCTCGATGGGCGGTGAGCCGCGTGCCGAGATGATCCGCCGGGCGGGCGGGCGCATGACGGTTCCGCAGATTTTCATCGATGGCAAGCATATCGGCGGGTCCGATGAGCTTGCCGCACTCGACCGCGCCGGAAAGCTCGATCCGCTGCTGGGGCAGTAAGACCGCCATGAAAATCGCGATTCTCCAGATGACGGCGGGTTTCGACCCAGCTGCCAATGCGGCTGTGCTGACCGATGCGGTGGCGCAAGCAAAGGCCGGCGGGGCGGAGATGCTGTTCACGCCCGAAATGTCGAACATGCTCGATCGCAATCGGGTGCGGGCAGAACAGACCATCCGGCATGAGGCTGAGGATCCGGTGCTGGCCGCGGTCCGTAAGGCTGCTGCAGATGTCGGCCTGTGGGTGCATCTGGGTTCGCTCGCGGTGCGCGGCGAGGGCCGGGCCGACAAATGGCGCAACCGGGCCATCGTGATTGCGCCCGATGGCAGCATTGCGGCGCGCTATGACAAGATCCACCTGTTCGATGTCGACCTGGCGTCAGGCGAAAGCTGGCGCGAATCGTCGGTCTATCAGGGGGGCGAACAGGCCGTCGCGGTGCGGTTGCCCCATGCGGTGCTGGGCCTGTCGATCTGTTACGACATTCGGTTTCCTGCGGTCTATGCCGCGCTCAGCCGGGCGGGCGCAGATATCGTCGCCGTGCCTGCGGCGTTTACCGTCCCTACCGGCGAGGCGCACTGGCATGTGCTTTTGCGCGCGCGTGCGATCGAAAGCGCGTGCTTTGTGGTGGCCGCTGCGCAGACTGGCACCCACGCCGATGGACGCAGCACCTATGGCCACAGTCTGGTCGTCGACCCATGGGGCGATGTGCTGCTCGACATGGGCGATGCGCCCGGTCTGGGTTTCGTCGATCTGCCGATCGAGCGGATCGCCGAGGTGCGCAGCCGCGTCCCCGTAATCGCCAACAGGCGGCCCGTTGGCGAGGCGATCGTCGCATGATCGTGTTCGATCTGAAATGCGCGAACGATCACGTGTTCGAAATCTGGTTTGCGTCGAGCCAGGCCTATGAGGACCAGCGGGCGCGCGGTCTGGTGGCCTGCGCGTATTGCGGATCGACCGATGTCGGCAAGGCGGTGATGGCGCCGCGGCTCAACGCCAAGGGAAACCAGCAAGGCGGCGCCGTGTCCGACCGGCAGGAAAGCGACGCTCCCGTCGCAGGCGCTGCAGCGATGCCCGTTCCCGTCAGCAACGCCCCTGTGCCAACCGATCTGGCCAAGGTGCGCGCGGTGCTTCACGCGCTTGCCACGGCGCAGACCGAGGCGCTCAGCCGGTCAACCTGGGTCGGCGGAGATTTCGCCGACCGTGCCCGGGCGATGCATTATGGCGAGGAGGACCATGCCCCGATCCATGGCGAGGCCGCGCCCCGAGAGGCCGCTGCGCTGATCGAAGAAGGCGTCGCGGTCGCGCCGCTGCCGTTTCCGGTCATCCCGCCCGAAGCGCAGAATTGAACGCTCTACCGGATAGAGCCAATTGCAAACGCAATTGCCTTGCACCCCAACGCTGGTTAAACAGCCCATCGGCGCGCCCGTAGCTCAGCAGGATAGAGCATCAGATTCCTAATCTGGGGGCCACAGGTTCGAATCCTGTCGGGCGCACCAAGGTCTTCTCGAGATGTCGCAGGAGCGTAGCATCGTGCGGGTTGCGCGCTTTGCAGCGACCGTGGTCACACCGGTGCAAGATAATGTCGTTGATAACGTCACAGAAGTGACACACAACTGACATAAAGGCGGCGCCACTGTCCGTCCCGATCGACGGACTCCCTTCCAAAGGCGCTTTTTGATGTCGTTTGCTTCAGGTGGCGCTTCCACTGGTCTCCTTGCGGCGACATTGATGGTGGCGGTGAGTGGTCCGGCCCTCGCGCAGGCTGTTCCGGCGGTTGAGCCTCAGCCCGATCAGGCCAGCCTCATTGCCGATCTGCAGCGGCAGATCAACGAACTCAAGGCGACGGTCGCAGACCTCAAGGCCGCGCAGACCGCCGCAGCATCGGCGGCGGTCGCTCGGCCGGAGGGTTCGGTCGCGCTAGCGCAGGACGCCTCGCCGCCCGCCGCTCTGGCCCCGTCGCCCGGGTTGGCCCAGGCAGCGCCGGTGTCCGCAGTGGCATCGCAGGACCCGCTGCAAGCCCCGCCATCGCCTGTGCGGACGAGCGAACCTTGGTACGAGAAGCTGGCGCTGCGCGGTTACACCCAAATGCGGTTGAACAAGATCGTGTCGGGTGATGCCAATGCGCCTGCGGGCGTATCGCGGTTGCGATCGATCGGCGACAGCGGCATTCGCGATGATGGCAACTTCACCCTGCGCCGCGTCCGGCTGGTGCTGCAGGGCGACCTCAACGACTATGTCTCGCTGTATTTCCAGCCGGATTTTGCCACGGCGGTGTCCAACCAGTCGGGTGGCGAACGGCGCGAAGGTTTTGCGCAATTGCGTGATGCCTATGCCGATGTGTTCCCCACGGGCGACAAGAGCTTCCGCATCAGGTTGGGCCAGTCGAAGGTGCCCTATGGCTGGGAGAACATGCAGTCCTCGTCGAACCGGCTGGCGCTCGATCGCAGCGACGGGATCAACAGCGCCGCGCCCGGCGAGCGCGATCTGGGCGTAGTTGCATATTATACGCCCTCGCAAGTTCAGGAGATCTGGGACCGGCTGGCGGCCGATGGGCAGAAGCTGTTCGGCAACTACGGCGCGTTCGGCCTCGGCGTGTTCAACGGTCAGGGCCTCAACCGCACCGAAACCAACAACAATGTGATGAAGGTTGCATTGGCGACCTGGCCGTTCAAGCTGGATGGCCTGGGTCTTGAAGGACAGGTGCTGGAAGTGGGCGGATCGATGATGCGCAACCGCATCAACCCGGAAGTGCGCAGTGGCGGGATCAGCCCGATCAGCTATGCGGATAACCGGGTGGGGCTCCACGCCATTTTATACCCGCAGCCCTTCGGCCTGCAGGCGGAATGGAACTGGGGCAGGGGGCCGCAGTTTGACCCGGTCAACCAGCAGATCGAGACCCGCGCGCTGCGCGGCGGCTATGTCCAGGCGATGGCGCGGGTCCGCAATTCCCCCGTCGGGTCTTTCTACCCGTTCGCTCGCTGGCAGTATTACCGCGGCGGCTTCAAGGCCGCGACCAATGCGCCGCGGCTGGAAACCGAGGAGCTCGAGGTGGGCATCGAGTTTCTGCCCACTTCGGCACTGGAGCTGACGGTCACCTATGGCTGGGCGTCCCGCAGGGAAGCGGACGAGCGCCGGTTCGGCCAGGCCGAAGGCGAGCTGCTGCGCATTCAGGCGCAGTGGAATTACTGACATTTTTCCAATGGATGCGCTTGCCGGAACGACTTGCTGTTGAACACGTAGAGAAATCTACACGAACAAACGACGAGGCGTATCATGATTGGCAAGGTTATTTCTGCACTGGCCGGCAAGCAGATTGCTGCACGGACCCCCGGAATGAGCGAAGGACAGGGTGCGCTGGTTGGCCTGGCCGCAGCCACCGTCATGCGCCGCCTTGGCCCCGTGGGCATGGTGGTCGCAGCAGGTGGCGGCTATGTGGTGTCCCGCTACATGAAAAAGCGTCAGGCTCGCACCAACACCGCTGGCTGGTAAGCACGCTCCCCGGTGATCGGGGAAGCCGATTGGCTGTTATGAAAACGCCCCATGGCTCAGACCGAGCCGTGGGGCGTTTTTTATGAGGGTCTCCCGCCGTGACGGACCATATTGGTAGCCCGACGACGCGGGCGTTCTCTGCCGCCATCAGCGGATGTCAGGGCAGACGTCCAAATCCGGCATCCGCCTTTACGCGACCTCGGCAAACGGGTCGGGCAGATGCGGAATGACCTTGTCCAGCGTCATCGGGAAATTGCGCAGGCGTGCACCGCAGGCGTTGTAGATCGCATTGGTGATCGCACCTGCTGCACCGCAGATCCCGAGTTCACCTACGCCCTTGGCCTGCAGGGGACTGGCGGCGGCATCGCGTTCTTCGAGCAGAATGACCTCGATTGCCGGTACATCCGCATGCACCGGAACGTGATATTCGGCCAGATCATGGTTGACGAGGTGACCGTCGCGCAGGTCGAAGGCGAGTTCCTCGGTCAGCGCGCTGCCGATGCCCCACACCATTCCGCCCAGACACTGCGAGCGCGCGGTCTTGGCGTTGAGCACCCGTCCGAAGCCGAATGCCCCGGTCATCCGCCGGACCCGCGTCTCTCCGGTAAAGGCGTGGACCGCGACTTCGGCGAAAAAGGCGCCATAGCTGGCCTGCGAGAAATCCTCGGCAGTCTTGCCGGGTTCGATTTTGCCCGTCTCGACAATGTCATTGCCACCCAGCAGGTCGCTCAAAGATTGGCTCAAATCGCCGCTGGTCGCCGTGCCATCCTTGAGATCGAGCGCGTCGGTATCGCATCCCAGCGCCTCGGAGAGCGTCGTCCGGATCGCTTCGCATGCCCGCATCACCGCCGAACCCGTCGAGATGGCGCCGAAGCTTCCACCCGACCCGGCCCCTGCGGGCAGGCTGGTATCGCCAAGGACGACGTTGACCCGGTCGATCGGAAGCCCGAGCATCTCGCCCGCAATCTGGCCGAGAATGGCATAGGAGCCGGTGCCGATATCGGTCTGGTCGGTTTCGACCAGCGCGGCGCCATCCGCCTTCAGCGTCACCCGCGCTTCGGCGGGCACCAGCATATTGACCCGTGCTGCGCTGGCCATGCCCATTCCGATCCACCAGTCGCCCTCGCGGGTCTGGCACGGACGCGGCCGGCGTTGATCCCAACCGAATGCCTCGGCGCCCTGGTCGAGCGCCTCGACCAGCATCCGCGACGAATAGGCCGTACCCTCCACCGGCACCTTGGCGGGAAGGTTGCGCTTGCGCAGTTCGACCGGGTCGATGTCCACCGCCTCGGCGAGCTCGTCCATCGCGGCTTCGAGCACCTGCATGCCCACCGCCTCGCCGGGTGCGCGCACAGATCCGGCGGTCATGCGACTGATCCGCGCCACTTCCACCTTGAGCAAGCGGTTCTCGCCGCCATACAGAAACTCGGTCGCCTGGGTGACCGGTTCGGCGAATTCCTCGTCAGGCAGATTGGAGACCAATGCTTCGTGGCCCAGCCCGATGAGCTTGCCGCTGGCATCGGACGCCAGCCGCACGCGCTGGCGGGTTTCGGAGCGGCGCATGACGGTCTCGAACACCTGCTGGCGGCTCATCACCACACGCACCGGGCGCTTCAACTGCCTAGCCGCGATCGCCGCTGCAACCGCCTCGTGGGTGATGCCGAGCTTCGATCCGAAACCGCCGCCGACATAAGGCGCGATGATCCGGACCTTTTCAGGGTCGATCGACAGGCAGTCGGCGATCTCTTTGACGTTGTAGGCCAGCATCTGATAGCTGCCATGCAGTTCCAGCCTGTCGCCATGCCATTGGGCGATGGTCGCATGGGGCTCCATCGCGGCGCTGGCGTGGCCGGGGGTGCGATATTCGACATCGATGGCGAAGGCGGCGTCGTGCATCGCCTTTTCGAGGTCGCCGCCCTCGACGGTCTCGCTGTTGTCGGGGTCTTCGACCTCGGCATCGGGACTTTCAGGATCCAGCGCGATCGGTGATTTGCTTTCGACATAGTCCACTTCCAGCGCCAGCGCCGCATCGCGGGCCTGCTCGAAGGTTTCCGCGACCACGAGCGCGATCGGCTGGGCGAAATAGTCGACCGTGTGCACACCCTGGACGGGCGCTTCGCCTGCGGTGCCTTGTGTCGAACGGCGGGTCATCGCCTCGTCCGCCAGCACGGCCAGTACGCCGGGCATGTCCAGCACGCGCTGCTTGTGCAGCCTCTGCACGGTGCCCTGCGCAATGGTGGCGAGGACCAGCACACCCTCGGCGCAATCATCGAATTTCCATTCGGCAGAATAGGTCGCGCTGCCGCTGACCTTGAGCGGTCCCTCGGGACGGTCGAGCGGCTTGCCGATCACCCCCTGGCGGGTGTGGTCGAGCAGGTTGCGTGTATCGGGGCTGTCGTACGTAACGGTGTCGGTGCGGCTCATCGGATCAGCCCTGTGTTGCTTCGTGAAGGGTGGCGGCAAGCGCCCGGGCGGCGAGCGGTATCTTGAAGTCGTTGTGACCGAAGCCGCGCGCATCTTTCAGCAGCAGGTCCGCGGCCTTGGTGTATAGCGCGGGCGAGGGGGTCTCGCCCACGAGCAATTCCTCGACCGCCCGATCGCGCCATGGCACCGTTCCAAGACTGCCAAAGGCCAGCGAACAGCGTGCGATGCGGCCGCCTTCCATGCTGACATCGGCCGCCACGGAAACGAGCGCGAAAGCATAGGACGCCCGGTCGCGCACCTTGCGATAGATCTGCACGCCGCCGGTGGGTGCGGGCAGGCGGACCGCAGTGATCAGTTCGCCTGGCTTCAGGGTGTTGTCGCGCGAGGGATCTTCGCCGGGCATCCGGTGGAACTCGGCTATCGGGATTTCCCGCGCGCCATTGGGTCCTTGGGTCAGCACCACGGCATCGAGCGCGAGCATCGCAACGGCCATGTCGCCCGGATAGGTGGCGATGCACGCCTCGCTTGTACCCAAGACGGCATGAATGCGGTTGAAGCCATCGCGCGCGGCGCAACCGGAACCCGGCTCGCGTTTGTTGCAAGCCTGGCTGGTGTCGTAGAAATATCCGCACCGTGTGCGCTGGCACAGGTTGCCGCCGGTCGTCGCGCGGTTGCGCAGCTGCGGGCTCGCCCCGGCGAGGATCGCCTTGGCGAGCAGCGGCCAGGATGTGCGGACGCGCTGATCGGCGGCGCAATCGGCATTGGTCACCAGCGCGCCGACCCGCAGGCCGTCTTGATCTTCGACGATGGTGTCCAGCCCTGTCCGGCGGATCGAGACCAGCCGGTCGGGCGTCTCGACCTGCAGCTTCATCAGATCGACAAGATTGGTGCCGCCCGCGATGGTCGTCGCGCCGCCGCGCAGAGCTGAGAGTGCGCTATCGGTATCGGTGGCGTGATCGAGGGTGAAGGATTTCATGCGTCTGCCCTTTCGCTGGCGGCGTCGGCAAGCACCTCTTCCAGCGCGGCAATGATGTTGGAATAGGCACCGCAGCGGCACAGATTGCCGCTCATGCGCTCGCGCAGTTCTTCGCGGGTGATGTCGGGCGCTGCCGTGACATCGTCAGACACCGCGCTGGCCCAGCCTTCGGACAGCTCCTGCATCATCGCCTTGGCCGAGCAGATCTGGCCTGGCGTGCAATAGCCGCACTGAAATCCGTCGTGCGTCACGAACGCCTTTTGCAGAGGAGAGAGATTATCCGCGCTACCAATGGACTCGATCGTCTCGATCGTGTCGCCATCGTGCAACTGCGCGAGCGAGAGGCAGGAATTGATCCGGCGGCCATCGACCAGAACTGTGCACGCACCGCACTGGCCATGGTCGCAACCCTTTTTGGTGCCGGTGAGGCCCAGGTCCTCGCGGAGCCAGTCCAGCAGCGTGCGGCGCGGGTCCGCCGGCAGCGCATGGTCTGTGCCGTTTACGCTGGCGCGCGACATAGGGAGGGCCATGTCCGTGATCGATCCTTGTTTCGGGGGTTGTCCTTTCCTTACCAACGCCCATCGACAAAGTTCCCCGAACGGCCCAAAATCGGGGCGCCCTTTTCACTCCGGGAATGCAAAAGGGCGCTCTTCATGCTGCGGTGATCAACTGCCTTCTGTCGCCATCGCCGTTGCCAGCGGGACGTGCGCCCAGAGCTTACGGATTTCATCGTCATGCCCGGTCAGGTCATAGCGCAGCAGTGACACCGGCAGGCGTCCGGTGTTCATCAGATAATCGTGAAATTCCTTGATCGAGAATTTCTCGCCCAACTGCCTGCGGCGGTCGACCAGCATTTTCTGAAGCTGGATCGCGCCGATGGTATAGGTCATGCCATAGCCCGGGGGGCGGCGGATATAGATGCCCGCGTCGACCCGCGCGACATTGTCGTCGAGATACGGCGTCCATTCCTTCCAGAACTCCATCGCCCCGCCGACCGTCATCTCGTTGCGCTGCATCTTGACGTCGCCAATGGTGCGGGCGGCCCGGAACAGGCCGAAGATGTAGATCAGTTCGCGGGTGCGGGGTCGGTCATCGAACAGGCCGAGCTGGATCGCGCTTTCCTCAAGGTAGAACCCCCAGCCTTCGGTGCGGCCGCTGTCGTTGACATGCCGGCGGATCGGGTGGGTCACCCGCTTGCCGGTCATCCCGTCGAAGCGGTGGCCCGGGAAGGTGGCATGGAGATGGTCGGGAGAGACATCGCGGAACTGGACCTGCTCCCAGAACATCGGTCCATCGGGCCGCACCACCCAGGGTGCATTAAAGCCGACCTCGGTGTAGCTGTCGGGGATGTAGTCGGGGATCGTGATGATCTCCTCGTCTTTCAGCCATTTGCGGATCTTCGCGTCTGTTCCGGCCAGCTGCTTTTCATACTCCTCGGCCGACGTTGCGAGCTGGAGTTCGGGCAGGTTGCGGTTGCGGTGCCGTTCGGTCGCGTAATTCGCCCAGTGGCGTTCGAGCTCGCGCTCGGCCAGCGTCACGATTTCGTCCGAGTTATAAGGCATCAGCCGCACGTGGTGCAGGAACCAGTCATAGGCCGGTTTGCCCACGCCAGCGGCGGTGGTCATGCCGGGGCGGGCAGTGACCAGCCAGTCGCGGAAACCTGCGATTGCCTGCTGCGCTGCATCGATATCGGGCAGCAGATCGGGCTGCTGTGTCTCGGCGCGCGCACGCAGGTCCGCAAACCACCCGATCAGCCCCGCAGGCTCGACTGCGCGATAGGGCATCCCATGGCCCACGCCGTCGCCGTTCGACAGGCTGTGGATGGCCAGATCGGCATAATCGGCCGCCACCGAATCCAGGTTGATCCGCGCCTGCGCCAGATAAGCAGGGATCGTGCGCAGCCGGTCCTGGTACCGCGCGCGCTGATCAGCAGCGAGCGGCAAGTCGACATAGGCCAGCCGCTGCAGTTCATCGACATACATCCCCGGATCGCGCGCCCAGGGCTTGGTGACGGTGAGCGTAAAATCCTGCAGGTCCATCTGCGCGCGAACGGCCAGGTAATCGACCTGCTGATGCCGGTCCCAGCCTGCCACGCCAAAGTCCGGGAGCCGAGCCTGGAGCGCAGCCAGTTCCGCGCGACGGGCGGCCATGGTCTGCGGGCTGTAATCGACGATTCCGTTCACCGGTTCGGGAGTTTTCCAGGCATTGAACTGATCGAACAGCTGGACAAGCTCCTGGTAGCTTCCCTGCCCGGTGGGGGGGCCTGCCGGCTGGGAAGTGCCCACTGTTGGGGAGGGGGCTTGCGCAGCCTGGGCAAGGCTGGCGGGGGCGGCAAGCAGCATCGCGATCGCTGCGAGAGATACCAGACGCATTGAGCTGTTCTCCTCGTAATGGACTGAATGGGCGGGTTTGGAAACTACCGACTCAGTGTTCGGAACGTATCATTTGAAACGAAAAAAGCGTGATTTTGAGCATAGTGTTGCGCCGGGGGCGTGCGGTCAAGTGTCAAACGGGGCGATGCAGGCGGTGCCGCAGGTCGCAGGCAGGGCCCGCTTGTCCAGGACGAGAAGACCCCAAGGCGATAACGGTGGCCAGTGAAGGAAAGAACTAAAACAGATAAAAAACAAATGCTTAAAGCGGCGTATTTGACCGTCGAGCGCGCTGTCGGATGCCGATGCAGTCTGTTTGGCGAGGCGCGATATGACGGAGATCATATTTTTTTATGACACGGAATTGACGCCATCCCCACAATATGCTCAAAATCACGCAACTGTTCACGGGAATGATCAACAGGAAAATGTTGGCTCCCGTGGCCTTCGCAGGTGAGCGTTTAACTCAGGGAGTAGAAAAATGGTTTTGAGGCGGGTTGGGTTTAATCGTGCAGCATTGAAGTGCGGATCGGCGCTTCTGCTTTCCATGGCCGTGACTGGAACTGCGTTCGCGCAGGACCAGGCAGATAGCGAAGAAGGCGGTTCGATCGTGGTGACCGGTTCGCGCATTCCGCGTCCGGACGTTGAATCCAACAGCCCGGTGAACGTCATCGGCGAAGAGGAAATCAAGCTTTCGGTGACTGTCGAAAGCGAGCAGCTGCTCAATGCGCTGCCGCAAGCGGTCGCAGGCGCCGGTGCACAGTCCAACTCGGGCAACCTCTCGGCAACCGTCAACCTGCGTGGCCTTGGACCGGTGCGCACCCTGGTGCTGCAGAACGGCCGCCGCGTTGTCGGCGCGTCGCAGGACGGCGTGGTCGATCTCAACATGATCCCGCCCTCGCTGGTGTCTCGCATTGAAGTCGTGACGGGTGGCGCTTCGGCGGTGTACGGTTCGGACGCGATGGCCGGTGTCGTCAACTTCGTGATGAAGGATGACTTCGAGGGCTTTGAGATCGGCGGCTTTTACGGCATCAGCGACGAAGGCGATGCCGCGCGCTACAATGTGGAATTCACCGCTGGTGGCAACTTCGCCGATGGACGCGGCAACATCGTGTTCCATGGCAGCTATTTTGATCGCGCTCAGGTGCGGGGCGCGCAGCGCGACCACGCGACCGTGTTCCTCGCCGATGCCATCGTCAACGGCCAGCCGACGCTGGTTCCGGCCGGCAATGGCGTAACGCCGCAGGGCACCATCTTCAGCCCTCAGCTCGTCGGATTGCGCGACCGTGCCGGGACCGCGATCGGCACCGCAGGCATCTTCTTCGCACCCGAAGGCTGGCGCGCCTATCGTGGGTCCGATGGGTTCAACGACCGTCCGTTCACCAACCTGCAGATGCCGATGCAGCGCTGGCAGGCGTCGGTGCTGGGTCATTATGAAATGACCGATGCGATCACCGCGTTCTGGGAAGGCTCCTACGTCCGCAGCAAGATCAATTCGACCCTGGGCGCGGTGCCGATGAGCAGCTCGGGCTTCATCCCCGGTTTCCAGCTCGATCTGCGCAATCCCTATCTCGATCCCTCGTTGCGCGAGTTCCTGCGCGTCAACCTCGATGCTGACGGCAACAACCTGGTCCCGGTCAACATCAACCGGCGCCTGCTCGATGCCGGCGATCGCACCAGCGACCAGACCCGCGATTTCTATCGCTTCGTGCTGGGCCTGAAGGGCGACCTGACCAGCCAGCTGAAGTGGGAAGTGTTCTACAATCAGGGCGAAAACACGATCACCGACGTCCAGGGCGGCGGCGTGCTGATCGACAACTTCGCCAACAGCTTCCTGACCAACCCGGCCAACCCTTTCGATTGCGCTGTTGCCGATCCGCGGTGCGTCACGATCAATCCCTTTGGCTTCGGTTCGCTGACCCCTCAAATGATCGACTATATCTCGACCGAGCTGACCAACATCACCAACGTCAAGCAGAGGCAGATCGGCGGCAGCATCACCGGTTCGCTGTTCTCGCTGCCTGCCGGCGATGTCGGCATTTCGGTGGGTGCGGAATATCGCAAGGAAAGTTCGCAGTTCGATCCTGACCAGCTCTACGTGCAGGGCAAGGCGCTGTCGCGTTCGGCGGGTCTCAGCCCCACGGGCGGTTCGTTCGACGTCGCCGAAGTCTATGGCGAAGTCTATGTGCCGATCCTCGCCGACACCCCCGGCTTCGAGTTGGTGGCCTTTGAAGGCGGCGCACGCTATTCGGATTACTCGACCGCGGGCAAGGTCTTCTCGTACAAACTGGGCGGCGAATATTCGCCTTTCGAAGGCCTGAAGTTCCGCGGCCTTTACCAGCGTGCGGTGCGCGCGCCGAACGTGGTCGAATTGTTCTCGGGAGCCACCAACACTGCGCCGCAGGCGGTCGATTTCTGCAACGCCGATGCCGGTCGTACCGCTGCAGAACGAGACTTCTGCATCACCGCGCTGCGTGTTCCGGCCAGCGTTATCGATGTGTTCCAGCAGGAGAACCAGCAGATCCGCGCGGTGACGGGCGGAAACCCCAATCTGCAGGAAGAAACGTCGGATACCTGGTCGGTCGGTGCAGTGATCCGCCCGGCCTTCATCCCCAATCTGCAGCTCACGGTCGATTACTACAACATCAAGATCGACCAGGCGATCGGATCGTTCGGCGGTGGTCTCCAGGCGGTGATCACGGCGTGCAACGCCAATCTGTCGCTCACCAACATCTTCTGTCAGCCGCTGGCCAATCGCACGCCAGACGGTCAGCTGATCGATGTGCCGCTGCTCAACGCCAATATCGCCAAGCTGGAAACCTCGGGCGTCGATTTCCGTCTCGATTACCGGCACCAGATCGGGGAAGCGGGCAGCATCAATTACTTCATCGCGGGGAGCTATCTCATCGATGCGATCACGCAGGGAAGCCCGGCAGTCAACCCGGTCAACTGCGCGGGCTATATCGGCGGCGGCAGCTGCACCACGGCGAACCCGACCTGGCGCTTCACCCAGCGCCTAACTTGGGCCACGGATTCGTTGCAGGTCTCGCTCCGGCATCGTTACCTGGGGTCGACCACGGATGGCCGCATTGCCGGTGCGATCGCGTCAGGCATCACGCCTCCGCGGCTGGCTCGTCCAGAAACCGGTGATGTGCATTACTTCGACCTCAGCGCCAATCTGGACGTGACCGAAACGTTCAGCTTCTTCGGGTCGATCGACAACCTGCTGGATCGTGATCCGCCGTTCTATCTCTTCGAGCGGGAAACCTTCGATGCGATCGGTCGTCGCTTCACGGTTGGTTTCAGGGCCAACTTCTGAGTGGTAACGCGTGGACCGCGGCGGCATTGTGTCGTCGCGGTCCACGGGTCGCATTCAATGACAAGCAAAGCTGGGGTTGCGTTACATGAAGAGATCAGGTGTGCTCAGGGTCGCCACGGCAGCGGTGGCGCTGCTGATGTCGACGTCGGTTTTGGCGCAGGACCGGCCCTGGCCGCACGCTCCTGTCCATGGCGGTGCAGACGTTGCGGGCACCTCGCTATCGATCGATGAACTCTACCAGCCCAAAAGCCTGATCGGCACCTCGCCCGAAGGATATAGTTGGTCGCGCGACGGCAGCACGGTTCTGTTCCTGTGGAACGACGAGGGCCACAGCTATCGGGACATCTGGTCCTATTCTCCCAAGACCGGAAAGAAGACCCGGCTCACCTTTCTGGGCCGGGACAGCAAGCCGGAGGCCGAGCAGAAGGGCATCGCACAGGCGGTGCAGCTTAGCGGTGGTCGGGTCGCCTTCACCCTTGGCGGCCAGTTGCATATCCGCAGCGCGGCGGGAGCCATTACCAAGGTGGAAACCGACAAGCAGGCGATCCGCAAGCTGGTCGTTTCCCCCGATGGCAGCCGGCTGGCCTTCATCGCGGGCAACACCGCCGACACCCGCAACCGGGTCACCCTTGGCGGTGTGTTGTGGGTCCGTGACGTAACGGCCACCGACGACAAGACCGCGGTCCGGGTCGCCGGCAACGACGATCCCAAAATCTATATCGATGACTATCACTGGTCGGCGGACGGCAAGGCGATCGCGTTTCAGCAATCCGACGATCGCGCGATGCCCGAACGCGACATCTTTTATTACGCCAAGGGCGAACTGCAGAACAACCGCGTGATCCGCGCTTTTCCCGGTGACGAAACCACCAAGGCCAGCGTGGGGGTCGTCGACCTGGCATCGGGCACCATCCGAATGTTCGACCGGCCCGACCCCAAGCATCACGTCTGGGGCTTTGGACTGTCAAGCGACGGCAAGCGGGTGTTCGTCAGCGGATCGGACATGGAGGCCAACGAGCACACGATCTACGTCTATGACGTGGCCACGGGGGCTCGCGAAACCTTTTATCAACTGCGCGAGCCCAAGCATCTGCGCCCCGACTGGCAGGTCGCCTGGGCGCCGGGCGATGACGGGCTGATCATTCTCACCGACCGCGATGGCTGGCTGCACCTCTATCATCAGCGCGCAGCGGGCGAGACACCGCGGCAGATCACTAGAGGCGAATGGGAAATCGCTTCGTTCGAGGTCGATGACGCCCGCGGCCAGATCTATTTCACCGCCAACAAGTCCTATCTCTCGGATCGCCAGATCTACCGCGTCCCGGTAGCCGGCGGTGCGGTGCAGCAGATCAGCGGTCAGGCCGCAGGCACGCATGAGCCGGTCTACTCGCCCGATTTTCGGCATGTCGCCGACTGGTACAGCAACGATACCACGCCGCCCGAACTGTATCTGATCGATACCGCCAAGCCGGCCAAGGTTGCGCAGGTGACCAAGTCGCCCTTGCCGGCCTTCTACCGGCAGACCTGGGCGAACGTTGGCTACGCCGAATTTCCGAGCCACGTCGATGGCGTGAACCTCGTCGCGCGGCTGAGCCTGCCCGCCAATTACGACCCGGCGAAGAAATATCCGGTGATCGTCGGTTCGGTCTATTCGGATGCGGTGCGCAACCAGTGGGGCGGTCGCCGGGCCCATCCCACCTGGGGGCTCGACCAGTATTTCGTCGCGCAGGGCTACATCGTGCTCAACGTCAATATTCGCGGATCGTGGGGGCAGGGGCGCGACCATAACCAGACGCAGCACCACAGCTACGGCGAAACCGACATCAACGATCTGGAAAGCGGCGTGCGTTTTCTGGTCGACAAGGGCTATGCCGATCCCAAGCGCATCGGCATCTGGGGCTCCAGCTACGGCGGGCTGATGACGATCATGTCGCTGTCCAAGAAGCCCGGCGTCTATGCTGCCGGCATCGCGGGCGCGCCGGCCACCAATGTCTGGCACGCGTATCCTGGGCAGATGTGGATCATGGGCCCGCCCACCGGTGATGACATGCCCGGTCGCTACGAAGCGCAGTCAGCGCTGTATCAGGCCAAGGGGATTCAGGACCCGTTGATGATCATCCATGGCACGCGCGACCCGGTTGTGCTGTATTCGGACACGATCGCGCTGGCAGAAGGCATGATCGACCGCGAGCAGATGTTCGAACTGGTGACGCTGCCTGGCGCCAACCACGGCTGGGCCGGCGACAACCTGCGCCAGACGCGGTTCGCCTTCAAGAAGATGGTCGATTTCTTCGATCGCAACGTCAAGAACAGGAAATAGAATGCTGAGGCGGGCTATTCTGGGAATGATCGGGGCGGCAGCATTGGGGTCGGCGCAGTGTGCGCTGGCACAGGCAGAGGTGCAGCAACTCGGCGCGGACTTCTGGACCTGGCGGTCCAAAACCCAGCCTGCGACCAGCGACGACATTCCCCGCATCGTGCGGCCGCAAGGCTGGACGCCCGACTGGTCGGCCGCCGCGGTGGCCGAACAGCGCAAGACGCTCGCCGGGTTCGAAGCTAAATGGAAGGCGCTGGCCGACCGGCCGCAGACGGTCAGCGAGAAAGTGGACTACCGCCTGGTGGGTTCGGCCTTTGCGCGCGTCCACTGGGAGCTCGATCACGTCGCAGCCTGGCGTCGCCAGCCGCATTTCTATGTCGCACAGGCGCTGACGCCGGTGTTCGAGGTTCTGCTGCCGCCGCCGCCGGTGGAAAGCGCGCGGGTGGATCAGGTCATCCGATTGCTCGACAATGCGCCAGCGGTGCTGGCGGCAGGGCAGGTCAATCTCGATGACATGCGGGGGCCGTTTGTCGATGCTGCCTTGGGCCAGATCGCGATCGTTCCGCAGAGCCTGCGCGACATGGAGCGCGGGCTGCAGGCCCATGCCAATGCTGCGCAGCGCAAGCGCCTGAACACGGCGGTCGAAAAATCGATCACGGCTTTTGCGGCGTTTGGCCGGTTCCTCGAAGCGCAAAAGGGCAAGCTTCCCGGCGAGACGGCGGTCGGTTCCGAAAGCTATCAGTATTTCCTCAGCAATGTTGCGCTGTACCCTTACACGCCCGACCAGCTTGCGCTGATGGGGCGGCAGGAATGGGCGCGGGCGGTGCAGTTCGAGGAGCTCGAGCGCAACCGCAACGCCGGGATGGCCGAGCTTCCGATCGGTCCCTCGATCGATGCAGTGATCGGCAAGCTGGCGGAGGACGAGCGCGATATCCGCACTTTCCTGCGCGACCGCAAGCTGCTGACCGTGCCTGACTGGGCCGGGCACTATAACGCGCTGCCGTTTCCGGCGTATCTCGCGCCGATCGGCTGGCTGGGCCGCACGTTCGATCTGACGGACCGGACAAGGGTGGGGCAGAATGCCACGGTCTATCTGCCCGAGCCTTCGCCGAACCTGGGCTATTTCAATCTTTCGATCACCCGCGATCCGCGGCCGATCATCGTCCATGAAGGCGTTCCGGGGCACTTCTTCCAACTGACCGTGAGCTGGAGGCATCCCAGTCCGCTGCGGCGTCATTATTACGACAGCGGGGCCAACGAGGGCACGGGCTTCTATGCCGAAGAGATGATGTTGCAGGCAGGTCTCTGGGCCGATGCCCCCAAAACGCGCGAAGTGATCTACAATTTCGCTCGGTTGCGTGCGCTCAGGGTCGAGGTCGATGTCAAGCTGGCAACGGGCGCGTTCACCATCGATCAGGCCGCCGACTATCTCGAGGCGATGGTGCCGATGGACCGCGAGACCGCGCACGAGGAAGCGGTGTTTTTCGCAGCCTCGCCGGGACAGGCGATCAGCTATCAGATCGGCAAGCTGCAGACCTCTGAATTTCTCGCCGAAGCGCGGGTGGCCGAGGGCAAGGCCTTCGACCTGCGCCGCTTTCACGACTTTCTCTGGCTGAACGGCAATGTGCCGATCGCACTCCAGAAGGAAGAATATCTCGCCACCGTCGGCGGACAGTAAGGGAACGACATGCGCATCATCAAACTGGTCGAGCCGCAATCGGGCCTGTCTGCTCGCTGCAGGCTGCTCGACGATGTAGCTCCGATATCGGCTGCGTTCCTGTGGGATCTGGCCGAACGCAAAGCGGGCTTCGAAGCGCTGCATGCGATCTGGACCGGGCCGGAAATCTCTGTGCCGATGCCTGCCAGCACTCTGCCTAAAGGCATGGCGCAACCGGTCATTCCGGCAGAAAATGCGACGTCCTATCCCGATAGCGGCGACATCGTGCTGGCCTATCTGGGCGCGGGCAGCACCAAGGGGCTGCCGCCGGGCGACTTTTACGACATCGGCCTGTTCTATGGCAGCGGTGGCCGCCTGCTGATGCCCTTCGGCTGGATCCAGGCGAACGTCTGTGCGCGCATTCTGGACGAGGATATGGCCAAGGCGCAGGCGGATTGCCGCACGATCCGGCGCAACGGCGCCTGCACGCTGTCGCTTGAAACCGCATAAGGGACGCTGAGCTATGTCCTATGCTGATCTGATGGCGTTGCTGGGCAACTGGCTGCTGCCTGGGTCGCTGGTGGCGATCATGGCCTCGATGGGGCTGTCGCTGACCGCAGACGATTTTCGCCAGGTGTTTCGCAACCGTCGCGCACTGATTTTCGGCGTGTGCTCGATGCTGATCGTTCCTCCGGCGATCGGCATCACCCTGGCGCTGACGGTCGCGCCAACGGCGGCACTGGCGGTGGGCTTCGTCCTGCTGGCAACGACGCCCGGGGGCATGCTGTCCAACCTGTTCACCGATATGGCCAAGGGCGATCTGGCGCTGTCGATGTCGATGACGCTGATCCTCAGCATGGTCTACATCTTCGTCGTGCCCTTTTACGCGCATTTCGCTCTGCTGCATTTCATGGGGCTTGAGGCCGACGTGAAGGTGCCTTTGGCGTCGTTCTTCTGGGATATCTTCTCGATCACGGTGCTTCCTGCGGCGACCGGCTTTGCCGTGCGCGCGTGGAAGCCTGAGTTTGCCATCTGGTTCAAGCGCTACCTCAAGAACATCGCGACGATCGTGCTGTTCAGCGCGTTCGGTGTCATTCTGTATGATCAGGTCCCGGTGCTGCGCGAAAATCTGGGTGCGCTGTTCTGGATCACGGTCACCCTCAACGTGGTGATGGTGGCGGTGGTGATGACCATCGTGCGCTTTGCCGGCTTCACCCATCGCGAGAACGTCGCGATCGGGATCGAGCATCTCATGCGGCAGGAGGGAACCGCGATCTTCATCGCTGTCTCGATTGTCGGCAACAACGAGATGTCGCTGCCGATGATCATGAACACGCCCGTCGCTTTGTGCGTTGTCATGCTGTTCGTCGCCGTGGCGCGGCGGACGGCGCGTGACCCGCAGCCCCAACCCGCCGCCATCTGAACCTTGACGCTTTCACCGCCCATCGATTGGGCGAACAGGATACTCGCCACTATGACCTTGTCCAAATCGGTGGATGTTGCGGACACGATCCGCTTCCGCCGTGCCTCTGCCGTTACCGTCCTTTTGTCGGCGGGCAGCTGATGAAGCACCAGACAATACCGCGTCAGCGGCCGAACACCCTGACCAGCCCGGTTTGGGCAGTGAATGCCGGACCCGCGCCCAGGGCCGACGTCCTTTCAGGCACGCACGAGACGGATGTGCTGGTCATCGGCGGCGGGATAGCAGGCATGACGACCGCGCTGCATCTGGCCGAAAAAGGTGTCGATGTACTGCTGGTGGAGGCGCAGCAGTTCGGGGATGGCGCGACCGGCCAAAGCGGCGGGATCGTCGCGCCCGATTACATCCGCCATACCCCCGAGACGATTCAGCCGGTCCTGGGCGAAGACGCAGGTGACCGGTTGACCGCCATGATCGGCGGGTCAGGTCGGCACGTGTTCGACCTGATCCATCGGCACGGCATTGAATGCGATGCGCGGCAGGATGGCTTCTACACCCCCGCGCACACCGATGCCTTGGCTGCGCAGCAGCAGGATTATGCCCGGCAGTGGAGTTCGCGCGGTCACAAGGTCAGCTTCATCGATGCGGCACACGCGCGCCGGTTCTTCGGGGCGGAGCGCTATTGCGGAGCGCTGCGGTTCGAGGAGGGCGGTGGTCTCAACCCGCTGGCGTTCGTCCGCGGTCTGGCGCGCGCAGCCCAGCGCAACGGGGCCCGGCTTCATGCAGGCAGCCCCGTCACGCGGCTTGAACGCAAGGACGGCTACTGGCTCTGCCGGACCCCGATCGGCACGGTCCGCGCCCAACGGCTGGTGCTTGCGGCCAATGGCGGCAACGCGGCGCTGCATCCGGCGATGCGCAGGACCTCGCTTCCGCTGCATGTCTTCCAGTTCGCGTCGATGCCGCTGGATGCCGCCCAGCGCCAGACGATCCTGCCCAGGGGTGGCGCATTCACCGACAAGGTGCCCTATCTGTTCACCGCGCGGCTTGACGGCTTGGGGCACCTGATCTCGGCATTCCCGATGTCGTTCATGGTCAACGGTGACGCCGGCTATTATCGCGAGGCGCGCCGCCGTCTGAAGCAGCATTTCGGCGTCATGCCCGAGCCCGAGATCGACTATCTGTGGCGCGGACTGGCGTGGGTGAACACCTCGTTCCTACCCGAAATCTATGACCTCGGCGACCAGGCCATCGCAATCCAGGCCTGCAACGGGCGCGGCATCGCCACCAATACCGTGATCGGTTCGGAAGTGGCCACCATGCTGGCGACAGGTGACCGCGATGCCCTGTCCGTGCGTCCTCGCGCGCCGCAGCCAGTGCGTTTCCACGCTGGCGCTGCGCTGCTGCCCAGGTTGCTGATGTCGCTTGCGTATCTGACCAATTGAGCGATCTGGGATCAGCCGGTTCGGGGCGCGATCGGCTCCAGATTGTCGTGCAGGCGATCCAGCAGCGTGATCAGCTTTTCAAAGTCGTCCGGTTCGAGGCCGGTGATCAGATGTGCATAGACCGGGGCAGTCGCCTGGCGAGCCTGCGCCAGCTGGCTCTCTCCCAGGGGAGCAATGGCGACCATGGTCACGCGCGCGTCATCGGCGCTGGCCGCCGTGGTGACCAGCCCGGCAGCGGACATGCGCTGGATGATACGCGTCATCGTGGAAAGGTTGATCACCGCCGCCTCGGCAATTTCTCGCGCGCCGCGCGGCGAATGTTCGCCCAGGATCATCAGCACCCGCCAGCTTGGTATGTCGAGATCGATCGCCCGCAATCGCTGGTCGATGATGCTGTTGTACCGGCTCACCAGCCGGTTGAGCAGATAGAACGGGTATCGTTTCACCCGGAAGGCGGAGTCGCCGGGATTTCCCGACATGAAGGCGTCCATCCACGCGCTTTAGCCGAAAATTGCGGCAGTGCAATCGGCCAGCGGGGCATGTGCGCCAACGGCATAAATCTCACGAAAGGCATGGGCTGATGACAGCACAATTCGGGACGGTGTTTGCCCGGCGGGCGCGCATGTTGGCACTGATGGGGACCGCGCTGCTGCTCGCCGCGGCCGCACCTCCGACTTTCCCCGATCTGGTCGCGGACTATGAGCGCTTCTCTGCCGACTATCCGATGGAGGCGGGGCGCTCTGACCCGTCTCGATCGCGCACCGGCTGGCCCGAGGAATCTCCTGCCGCCATGGCATCGCGCCGCGCGGCGCTGGCGCAGATCGCCGCCGCGCTCGATGCGCTCGACGGGCAGACGCTGCCCGACGAAGATCGGCTGAACCGCGATTACCTGCGCGAACTGATTGGCTGGCGGATCGAAGGAATCGATTTCGACGAGCGCCGCTTTGCCTTCGTCGCCCACGAAGGGTTCTACAACACGCCCTATTCGCTGGCGCGCGGTATGGACTTGCGCACCGAGGCCGAGGCTGTGGCTTGGGTCGAGCGGATGCGCGGCATTCCCGACTACTTCGCGGCCCAGCGCACCAATCTTGAGCGCGGGGTCGCCACCGGCTGGACGCACCCGAGCGTGGTGATCGACGTCGCCGTCGCGGTGCTGCGCAACCAGATTGCGGTGCCACTGGCCGATGACCCGATGCTCGCTCCGCTCAAGGCCTATCCGACGGCACTGACACAAGCGCAGGGCCTGATCGAGCGCGAGATCCGTCCGGCGCAGCGCGCTATGCTCGCTTTTATCGACGGACCCTATCGCACACAGGCGCGCGCCGATCTGGGCGTTGCGGCGGTCCCCGGCGGGCGGGCCTATTACGACTTTCTGCTGCGCTATTACACCACCACCGATCTCACCGCCGAACAGATCCATGCGATGGGACTGTCGGAGGTCAAGCGTATCCGCAGCGAGATGGATACGGTGATTGCTTCCACTGGGTTCGAAGGCAGCTTTGCCGAGTGGCTGCGTTTTCTGCGCACCGATCCGCGCTTCTATGCGACCAGCCGCGAAGGGCTGATCGAGAAATACGCCGCCGCATCCAAGCGGATCGATGGCGTCCTGCCGCGCTATTTCTCGGTGCTGCCACGCCAGCCCTTTACCATCGTGCCGGTGCCGCGTGATCTGGAGGAAGGCTATACCACCGCGCGCGGTGGCGGCGGCGGGGACTTCGCCAAGGGGTTCGCCGGGACGTTCGTGGTCAACACCTCTCACCTCGATCAGAGGCCCCTTTACGAGGTTCCGGCCCTGAGCCTGCACGAGGCAGCGCCGGGGCATCACACGCATTTTGCCTTGAACAAGGAGAACCAAGCGCTGCCCTCGTTCCGTCGCGCTGGCGACCTGCTGGCGTTTCGCGAGGGATGGGCGCTGTATGCCGAGCGGCTGGGCCATGAGATGGGCGTGTACCGCGATGCCTATGAGCGTTTCGGTAGCCTCTCGACCGAGATGTGGCGCGCCTGCCGGATGGTGGTCGACACCGGCATCCATGTGATGGGCTGGGACTATGCGCGCGCACGGCAATGCTTCGAGGACAACACGGCGCTGGCCGATATCAACATCGATACCGAGCTGGCGCGCTATATCGGTGCGCCGGCAGGGGCGGTGGCGTACAAGGTGGGCGAGCTCAAGATCATCGAACTGCGCGGCCGCGCCGAGCAGGCGCTGGGTGACCGCTTCGACATCCGCGCATTCCACGACCTGATCCTGGCGCAGGGCCAGTTGCCGATGACGCTGCTTGAACAGAAGGTCGATGGCTGGATCGCGCTGCAACGCCTGCCGCGCTGATCGTCAGCCTGCGAGCGCGGCCTGCAGCGCATCGCCCTTTTCATCTGCCAGCGCCGCCTCCCGCAACCGGGCAATTCCGGACGCGCTGAGCCCGCCTGAGCGATAGCGTTCGATGATCCGGTTGAAATTGTGCAGCCCGCGCTCGAAGGTATCGCCATAGCCCTTGATCAGACGCTGGCATTTGACCAGTTCGAGTGCAACGTCCGGATCGGCCGAGCGCACGATATCAAGCCACGCTTCGATGCGCGCCTGTTCGGTCTGGTAGCGCAGCGTGCTGCGGCGCCAGCACCGACCCGAGGCCAGCACCGACAGCATCAGGAACCAGCGCAGGCTCGTCGTCTCGACATGCCGTCCCTTGGTGAACATGCCGCCCAGCCAGCCCGACAGGCGGGGGCTGGCCAGGATCGTACGGCCCATCCCAGCAGGCAGGGTTTCGCAGATCTCCTCGAGCCGGGGATGCATATATTCGGTGAGCTGGACGATCTGATCGTCCTTGGCCTTCACTTCTGCGCGCACCCGCTCGAAGCGGGTTTCGCGAACCTTCAGGTCGGCAACGCGGATCGTATCCTCGTAAGACATCCACAGGGCAAGATAGCGGGCTGCCTCCGTGATCAGGTCCGCGTTGCCGGACAGGCTTTCCAGCCTGGCAAGATAGAGGTCCGCATAGGCCGGGTCCTGATAATCCATCAGTCGGCGTGCGCCCTCAATGGCGAAATACTGTGCCGCCTGCGGCAGGTTGGCCTGAATGCGCGCCTGCAGCGCGCGTCCCTTCTCGGTCGACGCAGTCGGCATTTGCTGCGCATCGAGAGGGGTGGCCGAGTCGCACAATGCTGCAGCATGGCCTGCAGCAAAACCACGCAGATTGGCTTCCACCGCCTTGCCGCCCGAGACGATCGCCGCCTCGAAGGCATCGCGACCAAAGGGCAGCGCACCGCTGGCGCACAAGGCGCCGAACATCACCGAACTGATCACGCTGCCCGCGCGCTCGGCGGCGTCCTCCATGTCGAAGCCGATATACCGGCCCGCGCGTTGCTTGGCTGCCGCGATGATCCGCTCGCCGCTGGCGCGGCCGTCGCCCATCGCCGATTTCTCGTCGATCGCATAGACGCGGTGGGTCGATCCGATCAGCACCGTTCTGTCTGAAACGAAGCCGCGCAGGATAGCGCGGCCTGCCTCCATAAGCTCCGAGGCGACGACGATGTCGACATCGCCCGGAACCGGCATCAGCGCGAGCAGCGGCGTTGCTGCCTCGCTGCGGGGCATCATCTCGACATAGTAAACCGTGGCGCCGGTGCGCTGTGCAACGCCGGGAACCGAGGTGCCTTGGGTTACATAGCCGTTGTTCGCACCCAGCTGGACGATCCAGTCGGCGAGCACGCCGCCGCCTTGGCCGCCGAGCCCGAGCACCGCGATCGAAATGCGTCCGGATGTGCTCATCAAAAGGCCCTCGCGGCGATCTTGCGCGCCGAGCGGCGCTGCAGCGCGCTGATCACCCAGCCGCGCAGGCGCTGGCGGATGCGGTCGGCACGGTTGGGGTTGGAGATGACATGCGCCTTGTAGAAAGACGGGCACAGCACCGCAGCATGGCTGACTTCGCCGCACACGCCGCAGCCGACACAGCTGTTCTCGACATGCGCGACCGGGTCCTGCCGCAGCGGGTCCGGGTTGGCGCGGATGGTGAGCGACGGACATCCCGACAGCCGGATACAGCTATGGTCGCCGGTACAGGTGTCGGGATCGACGCCGAAACGCTCGCGCACCACACGCTGGCCCGATTTGAGCGCCTTGGCGATCTGCGGCTTGATCCGGCGCTGGCGGTTGAGCTGGCATTCGGACTGCGCGACCAGCACTTTGGGGCCTTTGTCCGGCGAGGTCAGCGCGTCGTGGATCGCATCGCGCATCCCGGCGACATCATAGGTGCGCGTGCGGGTCTTGGCCCAGGTAATGCCCACGCCGCGCACCGCCTTTTCGATCGGGTTGTTGGTCTTGCGTTGCGGTGTCGTGGCTTTGGAAGACAGAATGTCCTGCCCGCCCGTCGCGGCCGAATAGCCGTTGTCGACGATGATCGTCAGATTGTCGTCCTGGTTGAACACCGCGTTGCCGATGCCCGAGGTCAGGCCGTTGTGCCAGAAGCCGCCATCGCCCATGATCGCTACCGCACGCTTGCCCTCGGGCTTGAACGCCGATGCGCCCGCGGTGCCGAGGCCATAGCCCATCGTCGTGTTGCCGATGTGGAACGGCGGCAGGATCGAGAACAGGTGGCATCCGATATCGGCCGACACATGGAGCTCGCCGATATCCTTCTGCACCAGCTTCATCGCCGAAAAGATCGGGCGCTCGGGGCACCCGGTGCAGAACCCCGCCGGCCGCTGCGGCACGGCGGTCGGGGGCAGGGCGGGGGGCTGGACCGGCATTTCCGCCGGCGCCCGGTCAGGGGCATGTGCCCGCAGGAACTTTGCGACACCCTGCTTGATGACATCGGCGGTGTACTCGCCAGAGCGCGGCAGCATGTCCTTGCCCGCAATCCGGGTGTTGAGGTCTGCACGGCGGACCAACGTGTTGAGTTCGTGCTCGATGAACTCGGGCTGGCCTTCCTCGACGATCAGCACCGCGCTCTTGCCCGCGCAGAACGCCTGTACCTCGTCCGGGATCAGGGGATAAGTGACGTTGAGCACGTAGACCGGCAGCACGGCGTTGCCATACGCATCCGACAGCCCGATTAGCTCGAGCGCGCGGTTGAGCGAGTTGAACAGCCCGCCCTGCACGATGATTCCGATATCGTCCTGCGCGGTCCCGAAATGCTCGTTGAGGCCGTGGTCCTGAACATACTTGATCCCGGCAGGCCAGCGCTTTTCGATCTTCTCGACTTCGTGCGCAAAGTTGGCGGGCGGCAGCACGATCCGGCTGGTGTCGCGGTGCGGCGTCTGCGCCGCCTCGGCGACGGTGAGCGGCGGGCGCCGGTTGTCGCGCGCAACAAAACTACCGGTCATATGGCAGGCGCGGACGCGAAGTTCGAGCATCACCGGCGTGTTCGAGGCCTCGGACAGCGCAAAGCCGTGCTCGACCATATCGACCAGCAGCGGCAGGCTGGGGCGCGGATCGATCAGCCACATCTGCGATTTCATCGCGAAGGCGTGGGTGCGCTCCTGCATGATCGAGGAACCCTCGCCGTAATCTTCGCCGACGATGATCAGCGCACCACCCGTGACGCCGCCCGAAGCGACGTTGGAGAGCGCGTCGGAGGCGACATTGGTGCCGACCACCGATTTCCACGCGACCGCGCCGCGCAAGGGGTAGTTCACCGAGGCAGCCAGCATGGCGGCGGCGGTCGCTTCGCTGGCGGAGCTTTCGAAATGAACGCCGAGGCCGGCCATCAGCTCGCTCGCATCGGCGAACACATCCATCAGATGGCTGATCGGCGAGCCCTGATAGCCCCCGACATAAGCGACCCCCGATTGCAGCAGCGCCTTGGTGACAGCCAGGATGCCTTCGCCTTCGAAGGCCTCGCCATCGCCGATCTTCAGTCGCTCGACTTCAGCCTTGAAGGACCGTTCGGCCATGGTGCGTCACGCCGCCACGAGGGCGAGAACGCGCAACGGGCTGCCCGACCCGCCCTTGATCTTGAGCGGTGCGGAAAAGATAACCGCCCCGGTCGCAGGCAGCTGATCGAGATTTTCGAGACATTGCAGGCCATAGCGCCCGGCGGCGTGGAACAATGTGTGCGCAGGATAGGCAGGCTCGAGCAAATGGGCCTGGCCAGCGTCGGTGCCAATGGTTTCGACCCCCAGGCCATGCGCATCGCGTTCATCGACGAGAAATTTCACCGCCTCGGCCGAGGGCCCGGGGGTATGCGCGCCATCCTTGCGGCGATTGGTATAGGCATCGACATCGCGCTTGGACCAATCGGTGCGCAGCATGATCCAGCTGCGCGGAGCAATTCGACCGTGCTCAGCCTCCCAGGCCTCGATATCGGCGACGGTGAGCAGATAGTCGGGATCGGCAGCGGACTGCTGCGAGATGTCGATCACCACGGCAGGCGCGATGAAGTCGGCAGGGGGTACGGTATCGACCGCATTGTCGGCGAGATCCTTGCCGGTGATCCAGTGGACCGGCGCATCGAAATGCGTTCCGGTGTGCTCGCTGACGGTGAAGTTGTTCCAGTACCACGCGACACCGCGTTCGTCGTAGCGCGAGATCTCCTCCTGGCTGAAGGCCGCGCACTGACCGAACTCGGGCGGGAGGACAAGGGTGGGCGTGTCAGGCGACAGCGTCTGGGTCAGATCGACCGTACGAATGGCGCCCGATGCGACCGCGCCTGCGAGCTGCTGAAGAATCTCGGTGGTCATGCTCATCCCCTTGTATTGGTTGGCCCTTGCATTGGTTGGCCCTTGCATTGGTTGGCCCTTGCATTGGTTGGCCCTTGTACTGGTCGGCCTTGATCTGGGCGGAATGTGAAAGATTAAACTTGCAGATGCAAGTATATTCGGACGCTGTTTCAGTCTGCCGGAACGATGTCGAAAGCGATGGTGGTGCGATGCGCCGTATCGGCAAACGGAACCGTGCCGTGGTAGAAATAGGATGGAAACAGCACCAGCAGGCCTGGCTGAGGCCGGACCTGCTGCAGGATCTGTTCGCGCTCGCCCAAATGCATACCGGTCTCGCCGAACTTGAGCCAGCCGCTGTGGCCATCGGCGACGGCATCGGGAACGGCAACATAATACACAGCGCTGATCCAGCCTTCGGGATGGATATGGTTGGTATGGTGCCCTCCGTCGCTCAGCCGCACCGACCACGACCCGGAAAACGCGAAGGCCGTGGTTTTGCGCGAACTGAAGGGGTGGGTGGCGTCGTCTGGCAGCGCCAGAATGTAGCGGCGCACCGCCCGTTCGATCATCTCTCGCACCGGTTCGATCTCTGGCAGGGTGCGGGCAAACAGGTCGTCCGTGGTCTGCGTGCCGCCGCGCAGCGTCTGCTCGAGCGGATGGTGCCGACCTGTATGCAAGGCATTCAGCGCGGCATCGAGGTCTTGGTTGAATGTATCGGTTTGTCCGTTGTCCGGCACCAGCAATTGCGTCCCGATCAGCGCCGGATCCATCAGCCATCTTGCCCGCACATCGCCGGTGAGCCGCCAGACCAGGGCCTGCAGCGCCAGCGCCTGCTGGTCTGTCGGGTCGTTCGCAAGCAGGCGTGCGATGCGCGGAGCGGCACTGTCGAGTGCGCCGCAGATCACCAGACAGCGTGCGGATTCGCGCAGCGCTGGGGCGTGGTCAGCGTCCAATGCCAATGCCGCCGCGAAGGCGGCGAGGGCGTCGTCCGGTCGGCCAGCAGACCACAGGGCCCGCCCCTGCTCGCAGCGCAGATCGGCGCCGCCTGTTCCGCCGGTCGCTGGACCGTCCAGAAGCGCCGCGGCCTGATCGGCATGGCCGCAAAGCGTGAGACGGTTGGCCAGGCCGCACAGCAAGGCCGCATCATTGGGGCTGTCCGTCAAGGCCTGGCGATAGCTGTCGAGATGGCCCTGGCTATCGCCCTGTTGCCACAGCATCCGGCTGAGCGAATCGTGGATCGAGGCGTCGCCTGGCGTCAACGCAATGGCACGACGATAGGCGGCCGCGGCCTCGTCAAACCGCCCCAGATCCTGCAGGCAGTGGCCCAGATTATAGGGAATGACTGCCTCGCCGGGAGATCGTGCCTCGCAATCCCTTAACAGGGGCAAAGCATCGCTGGCACGTCCCGCCAACCGCAAGGCGACCGCGAGATTGTGCATCCATGGCGCATGACCGGGGCGCAAGGTAAGAGCGCTGCGGTATGCGTCGATCGCGCCGCGATTGTCGGACATCGCAGCGCAAGCTTGGCCCTGGACTGCCCAGGCGCGCGCAGAACCGCCATCGGTTGCGGTCAGCGGCGCGAGCGTTGCCTTTGCCTCGGACGGCTGGTTCAGTGCGATCTGCGCCAGCGCCAGATTGATCCGGGCCTCGGCATAATCGGGCATCAGCGCTAGCGCCTGCTGGTAGGCATTGGCCGCGGCGCCGTGATCGCCGAGATCCTTGAGGCTGTTGCCCAGATTGTTGAGAACATGCGGCTGATTGGGCTGCTGGGCCAGCGATTGGTGAAAATAGTCTGCGGCCAAGCGGTGGTTTCCACGCTGCCGCGCGACCATTCCCATCAGCTGGAGCGCATCGGGCTGGTTTGGCGCGATTGCCAGTAGACGGCCAAGCAGAGCCTCGGCGTCATCAAGGCGGCCCGATCTGGCCATCGCCATCGCCTGGTTAAGCCAGTTGCCCAGGTCGGCCTGTGAGCGTGTCCGTTCCACCTCGGCTCCCGCATCCGCGCCCTATCCCATGATCGGCGGGCGCGATGCAGCCAAGCAAACTGCACACGGAGCGTCAAGCTATTCGCGCATTAATTCACGTGCAAATTCACCTGTTTCAACACCCGATCGGGCTGGCGGGGTCGGGATGTGCAAGCGACACCGCCGCATCATCCGATGCTTATTCGATCGGCAGTTTGCCAAGATTGTCGCTGATCTTCTTCAACGTTCGAAGAAGATGGGCGATGTCCCGGTTGTTGATCCCCGCCATTGCACGGGTAAACTGCCGCCCGACGATCGGGGTCAACTTGCGCAATGTCTGCTGTCCGGCCGCGGTCAAAGTGACTTCGGTGATCCGGTTGTCTTCTGGATTCGATTCAGTTGAGACCAGCCCCTGTTCGATCATCCGGTCGATGATCCGGCTGATGGTCGAGCGTTTGGTCAAGGCCGCCTCGGCAATCGTCCCGATACTTGCGGGCTGGTGCTCGCGCAGCACCGTCATCACGCGATAGATCGGCTTGGACACCCCGTGCTTGTGCAGCACCTTGTCCATATCCTCGTGATATTTGAAGTCGGCATGCGCCATCAGGTAGAATGGCGAGTTCTCCAGGCGGAATGTTGGACTGCTCGGGTCATAATCGCCGCGATTTTCCACGTTCTCCCCTTCCTGCTGCGTCGATGCTGTTTTCGACCTAGTGCTCATGTGTTTATCAAAAGCCTTAATTGATCAAGCGGTTCCATCGGCATGGACCGGGTAGGAAGGTCGAATTAGCCGAATACATGTGTATTTGCACTGAGTTATAGCCGCTGACGGATTGAAAATGAATGGATGTCCCGATGGAAATCCAGCGTGCGCGCTACAGTCCGGATCGCGTGCGTCAAGCGATTGCAGCGGGCAATGCGGTCAACGGAGGGGAAGGCAGGTCCAGACTGCGGAGCCCTGGCAATCTGCAGCGATTTAAGAAATTGACAAGAATCGCGTGAAGTTGGATGTAATTTGACGGAACAAGTTGCGCTTCGGGCCTATGGTCCGTTGGGCGGTAGGGAGGTTGCCATGCGTCAAATGCGTTCGGGAATAGGCACGCTGCTCGCAGTGTCGCTCGCCATGGCGGCGAGCGCGCCTGCTGATGCGCAAGAAGCGCGGCAGCGTTGGGAACAATTGTGCCAGATCCGCAAGGACAAGCTTGATCTTGTTCTCCCCGAAGCGATGCGCGAGAACGACATCGACATGTGGATCGTGGCTTCGCGCGAGGGTCACGACGACCCGAATGCGGCGTTGCTTGGCGGTGGCTATGTCGGCGATGTCGGGCTTTATGTGTTCACGGACCGGGGAGCGGGCCGCATCGAACGGGCTGCGATGGGGGTCGGAGGAGCGGCGTTCGACCAGTGCCCGCTCTATGATATCAAACAGTCGCCTGCAGACCTTCGCGCCTTCGTTGAACAGCGCAATCCGAAGCGGATCGGCATCAACATCGCCAGCGAGATCGGCACCGCCGATGGGCTGAGCCATTCGCTGCACGAAAAGCTGCGCGAGGTGCTGGGTCCCGATCTGTCTTCGCGGCTGGTTTCGGCTGAAAAGCTGGTATCCGACTTTCGCGGGCGCCATACCGTCTCCGAAATTGCGGCCTTTGCGCGCGCGGGCGAGTATTCGCGCACCATCGCAGAGCGCGCATTCTCGAGCGAGGTGATCACCCCCGGCAAGACCACCACCGGCGACGTTGCCTGGTGGATGATGGAACAGTTGCACAAGGAAGGCCTTGGCAACAGCTTCGGCATCCCCAGCATCTATGTTCTGGGCCCGGGCCCGCGCGGGCCGGTGTCCGGCGACCATATCATCCAGCGCGGCGACCTGCTGACCATGGACTGGGGGGTGAACTACCTCACCGCCTATACCGACATGAAGCGCATGGCCTATGTGCTGAAAGCGGGCGAAAATGCGCCGCCTCCTGGTGTGCAGCGCGCCTTCGACAAGGCGCTCGAAATCCGGCGGATGATCCTCGATGTGGTCAGGCCGGGCGTGACCGCAGGCGATGCGCTTGCCGCGGTCAACCGCCAGGTTGCGCAGACGCCGGGGCTCGCCTTGGGGCGCTATGATGACCCCGTCGCCGATCCCAAGGTTTCCGATGTCGTCATCGGCAGCCATTCGGTGGGCGATCTGGGGCACGGCTCGGGCCCGTCGATGGCGGACTTCAATCCGCTGCGGATGACGTACACGCTGCGCCCGAGCAACTTCCTGTCGATCGAGCTGTTCCTCTACACCCCGGTGCCCGAGTTCGGCGGACGCAAGATCAAGATCCCGCTCGAGGACAATGGCGTGGTGACGCAGAGCGGGCTGGAGTGGGCCTATCCCCCTGCCAGCCGCATCCTGCTGGTCAAATAAGCG
The DNA here is from genome assembly GCF_030373265.1 of Blastomonas sp. Classification (GTDB taxonomy): domain Bacteria; phylum Pseudomonadota; class Alphaproteobacteria; order Sphingomonadales; family Sphingomonadaceae; genus Blastomonas. The sequence continues at coordinate 129,499 of NZ_JAUCZC010000005.1, forward strand.
CGGCGGCGCGCGCGATCAGAAGGCGGGAATGCCCGTGATCGCGCGGCCCAGGATCAGCGCGTGGACGTCATACGTGCCTTCGTAGGTGTTGACGGTTTCCAGGTTCATCGCGTGGCGCATCACCTGATATTCGCCGCTGATGCCGTTGCCGCCCAGCATGTCGCGCGACATGCGCGCGATCCCGAGCGCCTTGTCGACATTGTTGCGCTTGACGATCGAGATCATCTCGGGCGCGAACTGGTCTGAATCCATCAACCGGCCGACCCGCAACGACGCCTGCAGCGCGAGGGCAATGTCGGTTTCCATGTTGGCGAGCTTGTTCTGGAACAACTGCGTCGCTGCAAGCGGGCGGCCGAACTGGTGCCGGTCGAGGCCATATTGCCGTGCGGTGTGGAAACAGAATTCGGCAGCACCGATCGCGCCCCAGCTGATGCCGTAACGCGCGCGGTTGAGGCACGAGAACGGCCCCTTGAGGCCCTCGACATTGGGCAGCAACGCGTCGTCCGGAACCTCGACCTCATCCATCAGGATCATGCCGGTGATCGAGGTGCGCAGGCTGAGCTTGCCTTCGATCTTGGGCGCGGACAGGCCGTCCATGCCCTTGTCCAGCACGAAACCCCGGATGGCGCCATTGTGCGCATCGGACTTGGCCCACACCACGAAGACATCGGCCAGCGGTGCGTTGGAGATCCACGTCTTGGCGCCGCTGATGCGGTAGCCGCCATCGATCTTGGTCGCGCGGGTGCGCATGCCGCCGGGGTCGGATCCTGCATCGGGCTCGGTCAGCCCGAAACAGCCGATATACTCACCGCTTGCGAGCTTGGGCAGATAGCGCAGCTTCTGGTCTTCCGAACCGAAGGCATAGATCGGGTACATCACCAGGCTGGATTGCACGCTCATCATCGAGCGATAGCCCGAATCGACCCGCTCGACCTCGCGCGCCACCAGGCCATAAGCGACATAGGATGCGCCAACGCCGCCATAGGCCTCCGGGATGGTCGGGCCGAGCAGGCCGAGCGCGCCCATTTCGCGGAAGATCTCCGGGTCGGTGGTCTCGTTGGCGAAGGCATCGATGGCGCGCGGCGCGAGCCGGCCCTGCGCATAGGCTTGTGCGGCGTCGCGGATCATCCGCTCGTCTTCGTCGAGCTGGGTGTCCAGCAGAAAGGGGTCGGCCCAATCGAACGTCTGCATGATAATGGTCCTTCGGATTATGCGCTGGCGGGGGGAACGACCGCGGTGGTCTCGATCTCGACCCGGGCATCGGCCTCGACCAGGCCTGCGACCTGGACGACTGCCATGGCGGGGAAATTCCGGCCGATCAGTTCGCGATAGGCCTCGCCGATCGCAGGTAGGCTGGCGATGTATTCGTCGCGGCTGGTGACATACCAGGTCATCCGCACGATGTGCTCGGGGCTGGCCCCGGCCTCTGCAAGAATGGCCAGGGTGTTGACCAGCACCTGGCGGAACTGCGTCCCCAGATCGTCTCCAACGATCCGTTCCTCGGCATCGAAGGCGACGACGCCTGCGGTAAAGACGAGGCGTCCGGTGGCGGCCACGCCATTGGCATAGCCACGCGGCCTCGGCCAGCCGGGGGGCAACAGGGTGTGATGGGCAGTCATGCGCTTTCCTTGATCAGTCGTTCGTGCAATTCAGACGGCCAGGGGTGCGATTTGCCCTCGGCCAGTTGGGTGAGGACTTGGGTGTAACGGACGGTGAAACGCCGTTCGCCGTCGCAGTCGATGTCGACCGTCAGATCGATCGAGCTGCGCCCGACCCGGGTTACGCTGACCGCGAAATCAAGCATGTCACCCAAGCGGCTGGGCACCGCAAAGTCGGCGGTCAATGTCACCGTCGGCAGACCGAGTCCCAGCACCATGTGCATCTCCCGCCGGTCGATGCCCAACACGGCGGCGGTCCAGTCTTCGATCGCCGCGTCGCACAGTTCGAAATACCGCGGATAGTAAGCGATGCCCGCAGGGTCGCAGTGCGCAAAGCGCAGCGGCAGGCAGGTGCGGAACATCAGGACCCGCTTTGAGCGAGATGCTGGCGCGCGATGACGACCTTCTGCACTTCCGATGCGCCCTCATAGATGCGCAGCGCGCGGACCTCGCGATACAAGGCCTCGACCGGTGCACCGACGGTGACGCCCATGCCGCCGAAGATCTGCACCGCCTTGTCGATCACCTGCTGCGCGCTGTCGGTGGCGTGGAGCTTGGCGAGCGCTGCCTCGCGGGTGTTGCGCTGGCCCATCACGTCGCGCAGCCAGCCCGCGCGATAGATCAGCAGCGCCGAGGTATCGACATCGAGCACCATCTCGGCGAGCTTGGACTGGGTGATCGCATTGTCCGCGAGCGTGCCTGCGCCCAGCTTGCGCGTCTTGGCGCGCGCGGTGGCCTCGTCGAGCGCGCGGCGGGCAAAGCCCAGCGCCGCTGCGCCCACGGTGGTGCGGAAGATGTCGAGCGTCGCCATCGCGGCGGCAAAACCGCGACCCGATTCGCCGAGCAAGGCGGTGGCAGGCAATGCCATGTCGGTGAAGGTCAGCGTCGCCAGCGGGTGCGGTGCGATGACCTCGATCCGCTCAGTCACTGCCAGCCCCGGAGTGTCCGCATCGACGATGAACGCCGAGACGCCCTTCGCACCTGGCGCCTCGCCGGTGCGCGCGAACAGCACGTAATAATCGGCAATGCCGCCGTTCGAGATATAGGTCTTGGCGCCGTTGACGACATAGCCGGTCGCGGTGCGCTCGGCGGTCGTTTCCATCGCCGCGACATCGGATCCCGAGTCGGGCTCGGTCAGCGCAAAGGCAGCGATCCTCCGGCCAGCGGCGACCTCGGGCAGATAGCTACGCTTCTGCTCTTCGGTGCCCAGCAGGCTGATCGTTCCCGATCCCAGGCCCTGCATCGCAAAGGCGAAATCGGCGAGACCCGAATAGCGCGCCAGCGTCTCGCGGATCAGCGCCAGCGAGCGAATGTCGAGCTGTTCGTGGATGCCGCCGAACGCCGCCGGCACGCAATAGCGCAGCCAGCCTGCTGCCCCTAGCGCCGCGACCAGATCGCGGCAGGCGGCGTCGATGTCGTGCGGATGGTCATCGGAAAGGTTCGCCGCGCACCAGGCGTCGAGCTCGATGCCGAGGCTGCGGTGGCTGTCGTCGAGGAACGGCCAGTCAAGAAAGCTGCGGTCGGCCATCAATCACCTGCAAATTCTGGAGTGCGCTTGTCGGCAAAGGCCTCGAAGGCGCGGCGGAAGTCGTTGGTCGCCATGCAGATCGCCTGCGCCTGTGCTTCCATCTCGATCGCGGTTTCAACCGACACCGCCCATTCGATACCGAGCTGGGTTTTGGTGATGCCGTGCGCAAAGGTCGGGCCAGCGGCGATCGAGCGCGCCAGCTTGGTCGCCTCATCGATCAGCTCTTCGGAGGCGACCAGCCGGTTGTGGAAGCCCCAGCGCTCGCCTTCTTCGGCGCTCATCATCCGCCCGGTATAGAGCAGGTCCGATGCGCGGCCCTGGCCGATGATCCGCGGCAGGATCGCGCAGGCGCCCATGTCGCAGCCTGCCAGGCCCACCCGGGTGAACAGGAACGCGGTCTTGGTGGCAGGCGTCGCGAGCCTGAGGTCCGATGCCATCGCCATGATCGCGCCTGCGCCGACGCAGATGCCGTCGATCGCCGCGACGATCGGCTGCGGGCAGGCGCGCATCGCCTTGACCAGATCGCCGGTCATCCGGGTGAAGGCGAGCAGTTCGGGCATTGCCATCTTGGTCAGCGGGCCGATGATTCCGTGCACATCGCCGCCCGACGAGAAATTGCCGCCCGCGCCGGTAACGATGATCGCCTTGACGTCGGTCGCATAGACCAGCGCGCGAAAGGTATCGCGCAGCTCGGCATAGCTTTCGAAGGTCAGCGGGTTCTTGCGGTCGGGCCGGTTGAGCGTGACGGTCCCGACGCCCTTGTCGAAGTGCCAGCTGAAATGCTCCGGCGAAAAGCTTTCGGGGTTCATGGCTGTTCCTTTCCTTTGTCGTCGGCCAGCGAAATCTTGAGCGCGCCGAGCAGATCGTACAGCGCGGCGCGCTGGTCGCGGGTGAGGCCCTCGAGCATCATGTCGATCCACTCGTGATGCGCTTCGGCAATGCCGGTAAAGCATTCGCGGCCAAGCTGCGTCAGCCGCACGATCGAGGCGCGACCGTCGGTGGGCGAGGGGGCGATGCTGATGTAATTGTCGCGCGCCAGCGTCTGGACGACCCCGGTGACGTTGCCGTTCGACACCAGCAGCTCCTGCGAAAGCTGCCCCATCGTCATCCCGGCGGGGTTGCGATCGAGCGCCGCCATGACATCGAAGCGGGGCAGGGTGATGCCGTACTGGTCGGCGAAGCGCCGCTTGAGGCGCTTTTCGATCACCGTCGTGCAGGTCAGCAGCCGCAGCCACAGCCGCACGTTGCTGCGGTCGACCATCTCGCCGTCGTGCTTTTCGCGGATCGCGCTCGCGCCTGTCACATCACTTCTCCACCGGCGACCATGATCGCCTGGCCCGTCACCGAGCGGCTGGCGGGCAGGCACAGCCACACCACCGCGTCTGCGACCTCTGCCGGGTCGATCAGTCGCCCTTGCGGATTGAAGCGGGTGAGCTGCGCGCGCGCTTCGTCGGCGCTGCGACCGGTCTTGGCCTGAATGTTGGCCACGGCGTCGCCGACGATATCGGTATCGGTAAAGCCGGGGCACACCGCGTTGGCGGTGAGGCTGGTCGCGGCGAATTCGGTCGCGAGCGCGCGCATCACGCCGATCGCGCCGTGCTTCGAGGCGACATACGGCGCGGTATAGCCATAGCCCTTGACCCCGGCCGTCGAGGCCACGGTGACGATGCGGCCCGCGGGTGCCGCGAGCAGATCGGGCAGCGCCGCCTGGCAGCAATGGAACAGCGAATCCAGATTGACCGCCATCGTCTCGTGCCAGGCTTCGGCGGTGACCTTGGCGAACGGGGCAGAGGGCGCAATGCCGGCATTGTTGACGAGGATGCCGATCGGCCCGTGCGCGGCGCGCGCCGCAGCGAACGCCGCATCGACCGCAGACCGGTCGGTGACATCGGCCTGCGCGACACAGGCACCCGGCAGGCTGGCGGCGATGGCCTCCAGCGGCTCGCGTCGCCGACCGACCAAGGTCAGCGCTGCGCCTTCGGCTGCCAGCGCGCGTGCAATCGCTGCGCCGATCCCCGATCCGCCCCCGGTGACGACCGCGTGAAGTCCCTGCAATCGCATATCAGGCCCTCAATGCCGCTTCCTGTTCCGCCGCGCGCTGCATGTTGCGCGCGAGTTGGCTCATGCCGCTCAGATAGGCGGGTGGAACCGCGACCTGGCGATACCCGTGCTGCGCTGCCGCGCGCAGCGTCCACATCGGATCGATCATGTGCGGGCGTCCCAGTGCGACAAGGTCTGCACGCCCGGCTGCCAGGATCGAATTGACATGATCGGTCTCGTAGATGTTGCCCACCGCCATGGTCGACACGCGCGCTTCGTTGCGAACCTGATCGGCGAACGGGGTCTGGAACATGCGGCCATAGACCGGCTGGCAATCGGCCCAGGTCTGGCCGGCCGAGACGTCGATCAGATCGGCGCCCGCCTCGTGGAAGGCCTGGGCGATCAGCACGGCCTCTTCCGGGGTGACGCCCTGGTCGCCCATCCAGTCGGTCGCCGAGATGCGCACCGACATCGGCTTGTCCGCAGGCCATGCTGCGCGCATCGCGGTGAACACCTCGAGCGGGAAGCGCAGCCGGTTCTCAAGGCCGCCGCCATATTCGTCGGTGCGGCGGTTCTGCATCGGGGTGATGAAGCTCGAGAGCAGATAGCCATGCGCGGCGTGCATCTCGACCATGTCGAACCCGGCCTCGATCGCCATCTGGGTCGCGGCGACAAACTGGTCGCGGACCATGTCCATGTCAGCGCGGGTCATCGGGCGCGGGGTCTGGTTGGCGGCGCTCCAGGGAACGTCGGATGCCGCGATCAGCGGCCAGTTGCCCGTGTCGAGCGGTTCATCCATTCCCTCCCAGCCCAGCTTGGTCGAACCCTTGGCGCCCGAATGACCAAGCTGCAGGCACATCTTAGCCTTGCTGTTCTGGTGAACGAAATCGGTGATCCGCTGCCATCCCGCAACATGCTCGGGCGCATACATGCCCGGGCAGCCCGGCGTGATCCGGCCTTCAGGCGAGACGCAGGTCATCTCGGTATAGACCAGCCCGGCGCCGCCCTGCGCGCGGGTGCCGTAATGCACGAAGTGGAAATCGCCGGGCGTGCCGTCGGTGGCGCTGTACATCGCCATCGGAGAGACGACGATGCGGTTGGCGAGTTCCAGCGCACGCAGCCTGAACGGCGCGAACATCGGCGGCGCGCCGGTGTCGCGCCCACCCGGGGCCTGCGCCTGGAACCAGCGTTCGACACCCTCCAGCCATGCCGGATCGCGCAACCGCAGATTCTCATGGCTGACGCGCTGCGAGCGGGTGAGCAGCGAATAGGCAAACTGGATCGGTGCGAACGGCAGATAGCGGTCGAGCGTCTCGAACCATTCGGTGGAATTGCGCGCGCTGTTCTGCAGCTTCAAGACCTCGATGCTGCGCTCGGCCTGATACTCGGCCAGCGCGTCCTCGCGCGACAGGCCCGGTCGGTTGAGCACCTCGGCCAGCTTGATCGCGTCTTCCAGCGCCAGCTTGGTGCCCGACCCGATCGAGAAATGCGCGGTGTGCGCCGCGTCGCCCAGCAGGATGAACTTGTCGTACGACCACTGGCCGGTGATGATCCGGCGGAAGTTCAGCCACGCCTGCGGCCCGGGCAGATGGGTGGCGTTCGACATCAGCGCATTGCCGTCGAGGTATTTCGCGAACAGCTTCTCGCACAGCGCGATCGCCTCGGGCTGGTCCATCGTATCGAGGCCCAGGCCAGCCCAGGTCTCGGGGGCCATCTCGACGATGAAGGTCGAAAGCTGGTCGTCGAAACGATAGGCGTGGGCCCATACCCAGCCCGCCTCGGTTGGTTCGAACGCGAAGGTAAAGGCATCGAACTGCTTGGCGGTGCCGAACCAGAAAAACTTGTTCTTCTTGACCTGAATGTCGACGTCGAACCGCTCGACATGTGCGGTCCGGATGCGGCTGTTGGCGCCATCGGCCGCGATCACCAGATCGAACTCAGCCCAGTCGGCAGGGTCGGTACTCGCTTCATGCTCGAAATGCAGCCCGATGCCGAGTTCGCGGGCGCGGTCTTGCAGGATGGCGAGAAGGCGCTTGCGGCCGATGCCGATAAAACCATGCCCGCTCGACCGGATGCATTCGCCGTGGATATGCACGTCGATATCGTCCCAATGGGTGAATTCGTCGCGGATCGTTGCGCCGCTCACCGGATCGTTGGCCATCAGATTGTCGACCGTCTGGTCCGAGAAGACCACGCCCCAGCCGAACGTGTCGTCGGGCCGGTTGCGTTCGTACACGTCGACAACGTGATCGGGATTGTGCAGTTTCATCGATATCGCGAAATACAGGCCCGCTGGACCTCCGCCGACGCATCCGATCTTCATTGCGTATCCCTCTTCGTGCCGAGACTCGATGGACCATATGCTAGATCGCACCGGAAATCGTTTCAAGCTTAAAACTTTAAGCTTGAAATATCGTATATCACGCAATTATTCACGTGTATGGGAATCACCGGAGATTTGAATATGAAGTGGCCAGCGCAACGTCTTTCGTCGGGATCCAAGAAAAGCTTCGGCATGTATGACGAGGCGTCGAAGCTCGATGCGCAGGGGGTCGATCTGATCCATCTCGAGTTCGGACGGCCGCATGCGGACACGCCCGAGCACATCAAGCAGGCCACCAAGGCCGCGCTGGATGCGGGCATCGTGCATTACGGGGATTTTCGCGGAACGCTGTCCTTCCGGCAGGCGCTGGTCAAAAAACTGCGCGACTTCAACAAGCTGGATTACGGCGTCGACGAGGTGCTGGTCACCAACGGGCTGACCCACGCTTCGTTCGCGGCGTTCATGGCGGCGATCGATCCGGGCGATGAGGTCATCCTGCTCGATCCCTATTACCCGCAGCATATCGGCAAGACCGAACTTGCGGGCGGCAAGGTGGTGATCGCAGGGCTCGACAAGGCCAACAACTTCGCGATCTCGAAAGAGAGGATCGCCGAAAAGATCACCGACCGCACCCGGATGATCGTGCTGATCAATCCCGCCAATCCGACGGGCCGGGTCTATACCCGCGAGGAGCTGCAGAACATCGCCGATCTGGCGATCGAGCACGACCTGCTGGTGCTGTCGGATGAGGTGTACGAATACATCACCTACGATCAGGCGCAGCATATCAGCATCGCGAGCCTGCCCGGGATGCGCGAGCGGACGATCACCTGCTTTGCCTTTACCAAGGCCTATTCGATGGACGGCTGGCGGGTGGGCTATGTCACTGCCGATGCGAAACTCATGCCCGCGATCCTGACCATCGCGATGACAGATGTGACCCATGTCAACGTTTTCGTGCAGGAAGGCGCGCGCGCTGCGGTCGAAGGGCCTCAGGACGCGATGCTGGCGATGGTCGAGGCCGACCGGCGCAAGCGCGACATCGTCGTCCAGGCGCTGAACCAGATGCCGGGCGTGACTTGCTCGGCGCCCGAAGCGACAATCTATGCCTTCCCCGACATCACCGGCACCGGCCGCAGTTCGCAGGACATTGCGATGGCGATCCTCAAAGAGGCGCACGTGGTCGTCGAGGCGGGAAGCTTTTACGGCCCCGCCGGCGAAGGCCACTTGCGCGTCTGTTTCGGATCGGAATCCGAAGCCCGGGTGACCGAGGCGATGGAGCGGCTGAGCCGTTTCTTCAACGCACTATAGCGGGCCACAATCGAGCAGGCCGTCACGACAGGGAGAATGATCATGAACTTCAAGATGCGTGTGATGGCCGGCTTGCTGGCTCTGCCGATGGTTGCAGGGGCGTGCGCCATTCCAGCCGCGGCGCAAGCCGAAGCTGCGACTGTAAGCCATGCCGATCTGGTTGCGCTGTATGACGAGTTCCGCGCGTTCGTCGCTCCGGACATGCTGGACGGCCTGCCCGATTACTCCCCAGCAGCGATGGCGCGGCAGTATGAGGGGTTGCGTGCGTTTCAGACGCGGCTGGCCGCCATTGACGACAGCCGCTGGCCGATCAGCCAGCGCGTCGATTACATGGTGGTTCTTGCCGAAATGCGCGGGCTCGAGTTTCAGCACCGCGTAATGCAGCCGTGGAAGCGCGACCCGGCATTCTATAGCACGACCAATCTGGGGTTCGGCCCCAAGATGCATGGTGCATTCGGCATCCCAAGCCTGCCGATCGATGCGGACAAGGCCATCGCTTTGCGAGCGAAGCTAGACGCGGTCCCCGGTGCGCTGCGTCAGGCCCGCGAGAACCTGACGGACGCGCGTGGCGATCTGGCCAGGCTGGCGATCGTGCAGAAACAGGTCGAGGTCAATGTGTTCGGCGAGCTGGCGGCGTCCGCCGCCAAGCTGCAGCCCGAACTGGCGGAGCCCGCAAAGCGCGCCCAGGCGGCCGCGGCCGAGTTCAAGTCTTGGCTGGAATCGATCGAAGCCGGCCTGCCAGCGCATGGCGGTGTCGGAAAGGACAACTACGCCTGGTATCTGAAAAACGTGCTGCTGCTGCCCTATACCCCTGAAGAGGTCGAGACGATCGGTGAGCGCGAATATCAGCGGCAGGTGACGTTCCTGAAGATCGAGGAACATCGCAACCGTGCGATCGCGATGCCCGAACCGGTCACCACACGCGCGCAGTTCGATGCCAAGCGCAAGGCAGAGGACGAGCACCTGCTCAAGCTGCTGCGGGACGGTGATTGGGTGACCATTCCCGATTATGTCGAGCACGATCCTGAGGAGGGGCCCTATCAGTTTCCGTTCGACCGCGATCCGTCCAAGCCAGGTCTGTTCGACCCCCCGCTCAAGCTTCATTTCTTCTTCGAAGCGGAGTTCCGCGACGGACTTCCGCTGCGTGCCCACAATCTGCCCGGGCATATGTTCGATTCGCTGCAGGCTGCGCGCGACACACGGCCGGTGCGCGGCAAGCCGCGGCTGTTCTTCGTCAACGGCCTGCGCAACGAGGGCTGGGCGTTCTATCTGGAGGAGATGATCCTGCAGGCCGGCATGCTGGAGGACCGCCCCAAGACGCGCGAGATCGACTATATCTTGGGGGCCAAACGCGCGGCGCGGGTGGTTCCAGAAATCCGGATGCAGGCCAATGAATGGACCTGGCAGCAGGCCAACGAATCCTTGATCGCGCGGACGCCCAAATGGATGAAGCCGGGCGATGCCGTGGCCCAGTTCGATATCGAGCTTTACCTGCGCCAGCCCGGCTATGGTATCGGGTATTATATGGGCAAGATCGAGCTCGAGAAGCTGCTTGCCGATGTCGCGATGCAGGAGGGCGAGGCGTTCGACATCAAGTCGTTCCACGACCGCTTCCGCGCCGCCGGATCGATCCCGATCTCCCTGATCCGCTGGGAAATGACCGGGCTCGATGACGAAGTGAAGACCATGCGCTGAGGGGCGCGTTAAATGGCTGGGGCCGCGGTCAGTCGATGACCGCGGTCGCCTCGATCTCGATCAGGAAGTCGGGCAGCGCCAGAGCCTGGACCCCGATGACGGTATTGGGCGCCGGTGTCGCGCCGTCGTAGAACGCCCCGACCTCGCCGAGCACTGGGCCCAATTTGTCGGGCGTGTGCCCCACGATATAGGTGCGCAGGCGCACGATGTGTGCCGGAGTGGCCCCGACCTCGGCCAGCACCTGCTTGAGGTTCGCCAGCGCCTGGCGGGTCTGTGCGGCGAGATCATCCCCGCCGACGACATTGCAGTCCTTGTCCCACGCGACCTGTCCGGCCAGTTGAAGCATGCGTCCGCCTTCGTGCAGCGCGGCGTGCGAAAAGCCATAGCCGACCGCATCGTACATTCCGGCGGGGTTGATCTTGGTGTTGGTCATGCCGTGTTCCTTCGGTGCGGGTGTCAGTCGACGATTTCAAGCTGGTGCCCGAACGGATCGAGCACGTAGACATTCTTTTTGCCTGCCAGCGGACCGGCATCGATGTGGATAATCTCTAGCGGGGTGCACCCATGCGCGGTGAGATAGGCGAGCGCCTTGTCGACGTCGTCGACTTTGAGCCCGAGGTGATGGCCACCACGATCGCAGTTGCGCGGCAGATCGGACCGGCGGTCGTCAGGCTTGTCATACTGGACAAGCTGGAAGTTCATGTTGTCGGTGAGCTTCATCATCACCAATGTCATCCGCGCACCGGGGACCCCGACATGGGTTTCCATCCAGTCCCGTCCCTGATCGTCGACCGGCATGTCGGCGGCATCGAGCGGGCCCATGCGGAAAAGCTCTTCGGCGCCGATCACGTTGCAATAGAACGCCACCGCTGCCTCGAGATCGGGCACGGTCCACGAGATATGGTCGACCGAGAGGAATACGGGTTTGTCCGGTGCCGATGTCATGCAGGAGTTCCTCTAAATACGATGGCCCATATTGCGGGGCAGGGTGCGGGCCTGCAATGCAATGAATGTAAAGACATCGTTGCTTGAAGCGCAATGATAGTCCGCGATCATTGCGGCGGCAGAAGATCGGCAATCGACACCGGGCGGGCCGGAAAGCGTGGCGTGAAGCCGGTTTCGGGGACGTTGCCCGCCTTTGCCATCATCCGCAACAGGCTGGGTTCGCAGTTGCGGCCCTGGCACGCGCCCATGCCGCACCGGGTGGCAAGCTTGACAGCATTCGCCGACTGGCACACGGGGAGTTCGGCGGCAATCGTGGCCTGTTCGACATCCTCGCAGCGGCAGATGATGGTGTCGGCAGACGGTGCGGGGAAATAGGCTCTGGGATCGGCGACGGCATCAAGCAGCGCGGCAAAGGCGCGATGCTGGGCGAGGTCGCGCCGAGGCGTTCGTGCCGCATGTTCGGCAGCCTCGAGGGAGATAAGACCAAGATCGAGGGCGATGCCGATCCCGGCCAGGGCTCCGCCTGCCGCTGCGGCAGCAGCCCCGGCGACACCGGTTGTCTCGCCCGCAGCGGATACACCCGGCACCGATGTGCGCATGAAATCGTCGTGTCCACAGGCCCAGCCGCCCGCCGGACCCGAAGGCCGCATCTGCGCGCCCGCCATGCGCGGCAGCGCCGACTGGGGCACGAAGCCATAGCATAGCCCCACCGCATCGCAGTTGATCGTCCCGGCGCTGGTCTGTGCAGCCGAAACGCGGTCCGTGCCGATCAGCGCCTCGAGTGATGTGCCGAAGTGGATCGGCGTCCCCGCCCGGGCCAGCGCTCTCAGAGCTGCGGCAGTCGCCAGCAGGTCGGGCACGCGGCGCAGCGCCGCCAGCGGGTGCCGGGCAAGCGCTGCGACCATGGCGCTGCGCGGCTGCGCGAACAGCACCGCAGCAACCGATCCCCCCGCAGCGACGATCTGCGCGGCGATGATCAGTTGAAGCGGATGGGTGCCGGCGACCAGGATCCGGTTGCCGACCAGCAGCTGTTGCCCCTTGATGAACGCCTGAATGCCGCCTGCGGCATAGACGCCCGGCAGCGTCCAGCCCGGCAGCGGCACCGCAAGGTCATGGCAACCCGCAGCGATCAGAATATGCCGGGCGGTGACGGTCGTGACACCCTCCGGCCCCATCGCCATCACCGATCCGCGCTGCAAACCGATCACCGAATGACTGCCCAGCCAGTGGATATCATCCAGCGCCTGAAACCGACCGAGCAACTGCTTGAGCGGCCGGTAGCTGCGCTCCTCCAGCCAGCCACGCACAGCAAACCGGGCAGGGGGCTGGCGCAGAATCTGTCCGCCGGGCCGGGGTTGCTCGTCGATGACGACGATCGAAAGGCCGTGGCCCGACAGCGCCAGCGCGGCGGCCTGGCCGGCAGGACCCCCGCCGATGATCGCGACATCGCATTCGATCCGGTCAGCCACGGGTGGAGACCTCCATGCCGTCTGCAGCCGGGGCAAGGCAGGCCCGTATCCGGCGGCCGGTGGCGATGTCGGTCACGAGGCATTCGTAGCAGCTGCCCATATTGCACAGCAGCCCGCGAGGCTTGCCGCGCTGGTCTGTGCGGAACGCGTCGAGCCCCGCCGCCAGCATCGCGGTCGCGATTGTCTCACCCGCAAAGCACGCGACCTGCTGTCCGTCGATAACGATCGTGATCGGCTCGCCGCGCTCGACGTCCTGGGTAATCCGGTCTGCGCTCATCCCATGAATCCGTTCAAATGCTCGAACCGCGCCGGAGACAGCAGCGACAGCTCGTCGGCCTCGTCGCCGGTCATCGCATCGGCCATCAACCGAGCGAAGGTCAGGCCTAGCGTGAATGCCGACCCGCCGGCAGCGACCCAGAGCCCGGGCATGCGCGGGACCGGCCCGACGATCGGCAGCTGGTCCGACGTGATGGCGGTGACCCCGGTCCAGCTGCGGATCAGGTTGAGCCGCGTGACGCCCGGCACCACATCGCGTGCCGCCAGAAGGTTGCCGGTCAGCGATTCGGGGATCATCTGCGCCTTGGCCGAAAGGTCGAAACCGCCGTGCAGCGTCTGGGCGAGCCGCGATGGCCATCCGCCGCCGATCAGCAGATTGCCCGCGTGCGTCTGTTTGAGCGAAAGCCTGCGGCCGACATGCTGCACCAGATGCGGGATGATCGGCGGGGCGCGCTCGGTGGCGTTCATCAGCAGGGCCACCGGATAGATCGGCATATGGATGTTGATCAGCGCACAGACGTCCGCGCTCCATGCGCCTGCTGCAACCAGCAGCTGATCGGCGGACAGGGCGAGCCCGTTGCCCCGGATCACGAACCGCCCATTTTCGCGCGTGATGGCCCTGACGTGGGTGCCCGTTCGGACCTGCGCCCCTTCGCCTCGCGCCGCCTCGGCCAGCGCTGGGGTGATCGCACGCGGATCGGCATGGCCCTCGTCGGCGGAAAAGTTCGCCGCCAGGATGCCGGACGATAGATAAGGCGCCATGGCGCGAGCCTCATCGCCATCCAGCGTCCGCACCGTCAGGCCCTCGCGGCTTTCGCGCGCGGCCTTGGCCTCGAGCAACGCCACTTGCTCGGCGGTTTCGGCGACCATCAGCCCGCCGTGCATCGCGACATGCAGGTCGGTCTCCAGTTCGCGCTCGATCGTGCGCCAGTCGATGACGGCGTGGCGGCTGAGGGCAACGATCTGAGCGCCCTGTTCGGCGAGCGCATCGCCGTTTTCAAGAAAGCGGCGTTCAATCTGGAAATGCAGCGATCCGGCATTCTGCCCGGAAGCGCCGGCGTTGATATCACCGGCTTCGATCAACACCACCGAGGCACCTTTGCGGGCCAGCCGCCAGGCGGTCGCACAGCCGACCAGACCTCCACCGATGATCGCTACGTCCGCCCGTTCCATCGATCCTAGATGCGCCCGAGCGAGGCCAATGTCTCCCGGATTCGTTCGACATCCTCCGCGCACACATCGAGCAGCGGCGGACGCACATAACCGCCGGGAAGCCCTTGCACATTGAGCGCGGCCTTGAGGATGGCAGGCCCTGACCCGAACCGCCCTACCAGCTCAGGCGTGTACCAGGCATCCAGGATCATCCGGTCCTTCGCGCCGCATTCCCGGGCAGCAGCGATGTTGCCAGCCCACAGGTGATTGTAGAAATCGGCATGGATCCGTCCCAGCACGCCGCCGGCACCCATGGTGCCGTCGCCGCCACGCGCTTCGAGCAGTGCAAGCCCATGCTCGTCCATAGTGTGGCCGAAGATGCGGATGTCATCCTTGAGCGCGAAGAAGGTGTCGAGGAATTTGCGCAGGTCGCTGGTCGACTGCTTGATCGCGACAACATTGTCGAGCGCGGCGATGCGCCGCAGCAGGTCGAGCGGCATGTCGATACCCGTACCGGGCGGCCAGTTGTAGACGCAGATGGGAAGCGGCGTTCTGTCCGAAATGTCGCGATAGAAACCGAAGATCTCGTCTGGCAGCGGTCGGTAATACGGCGGCGGCGTCACCACGATCCCGTCAAAGCCGCTTTGCGCTGCGTGATTGGCCAGCTCAAGCACCCGATCTGCGGTAAAGGCGGTGCACCCGGCGAGCAACGGCAGCTTGCCGCTCAGCTGGTCGCCTGCCGCCGAAAACAGCATCTTGCATTCTTGTGGCGACATGCTGGGCCACTCGCCGGTCGTCCCCGCCACCAGCAAGCCGTGCATCCCTTCGGAGTGGAGCCATTCGAGCAGCTTGCCCAGCGCCGGCAGATCGAGATTGCGATCGGCATCGAACGGCGTGGTGATCGCCGGGATATATCCCTGCCAATCGGCGCGCGATCTCTTGGTCATCAATTCGGCTCCCCCTGATCAGGATGTACAGCATAGCATCCCGATAGGCCAAGCTGCCTTAGCGGCAAGGACATCAAAAGGCGAAATTGGTTGCGTTTACCGCAACGAGTGGCATTTAGGATTTCAGATTCGCAACGGTTCATGGGGAGCTTCCGGAATGTGGGACAATGCGCTGCACTATTTTTATGAAGCGGCAAACCTCGGATCGATGCGGCTGGCGAGCGACAAGATCGGCGTTGCGACATCATCGATCAGCCGCCAGATCGCGCAGCTGGAAAGCGAGATGGGGATCGCGCTGATCGAGCGCGGTCGGCGTTCGATCAGGCTGACCGAGGCGGGACAACTGGCGTTTGACTATCACAAGAACCAGATGGCCGATCGCGAGGCATTGCTCAACCGCATTCAAGAGCTGCGCGAGGTCAAGTCGGGGCGGATCGACCTGGCGATCGGCGAGGGGTTTTTCGGACCGTCGTTTACCGCGCTGATCGAGAGCTTTCAGCGGCGCAACCCGGGGATATCGATCACCGTGACGAGCTGCCCGAGCTCCGACATCATCCGCATGGTGCTCGACGACGAGGCGCATATCGGCATGATTCTGCACACCACCAGCGAGCCAAAGATCCGCACGCGGACGACGGTGGAGCAGCCGTTGATGGTGCTGTGCGCGCCCAACCATCCGGCTGCGGCGATGGAGGCGTTGACCATTGCGGATCTCAGCCGATTCGATCTGTGCCTGCCGCCACAGGGGTTCCGCATCCGCAGCACGCTCAACCACGCCGAAAAGCGCGCGCAGGTGTGGCTCGAGCCGCGGCTTGTCACGACTTCGATCCAGATGATGCGCGAGATCGCCAAGGCCGGGCGCGCGCTTACAGTGCTGCCGCAAATCTCCGCGCTGGCCGAGTTGGACGATGGCAGCCTGGTGGCGCGCCCATTGCTCGATGACGCGATCGAGCACAGCACGGTCAGCCTGATCCACCGGCTCGGACGTCAGCTGGAAGGCGCGCCGGCGCGCTTGATGGGAGTGCTCGAAAAGCGCCTGAAGAGCTGGAGCTGATCGCAACGACAGTCTTCAGGCGGGCTGCGGGGTGAGGGCGGGGCGCCGCGGCCATGCCAGGCACACACTGGCGGTCACCGCGGCGTTGATTGCCATCGCCACCAGGCCATGGTCCCAACCCGGCAGCAGCGCGGTCCACAGCGTTTGCGCCTGCGGCAGCAGCAAAGCGCAATAGCCGACGATGATCCCTGCGAGCACGCCCCAGGCATGCGCGCGCTTCCACAGAAAGGCGAAATATACGCCCGGCGCCAGCATGCCGATCGCGGCATACGCCGACAGCCCGATTTCGACGAGCGATCGCGATCCTCCCAGGGTCAGCCACACCGCGATGGCGGCAAACACGATCATCGACAGCCGCGACGCGAGCAGCGACGCGCGGTCGGAGAGCGTCGGCATCACCGGCAGGAGAATGTTGCGGCTGAAGATCGACCCCGCGGTCAGCAGCAGCACCGATCCCGGAACCAGTGCCAGCAGACATGCGGTCCCGGCAAAGATGCCGATCGCCCAGGGCGGATAGCGGTCCGAAACGAACTGCAGCAGCACCGCATTGGTGTCGCCGCCCTCGGGCTGGGTCCCCGCCAGCAACGCCGCCAGGCCTAGCAGGATGATGAAGAAATAGGACAGCGAGTACAGGGGCTGCCAGATCGCATTGCGCCGGATCGTCGCTTCGGTGCCCGCAGAAAAGCACAGCTGAAACAGGTGCGGCAGGATCCAGTTGCCCAGGGCGACGTTGAGCGCGGCGGTCATCAGCCAGACGGTCGAGAGCCCGGCTTCGGGCTGAAGCCCCGGCAGTCGCCCAATGCCGGGATACTGGTCCTGCGCCATGCGATAGACGTCGAGCATCGAGGCCGCGCCGACCTTCGATGCGACCGTGATGCACAGCGATATGACGATCACCACCATCAGCACGTCCTTGACGCCCGCGGCGAACGCGGCGGACCGAAGCCCCGCGAAATACACGAAGACGAGCATGACCACCGCTGCGATAACCGCCGCAGCGACCGTGGACACCTCCGGCCCCAAGGTCATCCGAACGATCAGGCTGAGCGCGACGATCTGGATCTGGACATAGACGATCAGCGCAGCGATGCCGGCGATTCCCACCACCACGCCCAGCCAGGTCGCGTTGTAATGGCTGGCGAAGAAATCGGCCTGCGTGACTAGCCCGAACTTGCGGCCTGCATTCCAGATATTGGGCATCAGCCAATAGCCGATCGTCGCCGACAGCGAGACCGAGGTCAGCGCGAGATACGCCGGCGCGCCGTGCGCCCAGGCGAAGCCCGATATGCCCAGCACTGCAAAGGTGGTGTAGATCTCACCCGCGTTCAGAAACCAGAACACCAGGACGCCGAAGCGACGCCCGCCTACCGCCCAGTCGGCCAGTGTCTTCGCCTTGGCATGCCGCCGGGCGGACAGCAGAGCGCCCGCCATCGTGCCGAGCACAACGGCCAGGGTCAGCGCCAGGATCATGCTGCGTTACCTGTATCCGACGCGTTATCATCCGGACCTTCGAATTCCGGATGCCGCCTGTCGATCGAGAAGATGAAGGCGATAACCAGCGACGTGATCACGATACCTGTCATCTGCCATACCATCGGAAACGGCAGCGAAAACGGACGCCAGGCGATATCGTTGACCAGCGGGATGCCGCCGATCTGCCAGAGGAAGGGAATGAGCAACAGCCAGCGATGGCGGCGCGATACGGCTGGGGTAGCGGCTGTCATGCTCAGGCCTTCCCGCCCCCGGCAGCGATCCACCCGCGGATCTTCGCGTCGAGAACGTCCATCGGCAGCGCCCCGGTGGCGAGCACCTGATGGTGGTAATCGCGGATGTCGAACTTGGGCCCCAGTGCCTTGGTCGCAGCGGTGCGCAACTCGCGGAACTTGAGTTCGCCGATCTTGTACGAGCAGGCCTGGCCGGGATAAGCGATATAGCGGTCGATCTCGACCACCACGTCGCGCGGCGCCATCGATGTGTTGTCGAGCATGTAATCGATCGCCTGCTGCCGTCCCCAGCGCTTGGCGTGCAGCCCGGTATCGACGACCAGCCTTACCGCGCGCAGCATTTCCATGTCGAGGTGACCGAACAGCTGCATCGGATCGGTGAACATGCCGAGCTCGGAGCCCAGCGATTCGGCATACAGCCCCCAGCCTTCGGTATAGGCGGTCGCCTGTCCGTGGCGCAGCAGCGGCGGGAGATCGGCATTTTCGGCTGCCAGAGTCAGCTGGAAATGGTGGCCCGGAATGCCTTCGTGCAGGGTCAGCGTCTCCAGTGTGGGAATCGGCCGGGTATTGAGCATCGACATGTTGAAGAACAGGATGCCCGGCGAGACACCATCGGGCGGGCCAACGCGATAGTAACCGGTGCCGCGCTGATCGCCGAGCGCGGGCAGGGGGCGGACCTCGAACGGCGCCTTGGGCCGCGCATGGAACAGACGCGGGATCGCGGGCCATATTCGCGCCTCGATGGCTTCGAACCGGGCGAGCAGTTCCTCAGGCGTCTTGCAATAATAGCGCGGGTCGGTGCGGACGTGTTCGAAGAACGCCTTGAGATCACCCTCGAAGCCGACCTTGGCGCGCACCGATTCCATTTCCGACCGGATGCGTGCGACTTCGGACAGGCCGAGCCGGTGGATGTCGTCCGCTGAGCGCGTGGTGGTGGTGTGCCGGGCGAGATCCCAGGCATACAGCGCATCGCCGTTCTTCATCGCCCAAAGCCCCGGCGCCTCGGGTGCATCGGGAAGATAGGTGTCGCGCAGATAGGTCGCCCAGCCACGATAGGCGGGATAGACCTTGCCCTCGACTGCCGCGCGAAAGGCTGCGATGATCCGGTCGCGGTCCTCGGGCGCAAATGTGTCCGGCAGCCGCGTGATCCCGCTCCAGAAAGGGCTCTGCTCGATCGGCAGCTTCAGCAGCGCATCGACCTGCGCGAGCACGTTGGTGACGATTACCTTGGGCTGCAGATAGCCCTGCGCACGCCCTTCCTGGAGGCGGCGGACAGTGCTGTCCATATACCCGACAAAGCCATCGATCCGGACCAAGGCTGCATCATAGTCCGCAGGCGTTGCGAAAGGCGCCGCGCCACTGGACAGGAAATCGGGGAACTCGATGTGCAGACCAAACGACGGGTTGAGCGGCGCCATGCGCTGGACCTCGAACAGCCCGGTCTCGAACAGGCTGAGCGTCTGCCGGGTCTGATAGTCGAACACGTCATAGGCGATGCGATCGGCTTCGGGCAGGCTCGCGCGATCGATTGCCTGAAGCTCCGCCAAGGCGGCCGCCTTGTTGGCGCGCAACGCCCTGGCATAGTCATCGCCCAGCGGATCGACGAACAGCGGGCCCTGGGTCTTGCCGGTGCGCGCCGCGCGCAAAGGGTTAAGCGCGGCATCGGCCGCTTCGCTGCGTTCGAGCAGCGCGCGCAAGGCCTGAGAGGCGGGCGCGGCTTGCGCCCGCGCGGGCAACGGGGTCAGCGCGCTGGCTGCCATCGCGCCGATCAGCGTCCGGCGTGTAAACTGGATAGACGGACTTTGCATGACGGGTCCCCATTTGCTTTTCGCTTGTTGCTGATCGTGTCGCACCGCCGCAATAATGCAAGCCGGAGAACCAAGCCTCAGAAATTCCGGCTGATTGATCCAAAAGCTCGCAAAATCGGGGAAATGTATCGATTACCGTTGTCTTTTGCGTAGGCTTATTGATGTTACGTTGCGCATAGCGCAACGAGTTTGCGCGATCTTGTGCATTGTTTTCCACAGCCATTGCATCAGGCTTGGCGCCACACACCTCTGGAGGGTCCCGAAAATGAATCGACCGCATGTTCTGGCGGCCTTAGCCGCAACTCTGGGGTTGGGCTCAGCCCCGCTTGCAGCGCAATCACCGGCCGAGACGCCTGCGATGACGGCGCTGGTCGGTGGCTCTGTGGTCGATGTCGACAGCGGAAAAACCATCGGCGACGCGGTGGTGCTGATCGAGGGCGAGAAAATCGTGCGGGTTGGACCGTCTGCCAGCATCGAGGTGCCGCCGTCGGCGAAGATCGTGCGGATGGACGGCAAGTGGCTGGTGCCGGGCCTGATGAACATGCATGTCCATTTCGGTCTGAAGCTGCCCGGCGCCGAGGGCGCCGAGCTGATGAACGAGAAGGACGGTGAACAGGCCTTGCGCATGGCCGCCAATGCGCATCGCACATTGCTTGCCGGGGTCACCACGGTGCGCCTGACCGCAGAGGACCGCGGTCTCGATTTCATGCTCAAGCGCGCGATCGGCAAGGGGCAGGCGATCGGCCCGAGGATCGAGTCCGCAGGCGAACTGATTGTTCCCACTGGTGGCCATGGCTCACTCGAGGCCGATGGGCCCGCAGAACTCAGCAAGGCGGCCCGCTTGCAGATCAAGGCCGGGGCAAGCTGGATCAAGATTGCGATCTCGGGCGGAATTTCGGACACGCATGGCGATATCTCCGCTGCGCCCATGACCGATTCAGAGCTGTCGACCATCATCGAGGTTGCCCATCGCAACGGCGTCAAGGTGACAGCGCACAACGGATCTTCCGAGGCGGCGCTGCAGGCGCTCAAGTTCGGCGTCGACTGTTTCGAGCACGGCTATCATCTCAACGACGAGGTGCTGACCGAGATGAAGAAGCAGGGCACCTGGCTGGTGCCGACGATCGTCGTCAGCCAGCCGGGCGCGTATGAATTCTATCGCAAGATCGGCTCGCCCGACTGGTATCTGGAGCGGGTGGCCTCGACCGGCAAGGACCATTGGGCGGTGCTGCAAAAGGCGATCCGCATGGGCGTCAATGTTGCGCTGGGCACCGACCAGTTTCCGTTCGAGCCCAATGGCGGCACCACCGCGACCGTGGCCGAAGCCGAATTGTACCAGAAAGCGGGCATGACGCATCTGCAGGCGCTGCAGGCGGCAACCATCCGCCCGGCGGCGATGCTGGGCGTGGACAAATCTGTCGGGCGCATCGTGGCGGGACAATATGCCGATATCATCGCTGTAGCGGCCGACCCCACGAAAGACATTTCGGCGCTGCGCACGCTCGACTTCGTGATGAAGGGCGGGGTGATCTATCGCAACGACACCGCGCCCGAGACCGTCGTCCGTTGAACCGGTCAGATATGGGGATCACCATGAAACATGCGCTGTATGCCTTCACCGCTCTGTGCGTCACCTTGGCCGGGCCTGCGTCTGCCAAAACTATCGCCCTGGTCGGCGGCAGTGTCGTCGATCTGAATGGCAAGGCGCCGGTCCGCGACGCGGTGGTGGTGATCGAGGACGAGCGCATCATCGCTATCGGGCCGCGCGCGACGACCAGCATTCCGGCCGGTGCCAAGGTCATCCCGATGGATGGCAAATGGCTGATCCCCGGGCTTATGAACATGCATGTCCATCTGGCGCTGAACCTGCCTGGGGCTTCACGCATCTACAACGAAACGCCAGATTCCATGGTGCTCCGTTCGCTGGACAATGCGCAGAAGTCGTTGCGATCGGGCGTAACCACCATCCGTCTCACCGGATCGGATGCGGGTGTCGATTTCACCCTCAAGCGCGCCATCGACGCGGGGCTGTTCGATGGCCCGAGGATACACACCGCCGGGTCCTCGATCGTCGCCACCGGCGGGCATGGCAAGACCGAGGTCAACGGCCCGGCAGAGTTCGCCCGCGCCGTCCGCGAGCAGGTCAAGGCCGGCGCGACATGGATCAAGCTCGGCATATCGGGCGGCATATCGGACACGCACGGCGATATCGGCGCGTCGCCGTTCACCGATGCCGAGCTGACGACGGCGATCGAGGTGGCGCATCGCAATGGCGTCAAGGTGACCGGTCACACCGGATCACCGATCGCATCGGAAGTCGCGATCGATGCCGGAATCGACGCGTTCGAACACGGATATTTCCTGACACCGCCGGTGCTCAGAAAAATGAAGCAGAAGGGCGTCTGGTACATTCCGACCATCGTCGTATCGCAAAGCGGGGCCAAGGAATTTTACCGCAAGATCGGCTCGCCGCCCTGGTATCTCGACCGGGTGGATTCGGTTGGCAAAGCGCATATCCAGTCGTTGCGCGATGCGATTGCCGCGGGTGTCAGCATCGCGCTGGGGACCGATCAATATCCTTGGGAGCCCAATGAAGGAACAACGGCGACGATCCGCGAGGCGGAAATCTATGTCGACGCCGGAATGAGCCCGGCCCAGGCGCTGCGCGCCGCCACCAGCGAACCGGCACGCATGCTGGGCGTCGATCACGAGGTGGGGACGCTCAAGACGGGATATTATGCCGATATCGTAGCGCTCGACGCTGATCCGATCGCCGATATCTCTGCTCTGCGGACCGTCGGCTTCGTGATGAAGGGCGGCAAAGTGATTCGCGACGATTGGCAGCGGTGATCCTGGCACGCTGTGCAGGCTGCGGTTCGGGCTGGTAGCAAGTGATTGATAAGCAACGTGCTTTGACGTCATCGGAGCGGGTCGGGTTTGCCCTGGGATCCCAACATCTTGGACCTGCGGTCCCGACGCCATGCTTAGTTTGCAGTCAGCGCAACGAAAGTGGATTTACAATGTTGTTGAAACAACGCTCCAACTGACGGACACTTCACGCAACGGCACGCATAATAGATCGCCGATCAAGCAACAAAATTACAGGGAGCCTTACGTGAAGAAAACGCTGCTCGTCGCATCCATCGTCGCTGCTTTCGGCCTCGCCACTCCGGCTATGGCCCAAGAGAAGCCAGCCACCGATGTTGTCTCCAAGATGTTCATCTGGTGGAATGAGGCGTTCAAGACGCCCGGTGCCTACACCCCTGAGAACTTCTCGAAATTCTTCACGCCGGAAGCCACGCTGGTGCTCGAAGGCCGCACGGTCATCAACGGTGTCGACCAGTGGGCGACCCATTTCCAGAATATCCAGTCCGGCGGCGGTGATGTCGAGATCGTCGTGCCGTTCAAGGACGTCTTCGAGACCAAGGACCGCGTGTACACCTACCACGTCATCCGCTCGCGCCGTGACGGCAAGACAGGCTGTTCGCTGGCTGCAGGCCACGCCGAACTCAAGGGCGGCAAAATCGCTTCGATCGTTCTGGTTAGGCACACGCTGGAGGCGGGCAAAGACCCGCTCGATGCCCAGTGCTGGACGGATTGACGCCCTAAAGCTGCGACTACGGAGAGGATTGGATCATTTGAACCGGCGGATACCACCGCCGGTGAAGAGGGGGTTTTGACATGACACACGGCACTTTTCAAACGCGCGGTATTGGCCGCTTCACCATCAGCGTCGCTGCGACAGCGATGATCGCAGGCCTGACGGCGATCCCGGCCTACGCGCAGGACGCTGAAACCGCGGTCGGCTACAGCGACATCGTCGTCACCGCGCAGCGCCGCGAGCAGAGCCTTCAGGATGTGCCGATCGCCATCACTGCGGTGAGCGCCGAAACGATCAGGGACCAGAACATCCAGAGCGTCGAAGATTATTTCGCGCTCACGCCCAATGTCAGTTTCCAGTCAAACGGATCGCGCGACCGCAAGGACCTTTCGATCCGCGGGATCTCCAACCAGCTCAATCCCTATGCCGACGTCCGCCAGTCGAGCTATGCCTTCTACGTCGACGAATTCAACGTTGCGGCAGGCACGAGCAACCCGCAGATCGTCGATCTCGAGCGCATCGAGGTGCTGCGCGGGCCGCAGGGCACGTACTTCGGCCGCAATGCCGTCGGCGGTGCGATCAACATCATCACCAAGAAGCCGGTCGACAATTTCGAAGGCGAAGTCGAAATCGGCTACAGCAGCTTTGATACCAAGCGCGCGCAGGGTGTGATCAACGTGCCCATCGTTCCTGGCGTGCTGGCGCTGCGCGCCTCGGGCCAGTACGAAAAGTCGGACGGCTATATCAAGAACATCAATGCGATCGGCGGCGGCAATGACAGCGAATACTACACCGGTCGCGTCCAGTTGCGCTTCACGCCGATCGATAATCTCACCTGGGATTTTCTCTACAATTATTCGGATGAAGAAGTCGGTATGCGCAATGGCGTTCCGACCGGCTTTGTCACGCGCACCTGGGCATCGGTCTATTATGGCCGTGCGGCCGGGCTGATCGCCGATCCCGATGGCGTCGGCTTCTTCCCGCAGAACAACAACCGTGTGAATTTCAACCGCCCGCAGAGCGTGGGCAGCAAGTTCGAATATTTCAGCACGCGAGCGGTGTGGGATTTCGGACCGGTCGAGATGACCGCCGTGGGCGGGCATCTGGTATCCGACGTATTCAACTTCGGGGATGTCGATGGCGGCAGCCGCGACTTCTTCTATGAGGACCTCAAGCTTCGCCGTAAATCGACCAGCGGCGAACTTCGCCTGCAATCGACTGGCACCCAGTTCCTCGACTGGAGCCTGGGGACATCGCTGGGCAAGGACAGCGGCGTCAGCGATCAGTCGACCTTCCATGGCGCCGACAGCCCGCTTTGCCCCGCCGCATTGGCGCGCAATTGCAACGGGCTTGAGGTCACCGGTGCCGATGGCGACAGCTCGAGCCGCTATTTCGCGATCTTCGCCCAGGGCACGCTGAACTTCTCCGAACAGTTCTCCGCCACCGCGGGCCTGCGTTATTCCTGGGAAAAGGTGACCAACGTCTCGCAGACGCGGTCCAACACCGTGATCACCGGCAACAACGACCGCGTGGCCGACTTCGAGGATTTGTCGCCCAAGGTCACGCTGACCTACAAGCCCAATTCGGACCTGATGATCTTCGCCACCGCGTCGCGCGGCTTCAAGTCGGGCGGCACGCAGACCACCAACAGCGCCGCGCTGACCAACGAGTTCGAGCCAGAAATCCTGTGGAACTATGAACTCGGCACCAAGTTCAACCTGTTCGACAACCGGCTGCGGGTCGACATCACCGCGTTCTACATGGACTGGAAGGACGTTCAGCAGACCATCCGCTTCCAGTTCATCGATCCGGCGACCGGGCTGCTGCGCGGAGTCAGCGGTATCGCCAATGCGGCGTCGGCCGAAAGCTATGGCGTCGAAGCGAGCTTCGATGCGCGGCTGACCGACAACTGGAACCTCAGCGGCAATGTCGGCTACAACAAGTCGAAATATGTCGATTATCCCGACGCGCTGATCGACGGAATCGTGATCGACGTCTCTGGCGAAGAGCTCACCAATGCGCCGCGTTGGACGCTGGGCGCGCAGACCCAGTATACCGTACCCTTGGGCGATCGCTTCGAAGGCTTTGCCCGCGCGGAATGGAGCTATCGCGCGGCGATGATCTCTAACCCGTATTACTATCTCTACCAGAATGTCGCCGGCGAACCGTTCGAGAGCCCGAGCTATCACAACGTCAATCTGCGTCTGGGGATCGAGGACGACAATATCCGCGCGGTGGTGTTCGTCGAGAACCTGTTCAAGGCCGATTTCTACGCCAACGCCTATGAGAAAGCCTTCTATAGCGGTGTTCAGGTCGAACCTTCGTTCCGCGTCTTTGGCGCAAGCCTGGGCTACAAGTTCTGACATCGCCTTGGGGACGGCTCTGGTCGCGGCCGTCCCCATCCTCTATTGCACAGCAGGACCCAACAGCATTTTGGAGCAGCACAATGATCGATCGCCGGGGCTTCATGGGAATGGCCGCGGCGGGCGGCCTGTCGGGTATGGTGCCAAGCGTCTTGCTGGCGCAGGGCCTCAGCGCCGATAGCACGCTTGAGGCGTTGCTGCAGAGGCACAGCGAGGCCTATCTGCGCCGATCGCCCGAAGAGGCCACCGGCAGCGATTTCGACATCGGCACCAACGCCGGGCTGCGCAGTCGGCTCGACGATCGCTCGATGGCCGCGCGGGCCACCGATCGCGCAGCGATCCGGGCGGCACTTGCCGATCTGGACGGCATCAATGTCGCGGCCCTGTCGCCGCGTGCCCGGCTTGACCACGCGGTCGCGCGCTACGTCTACGACACTTTGGCCGATCTGCTGGGCCGCTATGGCTATGTCGACGGCAATCTGCGCCCCAGCCCCTATGTCGTCAGCCAGATGAACGGCGCCTATTACTGGTTGCCCGATTTCATCGGCAGTCGTCATCCGATCGACACCGCAGACGATGTGGAAGCCTGGCTCAACCGTTTGTCGGCTTTTGCTGTGGCGATCACCCAGGAAAGCGAGCGTATTCGTCATGACGCAGGGATCGGCGTCATCCCGCCCGATTTCGTGCTGGTGCGGACCATCGCTCAGATCAGGGGCCTGCGCGATGTCGCGCCGGGCGAGTCTGCGCTGATCGCGCCTGCTCTCAAGCGGATTCGCGCGCAGCAACTGGGCGATGTCACCGAACGCGCGTTCGCGATCTTTCGCGATCAGATCCAGCCCGCGCTCAGCCGCCAGATCGCTGCGCTGGAGGCTCTGGCCCCGCAGGCCGACGACCGCGCCGGCGTCTGGAAGCTGCCCGATGGCGATGCCTATTACGCCGCCGCAGTGCGCGCCAACACGACCGTGGACACGTCTCCTGCCGAATTGCACCGCATCGGTCTGGAGCAATGCCGCGCGATAACCGCCGAAATCGACGGGCTGCTGCGCGCTCAGGGACTGACCAAGGGCAGCGTGATCGATCGGGTCACGGCGCTCAACACCGATGCGCGGTTCCGCGTCAGCGCCGACGATGCCGGACGCGAAAAGCTGCTGGCGCTGGCTACCGGACAGCTGGACACGATCAAGGCGCTGCTCCCCGGCGCGTTCAACGCGCAGACCATCAATCCGATCGTCGTGCGCCGGATATCGCCGACGATCGAAGCGGGTGCGCCCGGCGCTTTCTATTCGGGAGGTGGACCGGACCGTCCCGGCGTCTATTCGCTTAACCTCAAGAACCCCGGCGAACACGTCACCTGGCGCCTGCCAACGCTGACACATCATGAGGGCATTCCCGGTCACCACTATCAGGCCAGCTTGCTCGCGCATGCTCCTGCGCTGCCGCTGTTCCGCCGCATCGTTCGCTTCTCCGCCTATACCGAGGGCTGGGCGCTCTATGCGCAGCAGGTCGCCGACGAACTTGGGGTGTATGACAACGATCCGTTCGGGCGGATCGGTTATCTGCAGTCGAACCTGTTCCGCGCGGCGCGCATCGTTGTCGACACCGGGCTGCACCATCATCGCTGGACGAAGGCACAGGCTGTCGCTTGGATGGTCGAGAATGCGGGCGAGCAGGCCGAGGCGACCGATCGCGAGGTGACCCGTTATGCGGTGTATCCTGGTCAGGCCTGCAGCTTCAAGGTTGGTGCCAATGCGATCGTCGCGGCGCGCGAGACGGCCCGCGAGACGCAGGGTGCCGCGTTCGATGTGCGCGGCTTCCACGATCTGGTGCTGACCTCCGGGCCGATGCCGATGACCGTGCTGGACGCCGCCGTGCGCGACTGGAGCGGACGCGCAGCCGACAAGTAGACGTGCCAGGCGCCAAGCCGGTCCTGCCTTGAGCGCGCCTTTTTCAAGCGGCGCGGCGCGCAAAGGCACGGGTACGTGTCACTTTCTTGCTGAAAATTTGATCAGGATCAAATCCTGGGTGCAGATTTGTCCATACAACTATCGTGTCAGATCGGTCGGGCGCTGACTGTCGCCAGCGCGATCCCGACAGACTGGTGAGCCCGAAAGCCCGAGCGCGCAGCGTGACAGGCTTGTTTGGAAAGGCCCGACACGATGACGCACAACCTGCCGCCTGCCTATACGGCATTGACCCGCCACCCGATGATGCCGCGCACCCGCCACGACGAGGCTGCGAGGTTCAATTTTCTCACCCATTTCAACCGCTATATCTCGGGCACTCTGGGGCGCGGCAACGCTCTGGCCTATGAAGGCCGGGTGCTGCCGGCCTTCCGTTCCGAGCATGGCCGCGATCCCCAGCATCGTGATGAAATCCGCGATGCGATGAACCTGGATCCCTTCCACCGGACATGGTCGGCGCTCAAGCGCAACGCGATGGAAATGCGCCAGATGAACGGCCGCCAGGCGGTGCTGCGCCAGCTGGACGAGCTCGACGCGCAGGCACGCCAGTTCAACGAGCATTCCGGCCAGCTTGAGCTCGATCCGGCGATCGAGCAGCCGGACTATCAGACCTGTGTCGACATCCACTGCCAGCCCGGCGGCTATCACGGCGAGGAGCGCCCCGGAGACGTGACCGTCGGCGCGAACTATGATGTCGGGCTGTTTGCGACCACCGGCGGCGCGCTGGGTGCGCTCAACGATGGTGGCGGGCAGGCGGTGGTCGCCTGGGTTAAGGCCAACCGGCCAGGCTGGTCGCCGCGCCGTATCCTCGATATCGGCTGCACCGTCGGCCACAACGCGGTTCCGATCGCGCAGGGCTTTCCCGAGGCAGAGGTGATCGCGATCGATACCGCTGCGCCCAGCCTGCGTTACGGCGCGGCGCGGGCGGCGGGGCTGGGGGTGAGGAATATCCGCTTCGTCCAAGCCAATGGCGAGGACCTCTCACGTTTTCCCGACGGCCATTTCGACTGGGTGCAAACCACGATGTTCCTGCACGAACTGTCTGCCGCCTCGATGCCCCGCATCCTGCGCGAAGCCTATCGGGTGCTCAAGCCCGGCGGGCTGATGCTGCATGTCGAGCAGCCACAATACGGGGCGGATATGCCGCTGTTCGAACAGTTCCTGCGCGACTGGGACGCGTTCAACAACAATGAGCCATTCTGGTCGGCGATGCATGGGGTGAGCATGGAGCAGGTGATGGAGGAGGCAGGCTTCGGCAAAGCAGACCAGTTCTCCATCGGCGTGCGCGCGGTGGTTGACCCGTCGATCTTCCCGCCGTCGCCCGATGGCGCGGCCGAGGATTATGGCCGCGCTGCAATCTGGCATGCCTATGGCGCATGGAAACCTGGCCGTGAACAGGAGATGGCTGCGTGACCGAGGGACTGGACTGGATCACCCGGGCGGGCGCGCGTGCCAAAGGCCGCCGCCCGGCGTTCTTCGATCAACCGGCGGTTGATCGGCTGTACTCGCTGACGCTGGCGCTGGCAGCAGAGCTGTCCGCTACACGCGAGCGGCTCGATACCGTCGAGCGATTGCTGGAAGCCGGTGGAAGCCTGAAACGCAGCGATGTCGAGGATTATGCGCCCGATCATGCTGCCGGGCAGGCGCGCGGCGAGGATACGCGCGCCTATATCGCGCGGATCATGCGTGGTTTCCAGCAGGAGGTCGAGGCGATGGAAAATCCCGATCCGCCGATCCTGGACATTGTCCACGCGCTGTCCGCGCGCTGAGGTGCGACGGGGCCAAAACGAATTTGGGGTGGAGGAAATGACGTGATCGAAGAGGTGCTGGTGCTGCGCTGGGTGCATATCCTGGCGATGGTTTATTGGCTGGGCGGCGAATGGGGGGTGTTCCAGTCGAGCTACAACGTCACCAACCGCCATCTGTCGCTCGATGAGCGCAAACGGCATATGGAAACGGCGTATCGCATCGATATCCTGGCGCGCACCGGCATCATTCTGTTGCTGCCGCTGGGGTTGCATATGGGGCATATTTATGGGCTTCAGCCCTTCGGCGGCGGCTATCTTACCGCGATGTGGCTATTCGTCTTAGGCTGGCTGGGGCTGTGCTGGGGGGCGTTTTTCGCACGCGAAACCGATCTTGGCATCAAGCTGACCAAAGCGGATGAAGCCATCCGCTATCTGCTCATCCCGGCGATCTTCATCACCGGCATCTCCTCGCTGCTGGGCCGTGGCCCGTTCGAGGCAAGCGAGGGCGTGCGCTGGTATGCTGCCAAGCTGACGCTCTACGGCTTTACCTTGTGCATCGGCCTCGGCCTGCGCTGGATCATGCGGCGCTGGACCACGCGATTTCGCGCGCTGGCGCTGGGTCCGGATGCCGCACAGGAAGCCGCGCTGGAGCGCGAGATCGGCTATGGCCGGATGATGGCCTATGTCTACTGGATCACCATCGCGGGCATCTGCTTCCTGGGCACGGTCAAGCCGTTCTGATTGGGGGGGCGCCGCCTATTCCGCGGCGACCCTCTGCTCGACGTTCTGCGGACCGCGGATCAGCCCGCCCGGACGCGCCTTCGTCACCTCGCCGTTGCGGAAGGTGATCTCGCCCGACTTGATCGTCGCTGCATAGCCTTCCGCTTTTTGCAGCAGGCGCTTGCCGCCTGCTGGCAGGTCGAAGGCGAGCCAAGGACGGCTGAGGCGCAGCCGGGGCAGATCGATGATGTTGAGGTCGGCGAGAT
Source organism: Blastomonas sp. (assembly GCF_030373265.1). Classification (GTDB taxonomy): domain Bacteria; phylum Pseudomonadota; class Alphaproteobacteria; order Sphingomonadales; family Sphingomonadaceae; genus Blastomonas. Next base: position 160,088 of record NZ_JAUCZC010000005.1, read on the forward strand.
AGCCGGGCTTGAGCACCCCGCGATCGTTGAGGCCATAGAGCCGCGCGGTATCATGGCACTGCCGCTTGACCGCCAGCTCGACGGGGATCGTGCCTGCCTTGCGGTCGCGCGCCCAGTAGCTCAGCAGGAAGGTCGGCGCTGCGGCATCGCAGATCGTGCCGCAGTGCGCGCCGCCATCCGACAGAGACACGACCGTGTCGTCGCGCTCGAGCAGGCCCTTGATGAAATCGAGGTTGCCGTCCTGATAATTGAGGATCGGCAGATAGATGAAGCCGTTGCCGTCATCCGCCATCAGCGCGTCATAGGCATATTCCGCCGCGTCCTTGCCAGCCACATCCGCCATCAAGGCGATGCTGTCGGCGCGGGTCGGCTCGTAGGTGAAATCGTCGTGCATCGGAAACTGCAGCGCAAAGCCGGCGGTCACCAGCATGAACAATGCGGCGATATCGGGCGAGGGCGGCGGCAGGCTTTCTTCGGCGAGTAGCTGCGCCTTGAAGGCGGGATCCCTGAGCTTGGCAAGCTGCTCGTCCCATGGGAGCTCGGCGATGGCACGCCAGCTGGGACGCTGGACGAACGGGTGCACCGTACCGCGCCAGTTCATCACCACACCGGTGCCGCGCAGGGAGATCTGCGCGACGACATGGCCGCCGGTGCGGTTGGCCTCTTCGCACGCGGCCATCTGCTCGATCCAGCTCATCTGCTTCATCGGCGATTGCAGCATCGCGAAGGTTACCGGAAGCCCGGTTTCCTTCGACAACGCGGTCATCCAGTCGAACTCGTTCCACTCGGGAACGAGGTCCGAGGCCATCTCGAACACGCCATAGCCGACATTGCCCATCGCGCGTCCGATGCCGATCAGCTCTTTGGCGGTCGCGGTGGTGCCGGGAACCAGCTCGCCGTCGATCGACTTGTGCAGCACGGTGCGCGAGGACGAGAAGCCCAGAGCGCCTGCGCGCAGGCCATCCTCGACGATGCGCGACATCGCGGCGATATCGGCATCGGTCGGCTCTTCGTTGGCCGCGCCGCGTTCGCCCATCACATAGGCGCGCACCGCGCCATGCGGCACATGCGTGCCGATATCGATCGTGCGCGGAAGCTTTTCGAGCGAATCGAGATATTCGGGAAAGCTCTCCCAGTCCCAGGTCATGCCCTCGGCCAAGGCGGTTCCGGGGATGTCCTCGACGCCCTCCATGAGCCCGATCAGCCACTGATGCTTGTCGGGCGCGGCAGGCGCGAAGCCGACGCCGCAATTGCCCATCACCACCGTCGTCACGCCGTGCCAGGCCGACGGCGCCATGACGTCATCCCAGGTCGCCTGGCCGTCGTAATGGGTGTGGATATCGACGAAACCGGGGGTGACGATATGGCCGCTGGCATCGATTTCCTCGGCCGCGCTGCCGGTGACGGTGCCTATCGCCGCGATGGTATCGCCGCGGATCGCGATATCGCCGATGTAAGGCGCGCCGCCCAGCCCATCATAAATCGTGCCGCCGCGAATGATCAGATCGTACATGCTTCAAGCTCCTCGTCCGGTCTGCCGCGCCCGTGTCTGGTGCCGGGCTGCTGGCGGATTTCGGAGGATGCTAACGCACGCACCGGGAAAGGGAAGGGGGTTGTGCCGGAATCGCAGTGCTGCACGAGGCCCGCGTCTTATCCTGCGTCCATTGCCTTCGCCACCCGCACGAAGTCCTCGACGCTCAACGTCTCGGCCCGGCGTGACGCGTCGATGCCCTGAGCCTCCAGCGCAGGCAAAGCGCCCGGCAGACCCTTCAAGCTCTGCCGCAGCATCTTGCGGCGCTGGCCGAAGGCGGCCGCGGTCAGCGCTTCAAGCCGGGCAGGGGCGACGCCCTCGGGCATCGGCGCTGGGGTGAGGTGCACGATTGCCGACATGACCTTGGGGGGCGGGGTGAAGGCGCTGCGGTGCACCTTCATCGCAAGCTTTGCATGGCAGCGCCACTGGCTGAGAATGGCAAGACGGCCATAGGCATCGGCATTGGTATCCGCGACGATGCGGTCGGCAACCTCGCGCTGGAACATCAAGGTCAGCGACAGCCATTGCGGCGGCCAGCTCTTGCCGCCCAGCCAGCCGATGAACAGCGCCGTGCCGACATTGTAGGGCAGGTTGGAAACGATGTGGCACGCACCCGGCATGACCTCGGCCAGTGGCAGCTCGAGCGCGTCGCCTTCGATCACGGTCAATTGGCCGGGAAAGGCTTCGGCCAGTTCGGCGAGTGCGGGCAGGCAGCGACGGTCGCGTTCGATCGCGGTGACGTTCGCCCCCGCGCGCAGCAGCGCCCGGGTCAGCCCGCCGGGACCCGGTCCGATCTCCAGCACGTCCACGCCATCGAGGTTGCCCGGGACCGCGGCGATCCGGTCGAGCAACTGCTCGTCGAGCAGGAAATTCTGACCGAGCGCCTTGCTTGCGGCAAGCCCATGGCGCGCGATCACCTCGCGCAGCGGGGGCAATGCAGTCACCGGATTGCGCATCAGCCGTCGTAGGTCTGTCGGTGCTGCCACGCCGCGCCTGCCATCCGGATCGCGGCGATCATCGAACTGGGACTGGCGCGATTCTGGCCGGCGATATCGAAGGCGGTGCCGTGATCGGGCGAAGTGCGGACGATCGGCAGGCCCAACGTCATGTTGACCGCGTCATCGAAGTGCAGCGCCTTGACCGGGATCAGCGCCTGATCGTGATACTGGCACAAGGCGACATCGTAGCGCGCGCGGGCGGCAGCGTGGAACATGGTATCGGCCGGCAGCGGCCCGGCGACATCGAACCCGTCGGCGCGCAGCATGTCGATCGCTGGAATGATGATATCGGCCTCCTCGCGGCCCATGCTGCCTTGCTCGCCCGCGTGCGGGTTGAGCCCGGAGATGGCGAGCCGGGGCTTCTCGATCCCGAAGTTGCGCGCCATGCCCTTGGCGGCGGCGCGGGCGCGGTTGACGATCAGTTCGATCGACAGGGCTGCGGGAACATCCGCTATGCCGATATGCACCGTGATCGGAACGACGCGCAGCGATGGCCCAGCGAGCAGCATCGCGACATTCTGGCGTGCGACACCGCAGGCTTCGGCGATGAATTCGGTCTGGCCGGGAAAGTTGAACCCGACCTTCTGCAGCTGGATCTTGGAGATCGGACCGGTGACGATGCCGCGCACGGTGCCTGCGCGCGCCAGGCCGACGCCCATCTCCAGCGCCTGCAGCGCGCAGCGCGCGCCATCGAGATCGGGCTGGCCCGGCACGACCGCGCCGCTGTCGATCACCGGCAGCACCGGCAAGGCGGTGGCAAAATGTTCCAGCGCGTCCGATGGCGTATCGATGACGGCCAGAGGGCCATCCCACACGCTGGCAAAAGCACGTGGGTCGCCAATCGCAAAGAATGCGGGCAGCCCTTCAGCCTGTCGCGCTTGCCAGCTTTTCCCGATGATCTCGGGGCCGATTCCGGCAGGGTCACCGGCGGATATGGCCAGCAGCGCGTTCACGCCGGGACGATGTCCGACGATCGCATCAGTTGTACTCGATCACCGCATCCCGGCGAAGATCGCGCAGATAGATCTGTGCGCGGCGGTTGACCTTCTCTTCCTCCATGTTCGCCATCAGCTGTTCGGCGCTGGGGCCACCCTCGGCCTGCGGGTCATCGCGGCCGCACAGCACCAGCACGCGCACGCCATCCTTGACCGATCCGAAAGGCTGACTCGCCTCGCCGATCGACAACGCCAGCAGCGTATCCTGCAACGGCGCAGGCAAGTCGCGGACAGGGACCTGGTCGTTGTTGGTCACCGTGGCACCAAGCTGGGCCGCGATCTCATCGGCCGATCCGCAGCCCTTGATCGCGCGGGTGGCGCTGGCAAAGTCCGATGCGCGCCGGGTAGCCTCTGCCTCGCTGGTGCCGGCTGGAAACGCGATCGAAAGCTGCTTCAATCCGAGCAACGCATCGCGCGGGTTTGATGTCAGGATCTGGCGCTTGTCGATCAGGTACATCAGCGAAAAGCCGCCGGGAATCTCGATCGGTCCGGCGAGCTGGCCGACCTGCATGTCGCGCGCGACAGCGCCGAGCGCGGGGGGCAGCTGTGCAAGCTGCAGCCAGCCCAGATCGCCGCCGACGGCTGCGGTCGATGCTTCCGAGTACTGGCGGGCATAAGCGACGAACGATCCGCCCTGCTGCAACTGCTCGACGATGCGCGCGGCATTCTGTTCAACTTCGGCGCGGTTCTGCGAATTGGCCGAAAGATAGATTTCGCCGATCCGGAACTCTTCGGTGCCTTTTGCCGCCTTCAGCCGCTCTATGACTTCCTTCACTTCGTCTTCGGAGACGTTGATGAAGGGCGTCACGTTGCGTCCCAGGAGGCGTTGCCAGGCAAGTTCGCCGCGAATCTGACGCTTGAGCGAACGGGATGATGAGCCGATGCCCTCCAGATACTTGTCGAGTGCAGACGTTTCACGACGAAAATTCTGCGACGCGACCTGGGCATAGGTCCGCTCGACCTGATTCTCGTCAACGGTGATGTCGTTGGCGGCGGCTTCCTGGATCTGCAACGTCTCGTCGATCAGGTTGCGCAGCACCTGCAGCCTGAGACGGGCGCGTTCCTCATCGGAGACGGGCGTATCGTTGGCCGCCAGGATGAGCGCGACGCGCTGATCGATATCGGTTCCGGTGATGATCTCGCTGTTGACGATGGCGGTGGCGCGGCGGACATTGGGGTCCTGCTGGCCAAAGATCGTCAGGCCTTCGGGCACGTCGAGCGACGTTTCCGGCGGGGCGGCATCGTCGCTGACCGACTGGGCGTGTGCGGGCATGGCGAGCCCCGCAATCAGCGACAGCAACAGCGTGGATTTCGCCAGCTGACGGGTACGGATTGCGATGGTGTTCAATGCGTGCAAGCTCATGTCTTCCTGAATGGAGAAAAGCGACCCTGTGCCCCGTCCAGCGTTAACCGCGGATGAGCGGGGCGGTGAATATCCGCTTTGGGGTCAAAAGCCAAGGTTGCGCAAGGCCAGCCTGAGCAGAAAGGTATTGCCGCGCTGGGCATCGCCGACCGGGATGAAATCACGACGCCATGTCACGCCCAGTTCAAGGCAATCGTCTTCATAGGCGACGCCGAGCCGGGTGCGGATCGGTTCGAACCCGTCGGATAGCAGCCGGGGGTCTTCTTCCGCGTTGCTCAGATCGACCACCGCCGCGCCGAACACCGACCAATAGCGCGCAACCCGGACGCGCCCGGCCACGCGCAGCTCTTCGCGATCCTGCAGATCCTCGACCTCGGGTCCGATGTCCCGGTTGAGCCGCAAATAGCCGATCTGGGCGTAGGTTTGCCGACCGCCAACCGTGATATCGATTTCGTTGCGGCGTACCGCGAGGTTGTCCTTGTCGAGCCGGAAACGGTGGGTGTAGCGGATGAAGTTGCGCAGCTTCAGATCGACGCGGCCGACCACGTCCGACGTGCGGTTGCCAAGCCCGGTGCCTTCGGGAAGGAAATCGCGTTGATCGTCGAAGCGGTAGCTTTGCCCGACGACGGCGTTGAGCTGCATCCCCGGGCGCTGAAGCGACCATTCGACGCCATAAACGACGCGAACACCTTCTTCTATTCGGTCATAGCCGGGCAGGCGGTTGAGCGCGAACAGGTTGCTGTCTTCAAGCTCGATCGCCCGCGAATCCTCGTTGGGCACCTGAAGATTGCCGGTCGTGGGCGTCGCAACCACCTGCACGCGCGGACTGAGCACCTGCGTGCCGCCGAAAGCTTCGCCGACGAACGGCCAGCGCATGTCTGCGGCAACCGACCCGCTGGCGCGCGCCTGCAGCCCGGATTCGCCGCGATAGATCAGCGTATTGGTCAGCGCGTTGTCGCTGCTGTTGTAGACATCGCCGCGGGCGAGTGCGGTCAGCGTGAATTCCTGGCCCATGCCAGTCAGCCGGCGCAGATCCCAGCGGGCTTGTGCAAAGGCGCGTTGCGTATCCTGGCCTTCGGTGCGACCGATGGCGAGCGTGTTGACCTGGAACTCCACCTTGCCGCCCGCGACCTGTTCGGGCAACCGCAGCCGCCAGTCGACAACCGGCAGCGCGATCGGCACCTGGCCCTGCGGGTCGTTGACCCGCAGCGTCTGGGTGGCCCACCCGGCGAGCGAGAAATAGCTGTTGGGTCCGATCCGCTCGGCTTCGATCGTCGACCGCAACCGGTCTTCACGGCTGATGTCGTAACGGCGCAGGAAAGTTCGATCGGTGGTCGTACGAATCGAGCCGCTGACGCTCCAGGCCTCATCGAGCTGGAAACGGCCGGTGGCATCGAAATAGCCACGGAAGTCATTCTGACTGGTCGCACCGATGCCGCCGACGCCCACCGGAATGCGGGATCCTGCGGTGGCGTAGCCGGTGATCTGGTAGGCCCCCCGGTCGGTAAGCGCCCGATAGGTCGCGCTCACCATCGGAAGGGCTTCTGTAAACACCGATCCGGTGACGGTGATGTCCCGGTTGGGGGCCAGGCTGATGTAATATGGCAGGCTGACCTGCATGCCGTTGACCCGGCTGAACCGGACATCGGGCACGAGCAGGCCGCCCCCGCTGCCCTCGCCCACGGGATGACTCAGGCCCGGTATCGGAATGACCGGCAACCCGAACAGCTCAAGCCGTGCTCCCTTATAGCGCACGCGCTCGTCGGCAGGATCGTACACCACCTTGATCGCGCGCAGCTGCCAGCTCGGGTTTTTGGGCTTGCCTGTGGGCGTTTCGACAAGGCAGGCGGAATACGCGGCATTTTCCAGCGTGATCACGCCGTCATCGCGCACGCCGCGGCTGGCGACCATGCGGCCACCGGCGTCGAGCACGACCAGGATGTTCTCGATGACGCCGTCGCGGATCGTTTCGGTGAGCTCGATCGAATCGCCGTAGAGCTTGTTGCCCTCTTGGTCGGTGATCTGCACACTGCCATCGGCGCGGACTTCGCCCGACTTGCGGTCCCAGGTGACGCTGTCGGCGACCAACGACTGGTCGGCACGGATCAGCAGGACATTGCCTTTGGCAGTCACCACATCGGCATTGCTGTCATAGTCGAGCTGGTCTGCGGTGAACTCGATCACCTGCTCGTTTTCGGACGGAAGCCCGCTTGCGCCCTGCGCGGTGTCCTGATCATCGGCATAGTGCACGATATCCTGGCGATGAAAGGTCATGTTTTCGCCCAGCAGATGGCTGGTGCGCGTGCACACGCGTTGATCGGCCGCCATTGCCGGGGCCGCGTTGGCCGCCAGCAACGCCGTTCCCAGCAGCAGATAAGCGCTTTTAACCCTCAAACCGTCCATCCATCGATCCATCCGGTGGGGCTTGCGGTCGAGAATCGCCGACCGGCCGCGCGCCAGAATCGGCCCTATCGCACCGTGAACGGGCAACTGCAAACCGCTTTCGACGGTCCGTGTAACGCTGCGGCAAATGCTGGCAAACACGATGAACCTGTCCTATCGCTTG
>NZ_JAUCZC010000006.1 GCF_030373265.1 Blastomonas sp.
TCGGCGCAGAGCGACAGCCTACCTCTGACTGCCGCCAATCTTTGCAACAGAGCCATTACCAGCACGCCGTCGCTGGCTGTGCCCAGGGCTGGCGTGGCATCGGCAAGCCCTGGCGCATACCAGGTTTTGGCGCGAACCCATTCGGGGGTGGCGGGATGCTCGAGCTCCCGCGCAAAGGGTGCGATCAGGGCGCGAGCACCGCGAAACGCCTCGAGATGCGCAGGATCGTCGCGCTGGCCGTTCAACCGGATATAGACCACCGGAACCGAGGCCAGCCGCGCCAGCATCGCCACTTCGACCGAGACATCCACAATCATCAGCGCCGGTCGGGCGTGCTCGATCCACGCGGAGATGCGGGCGACGCGGCTGCGGATGCCCTGATGGTCGAGCGGTGCGTAGTGCAGCGACTCGGGGCGGTTGTCGGCGTGATCCCGGCCATCGAAACCGTGGTCCAGCCGGTCGTCGGCCAGGGCGATGCCTTCCGCGCCGATCCGGCTGCCGAGCAGCGTCACCGGCAAGGATGTTGCATCGCGGATGACACGGGCGCGGGCCAGGTGCCCGGCGCCGTGGTGATGGACGTAATAGCCGATCGGACGCGGGGTCATGCCATCACTTCCAGTGGCATGTCGTGCGGCATCGGGGGCAGCAAGGCCTCGGCGCGGACCATGTGCGCGGGGCTGGCGGCCTGCGCGCGCATACTGCGCCGCCACTCGGCGCGGGCGCGCCAGTGATCGAAATCGGGCATCAGGAGAGGCGCGCTGCCAGCGCCCGCCGTCACCAGCCGCGCCATATCTTCGGCCATGCCGCCTTCTGCGCGCCCATCGCAGCGGGGCGAGACGTTGACCCAGACATCGGACGGGTGGGCAAGCCTGGCACCTTGCGCGACCGCCGCCATCACCAGCGCGCGGTCCTCACCGCTGGCGATGCGGGGTACACCGCCGCATGCGCGATAGGCCCGAAGCGTGATCGCCAGGCTTGCGCCGGTATGGTCGCCATGGCGCGGCGGCAGGTCCCAGGCCACCGGGTCGATGGCATCCTCAATCGCGCGCACCCGCTCCCAATATCGGTCCAGCGCGTCGTGCAGAACGGCAGCCCGCACCGGCAGGCTTTCCAGGGGGTCGATCACGATGCGCCCCCCGACCAGATCGGCGCCCCGCGCCATGCCTGCCGCGATCGCGCTCAGCCAGGTCGCGGGAGGCCGGGCATCGGCATCGGTGCTCACCAGGATCGCATCGGCATGGTCCCCGAGCAGTTCGGCACCCCGGTCCATCGCCAGCCCGCGCGCCGATCCGGCATGCGCCTCGCGTGGCGCGAACTGGATGTCGGTCACATCGATGCTGAGCCGTCCCCAATAGTCGGCGCGGCAGCGCTCCAGCACATCGAGGCTGGTGTCGGTGGTGTTGTTGACCGCGATGGCGACCGGAATCACCCCGGGATAGTCCTGTGCCGCGATCGCCTTGAGCAGCACCGGCAGACGGTCAGCCTCGTTGCGCGCAGGCACGCACACGCACAGCGGAGCTGTACCGACGTCACCCATGGGCCATGGCCGCAGAGGCAGGATGGAAGGCCTTGGCCGGATAGGCTTCCGACCGCATCGCGGGTGGCCGCACGCGCGGCGGAAGAACCTGCGCCTGCATGCGCTCGATCATGCGCGCGTAAATCGCCTCATAGCCGTCGATCATCCGCCCGGCATCGCAGATCGCAAAGGCGCGTGCGCGGCACGCCCGCCGGTCGAGCTGCATCGCGGCCAGCGTTGCCAGCGCGAGCGAGCCTGCATCGCCGGGGGTTGCCAGCACGCCCGAGCCTGGATCGATGATCTCTGGGATCGCGCCGCGCGCAAAGGCCGCGACGGGCACGCCGCAGGCCAAAGCCTCGGCCACCACCAGCCCATAAGGCTCGTCCCACATCGGCGAGCACAGAAACGCCCGCGCGCCGCCGATCAGGTTGGCGAGATCGGCATGGGCCAGATGCCCCTCGTGCCGGGCATGGGCGCCCAGCCGCGGCTGGATCTCCTCGCGAAAATAGGTCTCGTCGTGCGCAGGCCCTGCGATCCGCAGCGGCAATCCGACCTGTCGCGCGGCGTCCATGGCCAGGTGCAGGCCCTTTTCGGGGACGATCCGCCCGTACCAGACCAGATAGGGATCGGCATCGGCGACGGGTCGGAATGCGAAATTGTCGAGATCGATGCCGTTGGGAATCACCGCATCGACGCTGCGGACATGCGCCCACTGCCGCTCGATCGATTGCGACACACCCACCAATGCATGATTAGGGGTATCGCTCAACCGGATCCCGCTTTCGAGCCAGCAGAACGGCGGCGTGTGCAGCGTGGTGATCATCGGCATGGGCAGCGAGTCCGCCATCGAAACCGGCAGATAATGCAGCGAATTGTTGTGGATGATGTCGAAATCGCGCGTGCGCAGGCCATTCATCAGCGCAAGATAGGCATGATGCTCGCGAAAGAACGCAACATCGCTGGCTTCGGAAAGCCCCACCCGCGCGATCGCGGTCTCCGAGCAGATCGCCTCCAGCCCCAGACCGGGGTCGGACCGGGCGGTGGCGAACAGAGTGACCTCGTGCCCGCGCAGCCGCAGCATCTTGGCGAGCTGGAACGTGTGCATCTCCAGGCCGCCGGCAAATGGCTCGGCGATCGGGTGCTTGAGATGGGAAATGATGCCAATACGCAACCCAGGAAACTCCGGAAAAAAGGTCACCCGGCCGCAACGCCAGCGCCGCACCCGAATGAGTGATCATCGATTCTGGTGACGCGTCACCGTTCTGATACGAAGGTGGTGGCCGCCGCGGTTGCTGGCCTGTGTAACCTTGATCATACCGGCGAAGGCACGATTGGTTGCTTCAGGACGCCGCGACGGTCGTCGCCTCGATTGTGTCGCCATGGAACGCGCGGACCAACGCGGTGCCCCCTCAGGCTGGCATATGCCCAAGGATACACAGCGCAGCATCGGCCCGTAACTCTCCCACAGTGCAATGCTCCAACCCCCGTTTCGCCTCCAGGCGACACGCTTATGAAGGCGCCAGAAGACACATGAAACAGGTGGAAACTCAAGGTTTTAACCTAGGTTAGCGGATGCACGAGCCATCGTGGCAAAGCCTCATCCTGGCGCGTCCCGCCGTGGCGCGAGGAACGTTCGAAGGCCGCTCCGGTAGCTTGGATATTCACCACCAAGGGAGAGCTTCCATGACGACGGAACCGCACAATGCGTCCCCCGGTGCGCGCGGCGCATCGGGAATAGGCGACGAGCTCAAGGATGACGCCGCGCACCTCAAGCATGCGATCGGGGATCGTGCCAGGCAGGAGGCACAAGCGCGCAAGGGCGAGGCTGCTAACGCGCTGGGATCCGCATCGTCGGCGCTAAACAATGCGGCCGACGAACTTCAGCGCAATGCCGACGCACCCGACTGGCTGGCCAGTGCGGTCAAGCAGGCTGCCACAAAGATCGATGCGATGGCAGGCCAGATTCAAGGCCGCAACATCGACGAGATCGGCCAGAACGTCGCCGATTTTGCGCGCAAGAACCCCGGCGCGTTTCTGGCGGCATCGGCTGCCGCCGGATTTGCCGCAGCCCGCGTGCTGCGCGCCGGCGCGGACAGAAGCCAGGACCACGACACCGGCCCCGAAAATGGCAGCGGCGCGAATCGCAAACCCAACGATACGACAATCCGCACCGGTGGCACCGGCGAGGCCACCGGCTTTCGCAATGACAACGGCGTCGTGAACGGCGGGCTGGCCGACACGATCGAAAGAGACATCGGCGGGGTGGCGCCATGATCGAGCAGCCGCACGATCCGGCCGCGCCCAGGACCGCTGCCGAGCCGAACATCGTCGATCTGGTCGGTCGTCTCACCCAGCAGGGCGCGCATCTCGCCAAGGATCAGGTCAGCCTGATGCAAGCCGAGGTGCGCGAAGCTACGCAGGACATCAAGGCCGCCATCGGCGCCTTTGCCGGGGCTGCCGTCATCGGCGTCGCAGGTCTGGGTGTGCTGTTGATGGGCATCGCCTATTTCGTGGCGCAGGCGCTGGGCAATCTTGCGCTCGGCACCACCATCGTCGGCGTGGCGACGCTGATCCTTGCAGCCATTCTGTACGCCGGTGCCAAAAACAAGGTCGCCGCCGCCAACCTCAAGCCCGAGCGCACCATCGACACCATCGAAGACATCCCCGCCGCAGCGACCGGCACCATGCACACCTCCGGAGGACGCCCATGACCGACTATACCGACCCGCGCAGCCCAGAAGACATCGAGCGCGATATCCGTGCCACCCAGCAAGACATGAGCGACACCGTCGAGCAGCTTCAAAGCGAATTCACCGGGCGAAACCTGTTCAACTCGCTGCTCGACAAGGCCGATGAAAACGGCGTGGACGCCCGCTATCTGATCGATGCCGCCCGCCGCAATCCGCTGGCGCTGGGGATGATCGCGCTGGGCGGGATCTGGCTGGTCAGCGATGCCGATGCCCGCCCGTCCGCGCTGAAGATCTCATCCGGCCGGGCCGGAGGCGACGATTCGGATCACGGCGTTGGCGACTGGCACTCGGAACATCGCACCTATATCGACCACATGGCCCGGTGCGAGCAGAGGCCAGACGAGGACGACGCGAGCTATCGCCGCCGCCGGAACCACAATCGGGCGAGCTATTTCATGCTCGAACGCGGCCATGACGAGGACGAGCACAGCTTTCACCAACGGCTCGACGATGCCACCGAAAAGCTGCGCGAGCGCCGCGACAAAGCCACCGAAAGCGTGCGCAACTTTGCCAGCCAGTCGCGCGACCAGGCTCAGCATGCAGCGGCCAAGGCGCAGGGCCTGTATCATGACAATCCGTTGATCAGCGGCCTTGCCGCCGCCTTTGTCGGTGCCATTGCCAGCTCAGCCCTGCCCTCGACCCGCGTCGAGAACCATTATATCGGCGGCGTCGGCGAGACCGCGCTCGATACAGCCAAGGCGGGCCTGCACCAGGCCAGCGAGGAGGCCCTGCACCAGAAGGACCGGGTTCTCGACCAGGTCGATAACGCGCTGGGCAGCTAGGTCTGCAGGCGGACCGCTGTCGCAGCCCGTCATGCCTATGCGGTTCGTGTCATCCTGCGGATCCTTGGTGATCCAGGGATGCACGAGCCCATCGGCGGGGCGGGCAAAGGCGATCTGCGAGTTCGGTCGGCAGGGTGATCGGCGACGGTATTCGGGGCGCCCCGGACGCGGAGGCGCGTCTGCGCCCTGCCGCCGCTCGGGCCCGAGGTGTAAGGCATAATCACACAAGCACACGCCGCACCAAGCCTGCCTCGCACCCGCGCGGGAGCATACGCGCCGGTGGGGCAGGCCTCCCTGCAGGCCCGGCAGGACCTGCAGGGATGGGTGCAGACGCGAGCCGCCGGTGGGCGGAGCTCAGGCCTTATTGGGGCGGGGTCTGGCGGTCATTCGGGGTGCCGGGGGTGGTTCCAGGAACGCCCGGTTCCATACCGTTCGGCCCGGTCCTGTTGCCGGTGGTCGTTCCGGTGTCGCCGGTCATCGACCCGGGCGCGGTGCCATCGGGGCCCATCGTGCCATCAGGGCCCATCGTGCCGCCGGGGCCCATCGTGCCATCGGGGCCCATGGTGCCGTCGGTGGCCGGGACGCCGTTGCCGTTGGTGGTCGGCATTTCGGTCGGCGCCATCATCGTGCCATCGTCGGTCGCGATCGATTCATTCGAATTGGCAGCGCTGTCGGGTTCACTGGTGCAGGCTGCAACAAGTGCCAGCGCGGGCAGGCACAGCATAATCGGTAGACGTTTCATATTCTTTCTCCTTCATGAACGGTACTTCCTCGACGCGAAGACGATGGGATTGTTCCGATACAATGGCGCGTTGTGGCCCAGACTTGACGCAGGCTAACAAATTCGTTGCACGGTGCATCGTATTCAGGCTGGTTAGGCATAGACCCTTGATGACCCCGTGCGCGGCTCGGCGCTTTCGGTCTTCATGTCGTCCACGATCGGGTAGCCGCACGTTGACGCCAGCAACGCAAGGTCGGGGATCCGCAGCCTGCGGCGGCGCAGCTCGAGCAGTTCGACACCCCGCATCCAGCGCAGGGTCCTGCAGACATGCACCGCGGACATTCCGGTATAATCGGCCAGATGCTGCTGCGAGAGCGGAAACGCGCACTCGCCATCGACGGTCTTGCCCCGCTGCTCGCTGCGCAGGTAGAGCTCGCAGACCAGTTGCGCGAGCCGTTCCGCTGCAGGACGTCGCCCCAATGTCACCATCCAGGCGGTTTGCGCCTCGAGACGCCACAGCGCATCCACCGCGACGCCTTGCGCGAACGCCGGGTCCGAGCCCAGCCGTTGCTCGACAAGGTCGCGGGTGATCGCCACGGCCCTGACCGGGGTCAGCGCGATCACCGCCTGGCTTGCCTGGGCGGCGACCAGCCAGCTCAGATCGCACAGGTCTCCCGGCAGATAGAAATGCGAGATATGCTGGCGCCCGTCGGCCATCCGGCTGTAGCGCGCCGCCCAGCCATCCTGCAGAAGAAAGATCGAATCCGCCCGCCCCCCGCGCCGCACCAGATAGTCATGGCGCTTGAAACGCACCTCATTGCCCGATTCCCGGATGAGGCCGGACATGGCCTGAAGACTGTGATCCTGTGTCAGCATGGGTGGCTCATCGCTCCTTTGCCAACGGCTTAAGGGGCGGTTCCCGTTCGGACCTTAACGCAGATTGGTATTGCGGAACGAGCGCAGCAGGCCTCGGGAAACGGCGATCCCGCTATCCGCGTGACGGCACGCTTGCCAGCCCGGCCAGTGCCTCGGCCAGGCGGTCGAGCGCGGTCGCCAGGGTCGCGCGATCCTTCGCAAAGCAGAACCGCACCAGATGGGTCGGCGGCGCTTCGGCGTAGAATGCCGAAATCGGGATGGCTGCGACCTTGGCCTGGTCGATGATCGCATGGCAGAACGCCGCGTCATCCATGACGATGCCGGAGGCGGTAAGATCAACGGAGACGAAATAGGTCGCGGCCGAAGGCACCGTCGCGAGCCCGATCTCGCGCAGCCCGGCGCAGAAAAAGTCGCGCGAGGCCTGATGATGGTCGCACGCCATCGCGATCCATGCGTCCTGGCTGTCCAGCCCCTCGGCGACGGCCCATTGCAGGTTGGGCGGGGTGGTGAAGGTGAGGAACTGGTGCGCCTTGGCGAGAACGCGCGCGATCGGCGGGGCGGCGCACATCCAGCCCACCTTCCAGCCGGTGAGCCCGAAGATCTTGCCTGCCGAACCGATCTTGACCGTCCGTTCGCGCATGCCCGGATACTGCATCAGCGATCGGTGCCGCGCACCATCATAGACCAGCGCCTCCCAGACCTCGTCGCAGATCGCGATCAGGTCGTTGTCGGTGCACAGGCTCGCGACCATGGCCAGGTCGTCCGGATGCGCGCAGGTCGCCATCGGGTTCATCGGATCGTTGAGCACCACAATGCGGGTGCGCGGCGTGACGGCAGCGGCAAGCGCCTGAGCATCGATGCGCCAGCTCGACGGATCGAGATCCACCAGCCGTGCCATGCCCCCGGCGCGCTGCACCAGCGGCAGATAGGCGTCGTACAGCGGCTGGAACAGCAGCACTTCGTCCCCCGGGGTGATCAGCGCGAACAATGCAGCGGCTATCGCCTCGGTCGCGCCGGAGGTGACGACCACCTCGTCGCTATCGAGGTCCAGCTGCTGATGGCGCCGATACCAATCGCTGACCGCTGTGCGCAGTTCGGGCAGCCCGACCATCGGCGGATACTGGTTCGACCGATGCTGCAGCGCCTCACATGCCGCCTGGATGACAGCGTCGTTGCGCGGTCCATCGGGAAAGCCCTGGCCCAGATTGATCGCCCCGCTCGCACGCGCCCGCATCGACATCGCCTCGAAAATCGTGGTCGGCATATCGCGGTAGATCGGGTTCATCGTGGCTCCTGCGTCCATGCCCTTGTGCAGGCCAACGCGCTGCTGAGCCGCCTGTCTATATCGAGCGCTGCCGATGACGAACAGCGGATGCGTGAGAGCGTGCGGCATCGGTGCGGCGCGCGACGGGGTCGATTCATCACAAACTTCTTGTCTATCGATTTAATAGAGAATAGCTTGCGATGGCTGGGTGATGCTCTTGCAGCTTCAGCCGCACCGGTGCCCAAGCGCCGGTCAAAGCAAACGCAAAGGAGATGTCTGATGTCAGCCTTTCGTACTCGGGATCTGCAGGAACCCACCATCCTGCTCGTGCCCGGCCTGGACAACAGCGGCCCTGCCCATTGGCAGACCCACTGGGAGCTCCAGTGGCCCAACTGCCACCGTGTCGATATGGGCAACTGGTCGCTTCCCAACCGCAATGCCTGGGTCAACCGCCTGAACCTGGCGATCCGCCAGACGCAGGGCCCGATCGTCCTGGTCGCTCACAGCCTTGGCTGCCACGCGGTCGCCTGGTGGGCCGCGCTCGAACGGCCGACGTCGCATGGCCCTGTCGTCGGTGCGCTGCTGGTGGCACCGCCCGAAGTCGACAACGCACCGAGCGACCCCCGGCTCAATGCGTTCGCACCCTCCGCCCGCGGCGTTCTGCCTTTCCCCTCGATCCTGGTGAGCAGCCGCGACGATACGTATATCGCCCCCGATCGCGCCTATCGCCTCGCCAGCTTTTGGGGCAGCGATCATGTCGATGCCGGGCGTCTGGGCCATATCAATGCGGCGTCCGATATCGGCGATTGGCCGGCGGGCAAGTCGCTGCTGATGCGGTTGCTCGATGGCGTTGAAGCGCAGTTTGACAGCTCCGCAAGCGCTGCACCGGCCCTCGCTGGACCATCTGCAGACTGGTCGCGCGACAACAGCCTGTAGGGCGATGGTCATGCACGGCGACGTAGCAAGGCGATGGCACCTGCCCCGCCCGCGCCACGTCGCCGCGTTCGCCCTGCCCAGATCATGACGCTGACTCGCCCCAAGCGTCACGGCGCCCGGGATGCTGACCCCCCGCATCACGAAGACCGTCGATGTTCGCCCCCTGTCGGGCTGGCAGCCATCTGCATCCTTTCCACCGTGCAGACGTAACATGCTGCAACCACGAGGGGATTTTGTTTGAAAGCTGTGACCATATTGGCAGCCCTGATTGTTCTGGGCGCCTGCAATTCTGCCCCCGAAGACGCGCCGGCCCGTGAAGCAAAGTCCCAGGCGGCGCCGACGGGATCGCCAACCGATTTCGTCGAGGCGACAGAGGCTGCGCCCTATGCAGAGACGCCGGTGCTTCGCGCCCAGGTCATTCTGGACCATCTCGGCTTCTCGCCGGGCGTGATCGACGGTGAAGAAGGTCAATCCTATCGTGCGGCGCTACGCGGATTTCAGGCCGCCAACGACCTCGCCGATACCGGACAGCTGGACGAGGCTACGCTCGCCAAGCTCGGCGAAGGACGCGCCACTGCCGCCACCCGCGTCGTGATCATCCCCGAACAGTTCGCTGCCGGACCTTTCATCCCCGATTTTCCCGCCGATGCCGCGGACCAGGCCAAGCTGCCACGGCTGGGCTATCGCAATCTGCTCGAAGCGCTCGCCGAGCGGTTCCACACGACGCCCGAGGCCATCACAGCGATGAACCCGGGCGTGGCGACGCTGGCGGCCGGCACAGCGGTCCGCGTTCCGAACATCCCCAATGCCGACAGCACGATTCCGGGTGACGATCCGCGCGGCTGGAGCGCAACGTTGGCCAGCCTGGGGGTCGCGGCGCAGCAGCCCAAGGCCGACAGAGTGGTGGTCGACGAATCGGAAGGCGTGCTCAAGGTGTTTTCTGCCGACGACAGGCTGATTGCCCAGTTTCCAGCGACCATGGGCAGCAGCAGGGACCCGCTGCCGATCGGCGAGTGGAAGATTCTGGGCGTCAGCCGCAATCCCGATTTCCGCTACAATCCAAAACTGTTCTGGGACGTCAGCAATGACAAGGACGCACAGTTGCTCAATCCCGGCCCGAACAGCCCGGTCGGCGTTGCCTGGATCGATCTCAACAAGCCCCATTACGGCATCCACGGCACGAGCGAGCCGCACACCATTGGCCGGGCCGAAAGCCATGGGTGCATCCGGCTGACCAACTGGGATGCCGCACGGCTGGCGCAGATGGTTCAGACAGGCACCGCGGTGACGCTCCAGAAATAATCGGGGTCGACCAAGGCGCCGGCGGTTGCGCGCTTACGGATAGCTTGCGGCGACGAGCGCAGAAAGGCCGAGCCAGGCGGAGAACATCAGCAGATAGGGCCAGCGGCGTGGCCACAGCCGGGCCACCAGCAGCGTCACGCCCCCGGTCCCGGCCAGAGCGATCAGGGCCGAGCCTGCGGCGCCTGTGTCGGCACCTGTCAGCGCCGCCTGGATCGCAAGACTGGCCCATTGCGCGGGCAGCAGGACAAGCAGCCAATCCGGCAAGGCACCCGGCATAGCCAGCGCTGTCGCCACGATGGCAGCCTCGCCGCCGACCACGAACAGCGCGATCCACCAGCCCTTTTCCGATGCGCTGCGGGCAAAGAGCTTCCCCCGCGCGCCAAAGCTGAAGCTGGCGATGAGGACAGCCAGCCCGGTTGCCAACGGATGGTGCACAGGCGGCGTGCCGAGCCCCCGCGCCAGCACGATCAGTCCGACGGCTGTCAGCAAAGCCAGTAGCACCCCGACCCACAGACGCCCGGCAGCGGCGGCCGAGATCATGCCGGCCCCCATCAGCCCGACGGCCAGCACCGGGCCGCCGACCGGCGCCAGCGGCGCGCGCACCTCCGCCAGCATCAGCATCGCCACGGCGGGTGCCACGATCCCGGCGAGCGCCGCGGCCACCCATGCCCAGATCGGCCGAAACGAAGGTTGCGCGTGCGCCATGGCTTTCATGCAACCGACACTGATCGAAGCGCCCGGCAATGTCGAGCGGGCACCATCAGATCAAGGCAAGACAAGGCTGACCTCTGTTGCTGCAGGACCACGCCCGCCGCGGCTGTGTCGTGCGATCGGCCGGTGTCAGTGTGCCATGTCCCGCTGATGGTCCCCGAGTTAACCCGATGTAGAAATCTTTGCGCCAATACAATGGGCCAATTCCAGGTCCCTCGACCCTGCCACGCATGCATGACGACATACGGCAGGCGGTGCGGGGATCGGGCGAATAGCACTGGGCAGATTGGCATGACTGAACTCAAGGTTTCCAGCGATACGTCGGTGTTTGAAGTGCCTGCCGTCCTGGATGAAAATGGCAAGCTTTCGCCGCAGTGCGCCCGGCAAGCGCTGACGATGATGGATGCGCACGGTCTGGTGATCCTGACCGGCCTCCTGTCCGATCCGGAAACGCGTGTCGGCCTGGACCTGATGCGTCAAACCATCGACGATCCGGAACGCAGCCAGTGCGCCTTCGCCAGCGAGACGGATAATCGCTATCTGCGTCGCGACTTTTGCTCGCTGCCTTCGACCCCGCTTGTCACGAGCTTCGCGGCGACATTGTGCCAGCGCCTCGAGGACGTTTTCCTGGAATATTGCGGTCGGTCCCGTCCGGTTCTCGAAGTTGCGACATTCACCAGCTATCTGGGGTCATCGCATCAATATATCCACCGCGACCCAAGTGGCGTGATCAGCCTTTTTGCGGCTGTGGAAGATGTGTCGGAGCAACAGGGCGGGACGGTGTTCGTGCCCGGCACGCACCTGTATGGCGGTTCCGGAAACAGGCATGGCGGCCAGGCCGATGCGCTGATGGAGCTGTTTCGCACACGATGCAATTATCGCATCTTTTGGCACAACCTGAAAAAGCTGTGGCGCATGCGCAGGAATGAAGCGGCGGCCCTGGCTCCGGGTGAATTTATGGACCGGGTGTTTTCGACCAAATGGGATCAGCACCAGCCGAATTTGCTGCGCTTTGTGCTGGGAAAAAACTCCCAGTTCAGTCTCCGCAAGCTCGGCCCGCGCACGCTGTGGAAGCTCTATCGCCACCGCGATGCCCTCGATAGCCTGTTCAACCTGGTCCAGACGGCGCCGCGCAAGGGGACGGTCATTCTCTATCGCAGCGATCTGCTCCATGCCGGGCCTGACAACCGATCGCCCGATCCGCGGCGGTTCTTCGGCATGAGCATCGCGCGCGACGTCCTCGAAACCAAATTCTGGCACGATGGCTATTCGCCCCACCCGACGTTGATGGCCCATCCCACCAGTCTTGGTGACCTTCTGGAGTCCCCGCCGCTCTGCGCACCGCACAGCGTGCCGAACCCCCAGCAGACCGCGTTGGCGGGTTGATCCGAAGGGTCGGACCCCAAGGCTCCGCGCGGGAAGCATGACGAGCACGGCCGCGCGCATCGGCATCGCGGGACAGCGTCATTTCGAGATGGCTCGAAATATATATTGACCTCGCCTCCCCACAGGCTATTTCGATATTTCTCGAAAGGTGGTGGCAATGAGCGATCTCGACGTACAGGACTGGGCCGTCGATGCCCTGGGCGCTCTGGCGCATGAGACCAGGCTGGCGGTGTTTCGCTTGCTGGTCAAAGCCGGGCCCGAGGGCATGATCGCGGGGGCCATTGCCGAGCATCAGCGCGTTCCGCCGTCCACCATGTCGCACCATCTTTCGACGCTGGAGCGCGCCGGGCTTGTGCAGTCGGAGCGAGAGAGCCGCCTCATCCATTACCGCGCAGATTATCCCGCGATGCGCCGCCTGCTGATGTTCCTGATGCAGGACTGCTGTCAGGGCGCCCCGGAAATGTGCGGCGACCTGCTGTCCGGACTGACCTGCGACCCCACCCCACCCCAGAACGCTTGAGGATCACCATGGCGGATAAAATCTACAACGTGCTGTTTCTGTGCACTGGCAACAGCGCGCGCTCGATCCTGGGCGAGGCCGTGCTCAACAAGATGGGCCAGGGCCGCTTCAAGGCGTTCAGCGCGGGCAGTCACCCCAAGGGCGAGGTCCATCCCATGGCGCTGTCGGTGCTGGGCGGCATGGGCTTCGACACCGATGGCCTGTCCTCCAAGAGCTGGGACGCCTTCTCCGCACCCGGCTCGCCCGCGTTCGATTTCATCTTTACCGTGTGCGACAATGCCGCAGGCGAATCGTGCCCGGTATGGCTGGGCCACCCGATGACGGCGCATTGGGGGATCGAGGACCCCGCAGCGGTTGAGGGCGAAGGCCAGCGCGAAGCCTTCCTCAAGGCGCTGCGCTATCTGTCGAACCGCATCGCGCTGTTCCTGGCGTTGCCGATCGACAGCATCGACCAGATGGCAATGAAGCAGAAGCTCAAGGACATCGGAACCGCAGAAGGCGCCAGCAGCGGGGCGAGCGCGTGACAGAGAGCCGCGGGTCGATCGCGCAGCCATCGCCCGCCACATCACCGCTCGGCGTCTTCGAACGCTGGCTATCCTTGTGGGTGGCGCTGGCGATCGTCGCGGGGATCATCCTGGGCAACATTGCGCCTGGTGCGGTCTCGGCGCTGGCTGCGCTCGAGGTGGCCTCGGTCAACCTCGTCGTGGCGCTGCTCATCTGGGCGATGATCTATCCGATGATGATCGGGGTCGATTTCGCCAGCATCCGCGATATCGGCCGCAAGCCGCGCGGGCTGATCATCACTTTGGTGATCAACTGGCTGATCAAGCCGTTCACAATGGCGGCGATCGCGGTGCTGTTCTTCGACTATCTGTATTCCGGGCTGTTGCCGCAGGATGACGCCCAGCAGTACATCGCCGGGCTCATCCTGCTGGGGGCAGCGCCGTGCACCGCGATGGTGTTCGTCTGGTCGCAGATGACCAAGGGCGACCCTGCCTATACCTTGGTGCAGGTTTCGGTGAACGATCTGGTGATGATCGTCGCGTTCGCTCCGATCGTCGCGCTGCTGCTGGGGGTCACCGATATCGTCGTGCCGTGGGAGACGTTGCTGCTTTCGGTCGTGCTGTATGTGGTGATCCCGCTGGCGCTGGGCGCGATCACCCGCAAGCGCGTGATCGCAGCGCACCATGATGATGGAACCGCGGTCGATGCCTTCACCGCGAAGCTCAAACCCTGGTCGATCATCGGCCTGCTCGCCACCGTGGTGCTGCTGTTCGCCTTCCAGGCCGAGACCATCGTCTCCAACCCGCTGCTGATCGTGCTGATCGCGATCCCGATCATCATCCAGTCCTACGGTATCTTCGCGATCGCCTATGCCTGGGCGTTCGCGTGGAAGGTGCCGCACAACATCGCCGCGCCCTGCGCGATGATCGGCACCTCGAACTTTTTCGAATTGGCAGTGGCGGTGGCGATCGGGCTGTTCGGGCTGTCGAGCGGCGCGGCGCTGGCCACCGTGGTCGGCGTGCTGGTCGAGGTGCCGGTGATGCTCTCGCTGGTCGCCTTCGCCAACGCCACCCGCGGCCGATTTACAGGGAACGCGGTATGACCGAGACGCCAACCTTCCAGCGGCTGCGGCAGCTTGCCGACGTGGACCACCTGCCCGCGCTCAGCCCCGACTACGCGCACCGCAGTCCGGCGCTGGGGCTTGGCGCGATCGACCCCAAGCCGCGCATCCTGCTGCTGTACGGGTCGCTGCGCGAGCGCTCCTATTCGCGCCTGGTGGTCGAGGAAGCGGCGCGGTTGCTGCAGTATTTCGGCTGCGAGACCCGGATCTTCGATCCGCGCGATCTGCCGCTGCCCGATCAGGTCGAGAACGATGATCACCCCGCAGTGGCGGAGCTGCGCGCGCACTCGATGTGGTCGCAAGGGCAGATCTGGTGCAGCCCCGAACGCCACGGCCAGATCACCGGCATCATGAAGACCCAGATCGATCATCTGCCGCTCGCCTATCAGGGCATGCGCCCCACTCAGGGCCGTGCGCTTGCGGTGATGCAGGTCAGTGCCGGGTCGCAATCGTTCAACAGCGTCAACACCTTGCGCATTCTGGGCCGCTGGATGCGGATGTTCACCATCCCCAACCAGTCGAGCGTCGCCAAGGCCTATCAGGAGTTCGACGAGGCCGGACGGATGATGCCGTCGAGCTATTACGACCGCATCGTCGATGTGGTCGAGGAGCTGGTGCGCTTCACCGTCCTGCTGCGCCCGCATGCAGACCAGCTTGTCGATCGCTATTCCGAGCGCAAGGACAGCGATCAACCGGTCGCAACGCCGGTCGAGGCCGCCGGGATTGCCCGCGGACAATGATTGTTCGAACAGATCCAACAGCAGGTGGCTGACCGGGCAAAGCGCCCACCCGTCGTCAACCTGCCTGGCCCTTGCTCTGAGCCGGGTACCGAGCCGTGCGCCTCGCGCCCCGTCAAGCCCGGCTTGCCCCGTCCCGGAAGCTGTGCGAATGCCCCACCCACCCCAAGCGGCCCACATGCGCATGGACATAAGGAACGGTCATGACCGACAGTCTGAAGGCCAGGTCACTCGGTCTTGATTTTGGCACGACGAACACGGTCGTGGCGCGGGGCGACGCGGACGGCGGCACGCAGCTTGTCCGGTTCGGAAGCCCACCGTCGGCAAGTGCCGTGTTCCGATCGGCGTTGTGCTTCTGGGAGGACGAGCGGGCATGGCAGGGCGTCGCCCACGAGGCAGGGCCATGGGCAATCGAGGAATATCTGCAGTCGCCGCTCGATTGCCGGTTCATCCAGTCGTTCAAGAGCGTGGCGGCAAGCCCGTTGTTCGAGCGGACACTGATCTACAACAGGCCCTATGGCTTTGAAGACCTTGGCCGGACCTTTCTGCAGCATCTGGTCCACCATGCTGGCGAAGCGCTGACGGCGCTGCCCGACCGGATCATCATCGGCAGACCTGTGGAATATGCAGGCGCACGCGCCGATGCGCAGCTCGCACGCCAGCGCTACGACCTGATGTTCGAAGCGTTCGGCACCGAGCTCATCTATGTCTACGAGCCGCTGGGCGCAGCGCACAGCTACGCGGCCCGGCTCGACAGGCCGGCAACCATCCTGGTCGCGGATTTTGGCGGCGGCACGACCGATTTTTCGGTGGTCAGGATCGCAGAGCCGAACGCCTCGCGGCGCTGCACGCCGCTGGCGCATGCCGGCATCGCGATCGCCGGAGACCAGTTCGACTATCGCATTATCGACCAATTGGTGCTGCCGCTGCTGGGCAAGGGCGGCCAGTACCGATCGTTCGGAAAGGTGCTCGACATCCCGGGGGGATATTTCGCGGATTTCGGCAACTGGTCGAGACTGGCGCTGATGCGAAGCCGCAAGACGCTCGACGAGCTGCGCAGGCTGCAGCGTGATGCCTTGGACCCCGAACAGATCGGCAGGATGATAAAGCTGATCGAGAACGAGCAAGGCTTTGCGCTTTATGATGCTGTCGGCCAGCTCAAACGCGCGCTTTCCAGCAACGAGGCAGCCAGGTTCGCCTTTAACGGCGGCGGCATTGCAATATCGGCCGATGTCGAGCGCAGCCAATTCGAGCAGTGGATCGCCACCGATCTGCACCACATCGAAGCTACCATGGACCACGCCCTTGCCAAGGCGGGCGTGACAACGAGCGACATCGACAAAATTTTCCTGACCGGAGGCTCATCGCTGATCCCGGCAATCCGCAAGCTGTTCGAGCGACGGTTTGGTCGGGAACACATTGCGACAGGCGATGAGCTGACATCCATTGCCCATGGCCTCGCGCTCATCGGCATGGAAAGCGATCCGGCCCAATGGGCGGCAGGTTGACGCCCACCGTTCAGTTTCACGGTCGGCAGTGATCAGCGCAACTGGCTGTCCTTGCTGCCCCTGCGATTGATCCCTGCGGTGCGCATCTGCTGGTCGCGTTTGGACTGGCACTGGATGCAGGTGCGGATGCCGGGCAGGGCTTTGCGCCGCGCCTGCGGGATATCCTCGCCGCAATCGTCGCAATACTCTGAACCCTCGCCGAGCGGCAAGCGCGCTCGCGCACTGAGCACGGCGTCCTTCACCGTGTCGTCGATCTGATCTTGGATCGCACCATCGCGCGCCCAGCCGTTGGCCATAGAAATTCTCCTGATCATGACCTACGCGCGGACGGCGAACCGGCTCCGCCTTCACGCAGGTCGCCTGTGCGCTTGTGCATGTTGCGCCAGCGACAGCCGAACTAAGCAGTCTTGGATCAGAACTTTGGCCGGGTTGATATCGAGATTGTCAAAATGCGTAGGCGCCAAACGCGGGAAAGCGGCATGCTGGGATACGCAAGGGCAAAGCGCGCGGAGGTCTTTGCGGCAAATTCTATGCGAGCGCGGCACGACGAATACCTGCAGACCTTTGACGTCAGGCCAAGTGGTTGCCCACGCTCCACCCCTGGCCCGCAAGATAGGTTTCGCCAAACTGACGGGGTGTCTCTTCTAGCGTCGTCGCTAGGCTGTCGTTCCAGCGGTTGAAAAAGCCGTAGAGCGCGATAACGGAAAGAAGTTCGACGATCTGTTCCTCGTCGAAATGTTCGGCCAGCTGCGCCATCGTCTGGTCGGTGACACCCGAGGGGGATTGGCCAGCGAGCACCGCAAAGCTGAGCGCAGCGCGCTCGGATGCCGAGAAAAGGTCGCTGCGCTCATAATCCCAGATCGCCGCGATCTTCTCGACAGTTGCACCGCTTGAGGCGGCATTGCTCGCAGTGTGCGCCGAGCAATACTGGCACCCCGCGGCCATGCTGGCGAGGTAGCCTGCCATATATTTGAGGTCAGCAGGAACGCGCCCGGCCCCCATGACGGCAGACCACAATCCAAGCGTAGCCTGCAGGATGTCAGGTCGGTAGCCCAAGGTGGTTATACTGCCTGGCAGCTCGGCAAAATCCGCCAGGAAGGGGCTGGTGTCGATGCCACGTTCGGCGAGTTCTTGGAGCGTCAGTGACCGGATGCGTGCCATGATTCAGCCTTCCCATTCGCAATTGCCATCGACACCGATGATCTGCCCGGTGACATGCCGTGCCGCGTCCGACGCCAGAAACAACGCCATTTCACCGATTTCCGATGGCTGGATCTTGGTTCTCAGCGAGATGAACCCGAGCGCTTCGGCCTCGACCTCGGCAACCGAGGCCCCGCGCGCCTCGGCAGCGCGCCCCATCAGCATCCGCATCCGTTCGGTATCCATGAAGCCGGGACGGATGCCGTTGACCCGAATTCCTGCCGGTCCGAGTTCACGCGCCAGGTTGCGGGTCATTCCCTCCAGCGCCCATTTCGATGCAACATAGGCGGTGCGCCCAGGCAGCCCAGTTACCGCCGAGGCGGTCGAGATGTTGATGATCGCCCCACTGCCCGCGCCTTTCATTCCCGGCACCACTGCGCGCACCATGTGGAACGCGCCCTGGACATTGACCGCAAAGCAGCGTGCCCAGTCTTCGGGGGAATTGGTCTCGACGTCGCCGATCGGCCCTGCAACCCCAGCGTTGTTGATCAGAACGTCGACCGGGCCGCAGTCGGCTGAAAACGCCTCGACCGCAGCGGCGTCGGCCACATCGACCCGGTAACCAGACACCGCAGGGTTTCCGGCGCATGCGGCATCGAGCGCGGTCTGGTCGACATCGCAGATGCTGACCTTCCAGCCCGCATCGGCAAAAACGTGCGCGATGGCGAGGCCGATGTTGGCAGCACCGGCCGTAACCACAGCGTGGCGCGGCTGTGTTGTGGACTTGCTCATGCTGCCTGCTCCCGCAATTTTCTGGTCATTTCACTGTTCAGGCTGCCGTCGCGGTTCGCGACGACGCCGTAGATATCGCGCGCGCGGCCCGCTGAAATCAGCCCTTCAGCCATGTCGCGCAGAACCGTTTCTGCGGGCCGCTCGAACGGCGATCCGTACCCGCCGCCGCCGCACGAGACCGCGAGCACGCGCTCGCCATCCTCGACATGCACCTGCGCGCAGGCGGCGAGCCGCTCGCGCGTTCCGTCGACATGGAGAAGATGCTGGTCCGCGCCGCCGCCCGATCCGCCGCCACGCACGCCGACCGGCGCGTTGACATGGCCATCGGAAAGGTAGCCGATCTCGATCGCACCTCCGACGGGTCCGAACTCGATCTTGGTCGACGGCGCGCCGTTGGTGCGGCCTGCACCCTCGCTGTCGGGCACGAAGGCCCGTCTGTAGACAAGGATGGGCTGGACGATCTCGGCGTGCTCGACACCATCGATGCAACACAAGCCGGCATTGCCGACATGGCCGACGGTCCACCAGGCATCGGCAACCGGGCTTGCTGCTCCGCCGCTCATGCCCAGGAAAACCTGGTTGACGAACGCCTTGCCGGTGCGCGGATCAATGCCCGACACAACGCCCGCCGAAGGCGCGATCACCGCACCGACCTCGGCCATGCCGATGCCGTCATCCAGCGCTGCCAGCGCGGTCTGCACCGAATTGGCGACTCGGTCCGCGATGTTGGTGGTTGCGGCCGAGCACGAGAACGGATGGATCGGAATGCCGGCAATGCACCCTTCGCGCAGTATCACGTCGATCCGCCGGAATGATCCGGCATTCTTTGGCACCTGGTAATCGATGCTGTTGAACACGCCGATCATCGCAGCGGTGCGCGCGCAGGCTTCGGAGAGGTTCATCCCGCAGGGCATGCAATCGGGATTGTCGCCCAGATCGACCGTCACCCGGCCCGCAGCCGGATCGACAGTGATATGCGAGGTGATCTTCACCCCCTCGGCAGGGAGGCCGGGAAACGGATCATGCGTCGAACTGCCGCTGACCGACCCGGCCGGCAGGGCGGCAATGGCTTCTGCCATGCGCGCCTCGGAATAATCGAACCATTGCGAGGCGAAGCTTTCAAGCCGGTCCCAGCCGATGTCATGGGCCAAGGCGGTCAGGTTGCGCTCGCCAACGCGGACTGCGCCGACGGTGGAAAGGTAATCGCCATGCCACTGATGCGGCACGCGGATGCGCACCTTGCACATGCGGATGATGTCATCGATGTCCTGCCAGCCGCGCTGCACCTGCACCGCGGGGAAGATCAGCGCGCCCTCGTTATAGACGTCGGTCGCTTCGCCCATATAGGTCGTGGGCTGCGAATTGCCGATATCGGCCTGGTGCGCCTTGGCAAGCAAGGTGAAGCGGTGCCGCCCCTCGCCGTCGAACACCGGAGCGATCACCGAAAGGTCGGCGGGGTGCGAGCAGCCGTGATAGGGCGAATTGTGCAGAAAGGCATCGCCGGGCCGCTGCACCGGATGGAAGTCCTTTACCGATTTGACCATCAGATCCGGCCCGGAAAGCACGTGGATCGGCAGGCTGTCCGCAGCGGTAATCAGCTCGCCGTCGTGTGTCAGGATGCAGCACGAGAAGTCACGCGCGCGGTTGAGCACGCCCGATCGTCCGGTACGCAGCAAGGTGTTCGACATCGCGCGCACCACACCATCAAGGCGGCTGCGGAGCACCGCCATTTCTGCACCGTTGAAGCCTGGCGTCGTCATACGGAGCGTTCCTCGATCAAGATGGTCCCCGGCACCGAGCGCCAGAAGCACGACGCCGGATCGACGACGATGGTGGTGAAATCGGATTCGATGATTGCCGGGCCGTCGTACACTTGGTCCGCGGGCAGCGCGTCAAGCCGCCACACCGGGGCATCGGCTCGCCCGGTTCCAGCGAAATACACGCTGCGGTGACCCGCTGGCGACGGATCGGTTTGCGCCATCGCCAGTCGGAAATCGGACTCTCCATCGCGCGCCGAGCATTGCACCCGCGCGCGCAGGCCGATCAGCTCGATATCCGATGCCGGGTCAACTATGGTGAACAGCCGGAGGTGCTCGGCCTCAAACCGGGCGCGGAAATCCGCGATGGCCACAGAGGTTGAAAAATCGGGATAGGGCAACGGAACGTCTATTTCCCAAGCCTGCCCCTCATAACGCGCCTCGGCGATGAAATGCGTGTCGCCAGGCCGGCCCGATCGCACGATGAAGTCCTTGGCACGCGCCGCCAGCCCGGCGACCGCAGCGCTCACCGCTTCGACGTCGAAGCGCGCGGTATTGCTGTGCACAGTCGCGGCAAACTCGGCGGTGATGTCGGACATCATTGCGCCTGCCGCGCTCATCGCTGCGCCGGTCTCGGGGATCAGCAGTCGCGGACACCCCAGCCGCCGCGCAATAAAGGTCGAGTTGAGCCCCGCCGCTCCGCCGCCGCCAATCAGTACCGCCTTGGCCGGATCGATGCCCTGGTTGACGACAAGATCCTGGATCGCCTGAACCATTGCCTCGGTGGCAAGGTCGACGATCGACCAGGCGGCCTCTTCAATCGATACCCCCAAAGGCTTGGCGATATACGTCTCGATCGCGCCGCGCGCACCGTCGGCATCGAGCTGCATCTTGCCGCCGAGGAAGAAGTCAGGGTCGAGATAGCCCAGCACCACGCATGCATCGGTTACCGTGGGCAGAGTGCCGCCGCGCTGGTAGCACACCGGGCCCGGCATCGCGCCTGCGCTCTGCGGGCCGACATGCAGCAGGCCCGAGGCGTCGACCCGCGCGATGCTGCCCCCGCCTGCGCCGACGCTCTTCACTTCGACGGACGGATAGCCCGCCAGATGCCCGCGATACGGCTCGCCAATCCACAGGTCGCGGGTCATCGCAACGCGCCCCTCGGCGATGATCGAAATGTCATAGGTGGTGCCACCGGTGTCGGCGATGATCGCATTGTCGAAACCACCCTCGCGCAGGGCATAGTGCCGCCCGGCCACCGGGGCCATCGATGGCCCCGAGTTGATCGCGGAAATCGGCTGCGCGGCGACTTCGCGGGCATCGACCATGCCGCCCGCGCTGGTCAGCACCATCACGCGGCCGGCAAAACCGGCTTTAGCCAGCCGCGCTTCGAGGCTGCCGAGATACGCGCCCATCAGGGGCTTGAGCGAGGCGTCGATCGCAGCCGATGACGCGCGGCGAAACTCGCGCAGCGTCGGGTTAACGCTGTGCGACAGGCTGTAGGGCATTTCGGGAAAGCGCGCCGCGATCATTGCGCCGATGCGGTTTTCATGGTCCGGGTTGACCGTCGACCACAGCAGGGCAACCGCGATCGCTTCGACATCAGCGGCGGCAATCTGATCGAGCACCTGTGCGGTGGCCGCTTCATCAAGCTCGGTCAAAACCTTGCCGCCCGCCATGATCCGTTCGGGAACCTCGAAGGTCAGCGCACGCGGCACGTAAGGTTGCGGATAGGCGTGCGCATGGTTGAACGGCTCGGCGCGGCCACCTTCGCGGAACAGCAGCATGTCACGATGCCCCGCCGTAACAATCAGCGCGGTGCGCGCGGTGCGTCCCTGAATGATCGCGTTGATCGCATGGGTGGTGCCGTGGATGAAGCTGTCGCCGCGCGCGAGCAGGTCGCCGAGCGTCAGGCCGCGCGCGTCGGCGGCGACACGCAGCGCGTCGAGCACGCCCGCCACCGGGTCGGACGGCGTGGTTGCAGCCTTGTGCAGCGTGATCGTGCCGTCATCTTCCTCGACGACAAGGTCGGTGAAGGTACCCCCGGTATCGGTTGCAAAGCGCATCAGAAAGTGACCCTGTCCCCGCCCTTGGTGCCCAGCATTTCGCGCGCCTCTTCGGGTGTGGCGATGGGAATATCCAGCGCATCGAGAATCTGGCGGACCTTGCGCACCTGCTGCGCGTTGCTGACCGCGAGCTCGCCCTTGCCGATGTACAGGCTGTCTTCCAGACCGACGCGGACGCTGCCACCCACAAGGGCACATTGCGCAAGGAACTTCATCTGTGGCCGTCCGACGGCGAAGCACGACATGATGTAATCGTCGCCAAACAGACGGTCGGCGGTCTGCTTCATCAGGAAAAAGTTTTCCAGATCCGCGCCCAGTCCACCCAGAATCCCGAAGATGCCCTGGATGAGGAACGGCGGCTTGATCAGGCCAAGGTCTGCAAAGTGCTTCACGCTGTAGAGATGGCCGATATCGTAGCATTCATATTCGAAGCGGGTGCCATGGCCCTCACCCAGTTCGGTCATGATCCTTTCGATCAGCGCGAAGTTGTGGTTGGCGGGAAACCGCTTGGAGCCCAGCATGAGCTCGCGTTCCCACTCGTGCTTCCAGTCGAACTTGTCGGCAAGCGGCCAGAAGCCGAAGTTCATCGAGCCCATGTTGAGCGAGGTCATCTCGGGGCTGGCGGCGAGCGGCCCGGCCATGCGGTCTTCTTCGCTGAACCCCGGAGCGCCGCCGGTGGTGATGTTGATGATCGCGTCGGTCTGCTGCTTGATTCGCGGCAGGAACTGCATGTAGAGCGCAGGATCGGGCGAAGGCCGTCCGTCGATCGGGTCCCGTGCATGCAGGTGGAGCACCGCAGCCCCCGCCTCGACTGCCTCGATCGCCTGCTCGGCAATCTCGTCAGGCGTCACCGGCAGATAGGGCGACATGCTGGGCGTGTGGATCGATCCTGTGACTGCGCAGGTGATGATCGCCTTACCGGTATGTTTCATCGATTGGCTCCAATTGTATCTAGAAAGGCATGGGCGGCGGCAGATGCCGCGCGGGACTATTCGAGCGTGCGCATCGTTCGGCCAAAGGCCGTGCGGCTGGCCATGGCCATGGCCGCGCCGAAGCTGGCGACGACGAGGACCATCGCAAGCAACGACAGGTTGAGCTTGTCGGGGTCGCCGAACACGAAATCGGTGATCGCCCCGACCAGAGGCGGGCCGACGCCGATCCCCACCATCGTCACGATCGCGAGGAACACCGAGGTCACCACGCCGCGCATGGCAGGCGGGGTGAGCATCTGCACCCCGGCGAGCGATGCCGGCGCGCCCAAGGTCAGCGAGAAATTGAGCAGGCCATAAGCAACAACCGAGGTCACGACATCGCGGCTGAACGCGAACACCAGCATGGCAGGGATCGCTCCGAGCAGGCCGATTGTCATCACGGGAGCGGCCGGAGACGGCGCACCGTTGCGCGCAAACCGATCGGTCAGCCAGCCCCCGCTGAGATGGCCCAAAGGCCCTGCGACGAGAATGACGCTTCCCACCAGCAACCCGGCCTGCGACGGCGTCATGTCGAACAGCCGAACGTAGAAGGTCGCGCTCCATGCAGCGATGGTCTGGACCAGCAGCACCACGGTGATCGAGGCGGCCACGTGCGGGATATAGGCGCTGCGGTGCGCCCTGGCATGCGCGACCGCGGGACCGAAGCCTGGCTTGGCGAGCGGATCGGCAACAGGCGCCCGCTTGGGCTCGCGTAACGTCAGCGCGATCACCAGTGCGAGGGCAAAACCGGGCAGCGCCATGATCACGAACGTGCCCTGCCATGGCGCAAGCTGCCCGATCACCGGCAGCGCAAGGCCCCCCTTGGCCACCAGCAAAGCCAGCACCGCGCCACCGCCGATCATCGCCGCGCTCTTGCCTAGGGATGCTCCGGTGGTGAACAGCGAGACCGCACGCCCGAGTTTTTCCTTGGGGAAATAGGTGGCGAGCAGGGACATCGCCGCAGGCACCAGCGCGGCCTCGCCAAAGCCGACGCCCAGCCGCGCGAGGAAGAGCGATCCGAAGCTGTCGGCCAGACCGCACAGAGCCGTCGCGATGCTCCACAGCACGATGCCGATAACGATAAGGTTGCGGCGATTGACCTGATCGGCCATCCGCCCGAGTGGGATCGCAACAACGACATAGAGAATGACGAAGCCGGTGCCCTGGAGCAGCCCGAGTTCGGTGTCGGAGATGCCCAGGTCGAGTTTCAATGGCTCCATCACCAGGCTGAGCACGAACCGGTCGACGAACGAGACAAGGTGCGCCACCGCCAGCAGCCCCGCAACATACCACGGGTACCATCCCCGGATGAGCGAGGAGGGCGGAACCAAGCGGGACGAAACCGGTTGCATCAGCCGATAGCCGCCGAAATGCCTTCGTCGGCAAGCCAGGTCGCGCCGTGAACGGCACGCGCCTCGTTCGAGAGCAGGAACAGGATCACGCCGGCGATCGCATCGGCATCGCTGAAGGCCACACCGCTGGGTGTCATGGCCTGCATCGCGGCAATCGCCTCGGCGTTGTTGCGGACATCCTCGTTCATCGGAGTGGCAGTGTTGCCCGGCGCGACCGCGTTGACCGCGATGTTCATCGGCGCGAGCTCTGCGGTAAGGGCGCGAGTCATCATCACCACCGCGGCTTTGCTGGCGCAGTAGAGGGCATGGCTGTTGATCCCGATCAACGCCGCGGTCGAGGCGCAGTTGACGATCCGCCCGCCGCCCCTGCGCTTCATCAGCGGTGTTGCCGCCACAATGCTGTTCCACAGACCTGTGACATTGATGTCGATCATCCGCGCCGCATCGCCGCCATCGGTGGCGCCAACGGGGGTTGCGTAGAACACGCCTGCGGCGTTTACGAGCAGGTCAAGCCCGCCCAGATCAGCCTCGACACTGGCCATCAGTGCCGTCATCGCATCCGCGTCGCGGACGTCGGCTTTGTATGGCCGCGCGTTACCGCCTGCAGCAACGATCGAACTTGCGACCGCATGCGCCTTGTCGAGCGAGGCACTGGCGAGGATGGCGACATCGGCGCCCTCGGCGGCCAGCGCGCGGGCAACGCATTCTCCGATGCCCGAGCTGCCGCCGGTGACCAGCGCCACCTTGTCTTTGAAACGACCGGTCATGCGTACACCGCCGCGCTCAGCGCCGCGCAGCGCTCGCCAAGCCCGCCGCCGGCGCACATGAACGAGGGGCTGTAGCCGAACGAGATCCGGTTTTCCGGATCGGCAAAGCCAAGGGCACCGCCGGCGCCGGGGTGTCCGAAGCTGCCCGGATTGCTGCCCATCGGCGACATGTTCGGCTCGTTGAGGAAGAACCCGTGGCCATAGCGGAACACACGGTCGGTCATCGCGCAGGTGCCGAACCAAGCCTCCGAGCGCATCGCATCGATGATCGCAGGCGATGCCAGCCTGATGCCGTCGAGCGTACCGCCACACGCAAGCGCCGCATAGACCCTGGCGACGGACCGGGCGTTGCCGTGGCCGTTGCTCGAAGGCATCACGCCCTGGCGATAGGCGGTATCGTTGTAGGGGTCGTCCGAAGGCGGACGCTGCCGCCACGCGCGGCCCAGTTTGGTGCTGTGATCGCGGGTCTGGACGAAGGTGTGGCTGTCGGGGTTGGGGATGACATCGGCGACCCGCTCGTCATGAGCACCGCGCGTGCCATAGCCGTAATCGGCGCCAAGCGGCTGCGCGACTTCCTCGTCGAAGAAGCGCTCGAGCCTGCGACCGTCGATCCGGCGCACGAGTTCGCCAAGCAGGTATCCGGCACTGAAGCTGTGATAGCCATGATCGGTGCCGGGCTCCCATTCGGGGACCTGCGCCTCATAGGCGCGGATCATCGCCTCCCAGTCAAGCCCCGCACCGTCGGGCGCGGCATCGGCGAACAAGAGCCCAGCTTTGCCGGTGATCAGCGTGCGAACGGTGATCTCAGCCTTGCCGCTGCCAGCGAACTCGGGCCAGTAACGTGCCACTGGCGCGTCCATATCGAGCGCGCCGCGATCGGCGAGCATCCACAAGCACAAAGCCGCCATACCCTTGCCCACCGACATCATGCAGATGATGGTGTCCTGCGCCCATGGACGGGTCTGAGCCCTGTCGGACCAGCCGCCCCAAAGGTCGACGCATTTGACGCCATCGCGATAGACCGCAACGGCGGCCCCGCGCTCGCCGCGCTCGCGAAAATTGGCTTCGAACGCTTCGCGTACCGCTGCGAATTCTGGGTCGCAATGGCCCGTGACGGGGGCTTTGATCCGTGAAGTCATCGTTGGGTGGTCACTCTGGCTGGGCAAGGATAGATACACCATCAGTAGGCGGCGCTGAGGCGGATGCCATAGGTCCGCGGCTCGCCGACCCGTCCAACTATGCCCGAAGCAAAGCTGGCGGTGCTGGTGACATATTCCTTGTCGGCCAGATTGCGCCCAAACAACATCACGCGAAAACCGCTGTCGCCAAAATCATAGCCAAGGCTGGCGTTGACCAGGCCGTAAGGCGACTGCTGGTCGAGACCGACATTGCCCGCGGTGAAGAACTGGCGGCCGCGGTGGCTGTATTCCGCACGCCCGATGATCGAGCCGTTGCCGACCGGCAGATCGAGATCGACAAAGGCTGCATAGGCCCATTTCGGCGCAAGGTTGAGCCGGTTGCCGGACGCATCGAACACGACGTTGCCCGGTGCGAGCGCGGTGGTGTAATTCTTGTAGACCGCATCGAGATACGCCAGGTTTGCACCAATCTGAATTCCCTGAACGGGACGCAGCAAGGATTCGATCTCCACCCCATCGACGGTCGCATCGGAAGCGTTGGTGATGTCGATCACGCCCGGTGACAGGAACGACTGCACCTGCAGATTGGTGTAATCATAATGGAAATAGGTGCCGTTGAGGCGCCACAGCCGATCGAACAGCTCGAGCTTGACACCGGCTTCATAGCTCCACAGCGTTTCGGGATCAAAGCCCTGGCTGGCGTTGCGGCTGGCGAAGTTGAAGCCACCCGACTTGAACCCCTTGGTCGCCGAGGCGTAGACCAGCACGTCATCTGCGGGCCGGAACTCAATGCCGATCTTGGGGGTCCACGCCGAGTAGACGTCGCGCAACTGATAGGTTTCAGGGAAGCCGGGCCGGAAGCCGCCGGTAGTCGCGAAGAACTGGCTGGCGGTCTGGTCGAAACGCTTGCGCTCGCGGGTGTAGCGCGCGCCGGCAGTCAGGCTGAGACGGTCGGTCAGCGCGTAATTGGCCTGGACGAAACCCGCGATCGCCGCGGTTTCTATGACCGGCGCAAAATTGGCGCGGACGTTGGCGGCAAAGGTCGTGACCGAAGAGTCCACCTGGATGTTCTCATCGAAATAATAGACGCCCAGAATGTACGACAGGTCCCCGAGCGTGCCCGAGAGGTTGAGCTCCTGCGAAAACTGGCGCTGGCCCTCGAATTGATCGGTACGACGGATATTGAGCGCAGTACCGTCGGTATCGCCGACCTGCTGCAGCTTGTTGGTGCGATAGCCGGTAAGCGAGTGCAAGGTTGCGCCACCCAGATCGTAGCTCAGATCAGCTGACGTACCCCATTGCGTACGCTCCGATGCCGAGCGGATATTGAGCGCCACGGTGCGAAAATCGCCCAGCACGCTGTTGGCGACCGGATCGGTCGTGGGCTGCAGCATCTTTACATAGCCGCCGAGCGCATCGTCGGAGTGGAGGTAGTCGGCGCGCAACACCAGATCGATCCTGCTGTTGGGGGTGAAGCGCAGCTGTGCGCGGCCGCCGATGGTGTCCTCGTCGTCGATATCGCCGACACCGGGAACGGCGTTGGCAAGAAACCCGTCGCGCCTGGAACGCAGCACCGAGAACGAGGCGGCGAT
Organism: Blastomonas sp.; assembly: GCF_030373265.1. GTDB lineage: Bacteria > Pseudomonadota > Alphaproteobacteria > Sphingomonadales > Sphingomonadaceae > Blastomonas. Next base: position 28,210 of record NZ_JAUCZC010000006.1, read on the forward strand.
CTTGCCGGGGACGACGGGTCCGCTGACATAGCCTTCGGCGCGCATGAAATCGTAATTGCCATAAGTGAGCTGCGCACGGGCGCGCATCACATCGTCGGGCTTGCGGCTAATGACATTAATCGTTCCCCCGACCGAGTTGCGACCATAAAGCGTGCCTTGGGGGCCGCGCAGCACCTCGATACGTTCCACGTCGAGAAAGTTGCTCAGATAGCTTCCGGGACGCGCCATATAGATGCCATCGACGTGCATCGTCGACGATGGGTCCGATCCGCCGAAGACGTTGTTGGAGCCGATCCCGCGGATATAGACCTGCGAGAATGTGGCATTCTGTGTGACCTGAAGCCCGGGAGCGAGCGACACGAGATCGCGAATGTCCTTGATTCCGGCGCGGTCGAGCGTTTCGGCACTCACAGCGGTCACTGCGAGCGGTGTATCCTGCAATCGGGTCTCACCGGTACGGGTCGCCGTGACGATGATCTCGTCGTCATAGCCCGAAGCCGAGCGGCCAGGTTCGCGATCAGCAGGGGCGGCTTCCTGGGCGAATGCAGCAGGAGATGCGATGGTGACCGCGATTGCGATTGCAGATGCTCCCCGCATCGATGCGAATTGGCTGACCATGATCGTCCCCTTTTGCTGTCCCCGGCCGTCGGCACGCTTGCCTAGCCGTGACACAGTGTAGACACAGGCCAATTCGATAATCAAGTCAATCGTCGACGATTTGTCTTATTAGGGTCAAATCTCTGTCAAAACTGCCATTTATTGTCGACGATCTTTTCAGCTTATGGGTCTTGCGATGGCGTGAGCAACCGGATGCACCAATCGCAATGATGCAGGATAACGGCTTCGGCGCTCCGCGAGTCGCACTCGAGCAGTGCATCGGTAAGTCTCTGATAGTTGATGACATATTGCGGAGCGTGCGCGCCAAGATCGATCGCGGCGACAAGCAGCCGGTTCCAGTATTCGATCTGCATCATGCGCATCACGAAATCGATATAGGGCTTTTGCGCGATGCCGTTTGCGACATAATGGAAATTGTTCAGCGCCTGGAAGAAGGCCACTCCCTCGGCAGGGTTGGAAGCCGCGGCGCGGATCGCCGACATTGCTGCGCGGATCAGCGCCGGGTTGTCACCTTGCTGCGCACGGGCGGCGGCGGCTTTGAGGCCTAGCGCGGCGATAGGCGCGAGAACCTCATACATGTCAGCAAGGTCATGCTGCTCCATCGGACGCAGCACCGCGCCGCGATCCGGAAGCAGTTCGACCAGCCCCTGACCGGCAAGCACCGCTAACGCCTCGCGCACCGGCGCGCGGCTGAGGTCGAGCTGCTGTGCCACCTCGGCCGCGATGATCCGGCTGCCGGGTGCGAGCTCGCCCCGGTCCATGGCAGCCATCAGCGTCTGATAAACCCGCTCGACCAGCGACATCTTGAGTTCACCGCCTGCGGTGATCTTCTGGGCTCCGAAAGGCCTCACCGGAACCTTGGGCTTTGCCGGGCCGGATTTCTTCGACGCGGCCCGCTGTTTTGCGGCGAGCTTGCCCTTGGGTTCGCCTGTTGTCGTCTTGCTCACTGGATGTCCTCGTAGATTGTCGACGATCCGTCCTCGTAACTCACTCATGATGTAATCACCAGTGGCAGAGACGTTTGGAAGCAGAGGGGACTATCGTCGACGATTATTGCGGTATGGAAGTTTCAAATAGATTGAAATTGGCATATCGTCGACGATATTGCACTCTCGGGTTGACAGGGGCGCATGGTGAAGCCTAGTCAGTGTCCACCAGCGGCCCGCCGGTACCCGGACAATGCCGTGATGTTGACAGGAGCCAGCGGGCGCATGACCGATACAAGCCTTACCGCAGCGCTGGTGGCGTCGTTCGACCATGTCGCTGACCGGATTCTGATCGCGCAGGGGGATCGAACGCTCAGCGGCAGGCAGCTGCGCCTGGCTATGGACGATGTCGCTGCGCGGCTGATGAAACTGGGCGTCGCGCCGGGCGACCGGGTCGCGGTACAGGCGCCCAAGTCGATTGACCTTGTTCTGCTGTATCTCGGTTGCCTGCGGCTGGGCGCGGTCTATCTTCCCCTCAATGACGCCTATCGTCCTGACGAGATCGGCTATTTTCTGGGTGATGCCGAGCCCGCCTTGTTCATCTGCGCACCCGATGCCGCAGCCGGGCTGCAACAGTCGGGATGCCTGCCCAATGCGCTGTGCCTCCACACGCTCGGCCTGGATGGCGAAGGCTCCTGGCACGCGGTTGAACCCTCGCTTGCCGGCTTGCCCCCCGGTCCCACGTCGCCCGACACGCTCGCTGCAATCGTCTACACCTCGGGAACCACCGGACGTTCGAAGGGCGCGATGATCAGCCAGGGAAATCTGCTCGCAAACGCCCGCGATCTCGCCGCAGTCTGGCGAATCAGCGCGGAGGACACATTGTTGCACGCTTTGCCGCTATACCATATCCACGGGCTGTTCGTCGCGCTGCACCCACTGCTGCTGGCGGGCGCACGGATCGACCTGATGCCCAGTTTCGATCCTAGGCTGGTCCTCGAACAGCTTGGCGGCGCCACCATCTTCATGGGTGTACCAACCTATTATACCCGGTTGCTCTCCATGCCGGAACTCAACCGCGATACGACCCAGCACGTCCGCCTGTTTGTCAGTGGTTCGGCACCGCTGACCCCAGTCACTTTCGCTGCTTTTGGCGAGCGGACAGGGCGCAGCATTCTCGAGCGCTATGGCATGACCGAATGCGGCATTATCTGCTCCAACCCGCTCGATGGTCAAAGGCTGCCCGGCGCAGTGGGGCAACCGCTGCCGGGGTATAGCGTTCGCCTCGCCGACAAGGCCGAGACCGGTGTGCTCGAAGTCAAAGGACCCAGCCTGTTTTCAGGCTATTGGCGGATGCCCGAAAAGACGCGCGAGGAGTTTCGTGACGACGGTTACTTCATCACCGGGGACATCGCCACGATTGATGCCGACGGGGTGGTCCGAATCGTTGGTCGCGACAAGGACATGATCATTTCAGGAGGGCTGAACATCTATCCGGTCGAGATCGAAGCGCTGATCGAGGCGATGGACGAAGTCGGCGATGTCGCGGTGGTCGGGGTGCCGCACGCCGATTTCGGTGAGGCGGTGCTGGCGGTGGTGTGCCTCAAACCGGGCCGTGTGCTCGAGGCAACCGGGATAGTCGATCGCCTCCGCGGACAGCTGGCCAGTTACAAGCTGCCCAAGGCCGTCGCGTTTGCACCTTCCCTGCCCCGCAATGCGATGGGCAAGGTGCAGAAAGCCGAGCTGCGGCGTGTGCATGCCGAACGTTTCGTCCCATGCGTCTGAGCCTGCCGTTCCTCACTAAGGCGCAAGCAGTGCCCGACCTTCTTGCCAGGGTCCAGCAGCTATCACTCGGCCTGCTGGAGAGCTGCGGCGAGACGCAGGGAACCCTGACTGCGACCCGGCTGGCAGAAGCGCTGGCAACGCTCGATGAGGCCGCCGAAATTGCCTATAGCCACTGGCTGGTTGAGCAGCTTGGTCCCGACCCTGCAACGCTCGGCGCCAGCGTGGATCAATGGTTGAAACGGCCTGATGCCGAGGGGGCAGCACAGCTGACGCGCAGCGCCGAGCCGCGTCGCCAAGAGCTGCTGCGGCGGTTGAATGCCGCGCCCTGCGGAACGAGACATCTGGTGACCTGGAGAGCGCGTCTTCTGCAACAGCTATCCCAAACCCCTGCACTGGCGCCGCTGGAGGCTGATCTCAAACACCTGCTTGCATCCTGGTTCAACCGCGGCTTCCTGGAGCTGAGGCCGATCACCTGGGATAGCCCGGCGCGGCTGCTCGAGCGACTGATCGAGCATGAAGCGGTCCATAATATCGCGGGCTGGTCGGATCTGCGCGGACGGCTGGAGGGTGACCGGCGCTGCTACGGTTTTTTCCACCCCGCGCTACCCGACACTCCTCTGATTTTTGTCGAGGTGGCTTTGACCGACCATGTCAGCTGCGCGATTGCGCCTTTGCTGGATCACCCGGCGCACCGTAGCCCGCCCGATCAGCCCAGCACCGCGATCTTTTATTCGATCAGCAACTGCGAACCCGGGCTGCGCGGACTGCAATTCGGCAACTTTCTGATCAAGCAGATCGTTGCCGATCTGAAAGTCGAATACCCCTCGCTGACGACGTTTGCAACGCTATCTCCCATTCCTGGACTGACCCGCTGGCTCAAGGCTGGCGGGCGAGATCTGGGGCGCGATGGCGACGATCCCCGCAGGCTGTGTGCGCTGTACCTTACCGGAGCAAAGCCTGATGGAAGCCCCGGAAAGGCTTCCGATCCGGTTGCTGCATTCCATCTGGGCAACGGGGCAGAGCTGTGGCGGATCAACAGCCATGCCGATCCATCAGCCAAGGGGTTGGCACAAAGCGAAGGCATGATGGTCAACTATGTGTACCGCGAGCAGGATCTTATCAACAACCACGAACAGTTTGCACAGCATGGACGCGTGACGCGTTCGCGCGAAGTCAGCGCCTTGATCGCCGGACCGGCTACGCCGGCATGGCGCTGGACGTGGCCTTGGGGCCATACGCACCCGTTCCCACACTCGCAGGAGAAGTCGCTATGCCGATGATCGAAACCTATCGCGGAGTCGCCTTCCCCTGGCTGTGCGACCAGATGGGGCACCTAACAACCTTTCGCTATGTCGAGATGTTCGATGTCGCATCTTATCATCTGATGCACGCGCTGGGCGACCGGCCAGCAGCGCAGGCTGGCGAGCTGGGCTGGGCGGACGTGAACCACTCGATCGACTATAAGTCTGAGGTGGCCATTGGTGCTCTGCTTCTTATCCGCAGCGGCGTCGTCCGTACCGGGCGCAGTTCGATCGTCACCCGGCACATCATGACCGACCCCGATGCTGGGGTTGAGCACGCCGTTCTGACAGCCACCACAGTCCGGTTCGACCTTGTTGCGCGGAAATCAGCGCCGTTACCCGATCTTATTCGCGCAGGGTGCGAGGCGTTGCATATCGCGTGAATCAGCCTTGTCTGGACCCTTTGATCGACGTTCTGACAATTACACTTGTGGCCAAGAGAATGGCCGTGGTCAGGGCTCCGATTGCAAGGATCCCCGGTGGCGTCAGGCTTACCGCGAAGAAAAACTGGGGACGCGCGATCTCGATGACCAATGTCTGATTTCCGATGGCTTCAGGCATGCAATTCCAACGGACGAAACGAACGGCAGTTCCGGCCCTCAAGCTGCGGTTGCCAACGACCGTCTCACCCATCTTCCCAAGCGCGTGCCACGTCGGCCAGAAACCTGGCGCAGGCCGAGATCGAATCTCGACTGGCAGCAGCGCTCAGGGCAGGAAAGCCACCAGAGCTTTGACCCGAGATACGGGCTGACTGACCAGCGCAAGAAAGCGCCGAAGTCTCAGGTTGCGCCTCAGGACGACACGGTTCACCGCCATGGCGGTCCGGCAACATCAAAGCCGCGGGCTTCAAGCTGGTCGAGCACGCCTTGCTTCTCGGCAAGCACCCCCAAGGGCACGACCGCCAGCGTCACACCTTCCGTGCTGGACGCCTCGCTGATCAATCGGGTCCATTGATCGCGGATTTCGCCGCCCAGGTCCTCATCGGCCCACGGCCAGCACGTGTTGAGGGCAATTTCGAGCGGATTGGTCATCACTGCCGGAATATCGAATTCGCGCCAGTCGTTCCCGCGCGCCTCGATGATCGACTGCCCTGCTTCGGTCGCGCGCATCGCGGCTTCCAGACAGGGGATGTGGCTGGCGGGCGCAGCCGCCGCCAGATTGTCCAGCAGATCTTCACCGCGAAACCGCTCGGGCCGGACGATCGGTATATCGGCCCGCCTGGCGGCCTTTTGCACGATGTCGGTGGCGTCGTCGGTCGTGTCGCGGTCGAAATCCAGCCGACGTGCCAGCAGGTCGAACGAAGACATCAGAAAACTGCCGCGATCATAGTCGGCCTTGTACTGCGTCTCGAGCGCAGCCAGGCGGCTGCGCTGCTCCACGGTCAGATAGTCCGCCGCTACCCGCCCGTCGGGCAGTTTGGTGAAGCGTCCACCGCGAAAGATCAGGCGCAGGACATCGCCGGGCGAGAACTTGGGAGCGGCCCGCAGGATCACCCGGCTGGCTTCCAGCGCGGCGTCGCGCAACCGCTCGGGCTCCCATGGCGTGGACTTGGGAACCGCGCGGATTTCACCTACCAGCAGAACCGTTCCGGTGGGCGTATCGATCGTCCACATCGGCGCACCCGAGCGCTTCGCGCTGACGACGATCTCGGCCTCGGTCTGGGGTGCCTGGGCGAGCGCGGGCGCCGCGCACAGCAGCATCGGTGCAACGAGGGACAGGAACCTTGTCTTCATGGCCACGGCCTTATCGATCAGCGAATAGACGACACATGAACCGGATGACGCAAGATCGCCATCTGCAAATCGCATGAAAAAGGGCCAGAAGCTGGAGGATCAGAAGCTGGAGGCAAGCGTCAGGCCGAAAGTGCGCGGGTCGCCGGGCTGTCCGGCGATCAGGCCGGTGTTGCCGCCGGTGTTGGCCGCGAGTTGCTCGAAATAGTTCACGTCAAAGGCGTTGCGCACCCAGGCGAAGACGTTGAGCCCGTCATCGGTGCGATAGCCCAGCCGGAAGTTGGTGAGCGCATAGCCATTGATGTCGGTGTAGATCGAGCGCGAGGGGTTCGACGAGAATTTCGAGCGGTAGTTGCCGTCGAACCCGATATAGGCAAAGCCGTCGAGCCCGAAAATCGAGGCCGGCGCATTGGCCTCTGCACCATAAGAGAACGCCCAGTTCGAGATACCGGGCAGCCATTGGCCCGAGATATCGCAGTTGGCCGGGCTCAGCGCACCGGGCACCCCGGGGGCACCGGGCACCTGTGTCCCGGTGACGGTGGTGCCGCCGGCCAGTTCGGGCGGGCATGGGGCGTCGACGAAGCGGACATATTCGTGGTCGGTATAGGCGCCGCTGACATAGGCGTTGAACCGCTCCGAGGGCCGCACGCTGAAGTCCGCCTCGATCCCGCGCACCCGAACCTTGCCCGCATTGGCGAGGTAGCCGCGCAGCACGCCCAGCTGGCCGTTGTTGACCGTCGCCTGATAGTCTCCGATCTCGGTCCAGAAGCCGGCAAGGTTGAGCGTCGCGCGGCGGTCCCAGAATTGCGTCTTCAATCCCACCTCAAAATGATCGACCTTCTCGGGCGCGACCGCGCCTGCCGCGAGCAGCGGGTTGCCCGCCGCGTCATTGGGCACGCCCGACAGGTTGATGCCGCCGGTCTTGAACGTCTTGGCATAGGTTGCATACGCGCGGACATCGTCGGAGACGCGATAGGCCAGGGTCAGGTCATAAGACAGGTTCCAGTCGCTGAATTCGGGTTCGAAGAACTGCGGCGCGAGCACCCCGCGCTGCGCGACAATCCAGGGATCGTTGGCGAACGGCCCGTTGAAGGTGACCAACTGGCGGGTGCCGTTCGAGGCGGTTCCCGTCACCACCGAGTTGTACGATCCGGTCTTCTTGTCGTAATTGATGCGGATGCCCGGCTGGATGGTCAGGGCATCGGTGACCTTCCAGCTGAGCTGGCCGAAGGCGGCGACGCTGGTGTTCTTGAAGCCGATATCGTTGTTGGCAACCAACCCGTTGAGCACCGCCGGGTTGTTGGCGAGCGCGCTGGTCGGGTTGAGCAGCCAGCGGCTCGCGGCCGGCCCCTGCTCCTGGATGCCCTGGGTGTCGATGGTCTGATAGAAGCCGAACACGCCTGCGACGAAATCGATGCGCTCGCCCAGTGATCCGGCATAGCGCACTTCCTGCGTGAACTGCTCCTGCTGCGAGGGGTTGTTGACCTTGAGCGTGATCGGCAGGCCGGTGAAGTCGCGGTCGTTCGAAGGGGTCCAGTCCCAGAAGCGCCAGGCGCTGACTGAAGTCAGCGTGCCGGGGCCGACATCCCATTCGAGCTTGAGCGATGCACCACCCAGGATGCTCTTGGCGCTGAGCTCTGCATCGACATCGGTCACCCGGTCGAACGCGTCGAGGCTGGGCGGGGCATAGCCGAACGCCGCCGACAGCGCGGGGAACTGGCGGTTGGCCGGGCGCTGGGTGCTGCCGTAGCGCGCATAGATCTGCGCGCAGCATTCGGGGTTCTGGCGGTTGTAGTCGCCCGCCAGCGTCACCTTGAGGGAATCGCTCGGCTTCCACAGCAGCGTGCCGCGAATCCCCAGATTGTTCAATTCGTTCACGTTGGTGCCGGTGGCGACGTTGAAGATCGTGCCCCGCCGATCGGTGGTCGCAACCCCGAAACGCACAGCGACAGTGTCAGACAGCGGCCCGGACACCGATGCCTTGGCCTGGCGGAACTCGAGATTGCCTGCGGTGACCTCGGCGCGGCCCTCGAAATCGAAGCTCGGTTCCTTCGAGGTGATGTTGATCGCGCCCGCAGTCGTATTCTTGCCGTAGAGCGTGCCCTGCGGCCCGCGCAGCGTCTCGACCTGCGCGATATCGAGGAAATCGAGCGTCGCCACCGCCACCCGGCCGACGAAGACATCGTCGATATAGATGCCGACACCCTGTTCGATGCCGTCATTAGTGAGGCCGAACGGCGCGCCGAGCCCGCGGATGTTGATCGCCGAATTGCGCGGGTTGGAGGAGTAGAACTGCAATGTCGGCTGCAATTGCGTCAACCGGCTGACGTTGAAGCTGCCGGTGTTGTCGAGCGTGGTCACATCGACCACCGAGAGCGCAATCGGCACGTCCTGCGAGGATTCGTCGCGGCGGCGGGCGGAGACGATGATCACGTTGCCGGGCTGTTGCTGGACCTCTTCGCCCGCATCCGGCTGGGCGTTGGCTGCGGTGGCCTCCGTATCGGCCGCGAGCGCCGGCACCTGCGATGCAAGAGCGATGGCCAGCGCAGCAAAGGACGAACGGGCGGCAAAAGACATGGACATTTGGAAGGACCCCCAGGGATGGAAGTGCTTCCGGCTGTCCGGTCGGCACGCTGTAACAGTGGTTGCGTCAGAAAAGGCCTCGAAAAAACGCCGGCCCGGTCTCCCGGTCCCGGCAGTCGAGGGATGGGGCTATCAGGAAAAGCGCTGGCGTTCGGTGACGTCCATCTGGACCAGCCTGCCATCGTGCACGGTCAGCGTGACCGCTCCGAAGCGCAGTTTGGCAATCGCTTCGGCGATCGCAGACATTGGCACGGACGCGGCAGCAGCAGGTGGGGCATCAGCGGATTTTGAAGGAGGCATGAGGCGAAACTCCCTGTGAAAACTGGTGCGGACCGGCTGCATGCAGCATGGCCCGCAGACACAGAGCTATTCTCTACCGTTTCAGTTGGCAAGATAGTTTTTCTACCGGGGGTGGGTATCTGCGGCAGATCGTGCGGCGCCAGCGGCTGGCCGCATGCGCCCGAGCCTGCGCTGGATCGAGCGTATGCGTGCAATCCGGCACGCTGCTAGAAGATCAGATAGATCGATGCGGAAGCCGCCAGACCGACCACGACGTTCATCGGAATGCCGATCTTAAGAAAGTCGGAGAAGCGATAGTCCGCCGCCGCATAGACCATGGTGTTGGTCTGATACCCGATGGGCGTGGCAAAGCTTGCCGACGCGGCCAGCATCACGGCGACCAGCAACGGCCTGGGATCGATCCCCATATTGGCTGCGATGCCGATGACGATCGGGGTGAGCAGGACCGCCACCGCGTTGTTGGTCACAGCCTCGGTCAGCAGCGAGGTCAGCGCATAGACCGCGAGGATCAGCAGAAACAGCGGCGCGGTGGTCAGCATCGGTGCGACCGCCCCAACGATCAGATCGACGCTACCGGCATTCTGGAACCCGGTGCCGATCGCCAGCATCGCGAAGATGAGAACGAGCAGGCTTCCGTCGATCGCGGCCCACGCTTCGGCGGGGTCGATGGTGCGGGTGATCAGCACCACCGCCACCCCGATGATCGCGAGGCCCTCGATCGGCATCACCCCGAGTGCGGCTGCCAGCACCGTTGCCAACAGCGTCAGCACCGCAATCGGCGCCTTGGCGCGCCGATAGGGCGTCGCCTTGGCAGCGGCGATGCCAGCAAGGTGGATGTTGTCCTGAAGCTGGGCGAGTTCGGGCGGTCGCGCCGCGATCAGCAGGGTGTCGGCAGCGCGCAGCCGCGCGGTGGGCATATCCGGGCCGGGCAGATGCCGCGCGCGGGAAATCCCCAGAATGCGCACCCGCAGCCGCGACAACATCGGAATTTCGGCGAGATGCCGCCCGATGCTGGGATGGGTGGGCGCGATCGTCGCTTCGTACAGGGTCACGTCCTCGGGACGCTTGTCGCCGTGTAGCGCCAGTCCCCCACCCAGCCCGGCCAGCCCGGTTTCGAACCCCTCGCCCGAGGCAAACGCCGCCAGCTCGTGCGGCGAGGCTGCAATCACCAGCCGGTCGCCCGCCTCGAGCACGGCGGTCTCGAAGCCCTTGCGCCGAACGTCGCCCTGCCGCTTGAGCCCCAGAATGCGTGCCCGTTCGGGCTTGAGCGCCGAGATGTCCTCGATCGCCTTGCCGATCATCTCCGAATCCGGCCCCACCAGCAATTCGGACAGGCACTCGTGCGCGTCGCTGTCGGCGGCAGCGCTTTCGGGACGGTCGGGCAGCAGCCGGGGGCCGAGCAACAGCAGCAGCAGCGCGCCGGTGAGCGCCGTGATCAGCCCCACCCCGGTGATTTCGAACACCCCGAAGGCAGGCTGGCCAAGCCCGCGCGCGACACCATCGACCAGCAGGTTGGTCGATGTTCCGACCAGCGTCAGCGTTCCGCCGAGGATCGCCAGATAGGACAAGGGGATCAGCAGCCGCGTCGCCGAAATGCCCAGCGCCTTGCCCAGCTTCTTGACGATCGGGATCATGATGATGACCACAGGCGTGTTGTTGACGAACGCCGCAGCCCCCAGCGTTCCGCCGAAGACCTCGGCCATGACGCGCCTGGGGTTGCTTTCGGCACGGCGGATCAGCAGTCCCATCACCGCCTCGATCGCGCCGGTGCGCACCAGCGCCCCCGACAGCACGAACAGCGCACCGATCGCCAGCGGGGCGGAGTTCGAGAACACGCCGCGCACATCGGCGACCGACACATAGCCCAGCACCATCACCACCGCCGCCCCGGTCACCCCGACGACCACCGGCGGAAACCGCTCGGTCATGAACGCCGCGAAAATGGCAATCAGCAGCACCAGACCGATCTGGGCGCTGTAGATGTCGATCAATTGAACAAGCGTGTCGAGCATGAGTGGGGATAGCCTTGGGATCGCCGGGCACCGGTGCGCGGCCAACCCCTTTGGCACGCGGCCCCGCCTGCACACCAGCGCAAAACTCCCCCCGTGTCCGCCGCAGCCGCCTCAGTTGCCGTGTGGCATCGGCATCCGGAGCGGCAGGGTGGCGGCCAGGGGCCCGCGGCGGGCGCCGGTGCGCGGCGTCTGGTCCAGGCGGGCGGACCGGGATCCACCGGATCGAGCCGGGGGCCAGCCGGCGACAAAAGCACGGCCGCGTCCCCCCTTTGCCCGGTCTGGCGCGGCCTCAGCAGGTCACCACGTGCACCGCGCCTTCGCCCGATCGGTCACTTGAGCGAGCGAAGATAATCGATCGCGCCCCTATTGATGTTCGCGCTCTCGTACATTTCGAGCGCCGTGCGGCCGTCGGGTCCGGTTGCATCCTTGTCCGCCCCTGCGGTGACGAGCAGGCGCAGTACCGATGCGGGCTGGTTGGCTTTGGCTGCAATCGTCAGCGCTGTGTCGCCATTGGCGAGCTTCGGAACCGGCTTGAGGCCATAGTCCTCGATCAGCAGACGAATGGTCTGCGGCCCGCTCTTGTAGGCATCTGCACTTTCCAGGGCCACCATGAGGGCGTTCGCTCCATCCCGGTTGACGGCGTGGACGTCGGCGCCTGCACCGGCAAGCAGCCGGATCAGCGCGGGCGCATGCGTCTGCGCCTTGCCGGTCACGATGAAGGCGGTATTGCCCAGATTGTCGGTCGCGTTGACGTCCTGCCCCATATCCAGCAGCAGCTTTGCAACCTCCGCGCTGTTCCGGCCCGCCCTGACGAGCGCGGTCGCGCCGTTCTGGTCGCGGCCATCGACCTTCAACCTTTGGTCCAGCAGAAAGCGCAGGACCTTGGCGTTGGGGTTGTTCTCGGCGGCCAGCATGGCGGCGTTCAGGCCATCCTTGCCGACCTTGTTGATGTCGCTGTGCTTGGCCAGATGCACCACGACGTCATAGGTGGGGTTGCGCCAGGCTGCATTGAGAAACGGATCCCAGCCATTCTTGTCGTCGGTGTCGTAACGCAGGCCGAGCGAATGAAAGAACTCGAACAGATGCACATACTGCGCGCGCATCGCGGCTTCATGCATGGCCGTCCGGCCGTTGACGTCGCGGTTGTTGACGTCGACGCCGGCCTTGATCAGTTCCCGGTAGACCTGCAGATCGGGTTGCAGCCGGGTGGCGTGGGCAAAGGCGTTGCGCCCGGTTCCATCGAGCGCGTTCACATTGACGCCCGCGTGCGCCAGCACCAAGCGCACCGCCTCGGGCGTGCCCCCCTTGGTGACCCAGAAGATCGCCTCGCGCCCCTCAAGCTGCGCTTCGGTCAGCTTGGCACCGTTGTCGATGAGGAACTTCCAGACATCCTCTTTGGCCATAGAATTCCCGGCGCGAACGAGCACCGAGGAGCCGTGATGGTTGAGTTCGTTCAGATTGATGCCGCGGTCCAGCTGGGTCTGGATTTCCGCCACGGTCAGCGGGACGAACCAGTTCTCCGGAATGTTGAGCGGTGTGTCGCTGTTGGCGCTGGCGGGCATCGCTGCCATGGTCAGCCAAAGCGCTGCCACGGTGCGCGCAACTGATAAGGTGAAGGCTTGGGGCTTCATCATGGTCTTTGTAACTCCGGGTAGCCGATAGGGAATGATCGTGGGAATCCGAACTCAAAGGAACAGGTAGCGCAGTTCGACAAAGGCTGAGCGGGGGCGGCCTGGATAATGCCCGCTGCGGACCAGAAAGCCCGAGGCGGCATAGGTCTTGTCGAGGATGTTCTCGACCCGGAACATCGCTCGGATCGGACCTTTTTCGTAGATCAGAGATCCATCGAAGATCATGTAGGGCCGGACGGTCTGGCCATCGACGCTCAGCCGCCGCGAGACATAATCCCCCCCTATCGCCGCCGCGAGACCCAGTTTTGGCAACTGGTACCGGGTCCAGAACCCCAAGGTGTGCTTGGGCGCATTGGCGAAGCGGTCGCCCACGCTGTCGCCGATGTCCCCGGCACCGCTGACGAAGCCCTCGGTGATCCGCGTGTCGTTATAGGCGTAGTTGGCGGTCACCACCCAATTGGGGGTAATATCGGTGGCAAGGTCGAATTCGAACCCCTTGCTGACCACTTCGCCGGCAGCGATCAGATCATCCACCCCGTCGCCACCGACATCGCCGCGCGGATCGTTCTGCAGCACATTGGTGCGCCGGATCCGGTAGACCGCACCAGCGGTCTGCACGCGACCATTGAACAACGCGGTCTTGAAGCCGCCTTCAAAGATATCGCCCGAGGTCGGATCGAACGGCCCTCCGGTCAGCGGCGTCTGGGATCCGGGGCTTTGCGGCTCGAAGGTGGTCGCATACTGACCGAAAACGCTGATCTCTTCGTTCAGGCGATAGACCGCTCCGAACCGGTAGCTCCAGTTGTCGCCGGAAAAGACCTCGCCGTTGACATCGTCGCGATAGGAATCGTAGCGGATGCCGGCGGTCAGGATGACAGGGCCCAGAGACAGTTCATCCAGCGCATAGAAACCCTCGCGTTTGCTTTCGATGGCGTTGGACGTCTGCGGGCCGTCGATATAGGTTGCGCTCACGCCGGGTTGATACACCGGATCGAACAGGCTGATCGGCGAAGGCAGGCCCGGCGTTGGGCGGGTGTTGCCGCGCAGCCGGCTGGCAACCCGCGATTCGGTTATCGTGTAGCGGTCAAATCCCAGCAGCACCCGGTTCTTGACGGTCCCGCTGATCTCGGCCGACCAGACCGCATTCGCGCCATAGGACCAGCTTTCCTGCTCGCGCTGCTGTACGCGGAATTCGCGGCGCACGGCATCGATGGCCCCGTCATTGTTGGTATCGAGCAGGGCGTTGAGCTCGTGATAGCGCTGCTCTTCCTCGCCGTCGTTGTACCGCACAGTGGCGTCCAGCACCACGTTGGCGAACGGCTTTGCTTCTATCCGGCCTTGCAGCACGTCGGACTTCATCTTCAGGAAATCATCGGGTTCGTTCGCGTTCCAGCGCCGGCTGGTCAGGAAACGGCCCTCGTCATCCACCGGCACCCCGCGCAGGCGGGCGGCGTTCTGCTTCTGGTCATAGCGGGTGGCCTGAAAGATGATCCTGGTATCGCCGGTGTTGTAGGCAAGCCCGCCATCGGCAATCAGGGTTTCCTGCGAGGCATTGAACCGCAGCAGCCCGCGGTCCTCGTAGAAGAGACCCCCGCGAGCGGAAAACCCGCCTCCCAAGCTGCCATTGGCTTCGGCCAGACCGCCATATCTGCCAGCGGTGCCGCCGATGATTCGCACCTCGGCCTCGGACTGCTCGGTGGGCTTTTTCGTGACATAGTTGAACAGGCCCCCCGGCGCGCCTGGACCATACAGCATGCCGGCCGGCCCCTTGAGGAACTCGACCCGTTCCACATTGAACAGCTGGGGAACCGCAAAGCCGGCGTTGGGGTCGCCGCGCAGGCCGTCGTAGAAGATTTCTTCCTGGCGAAACCCGCGCGCTGCGACGCCTGCAAAGCTGTATAAGCTGACGCCGGAAATATTGCGGTACAGGTCCTGCGCATCTCGCGCGCCCTGATCCTCGATGAGCTGGTTTGTGATCGTCGTGACCATCTGGCTCGATTCGAGCGGCGTGGTCGACAACTTTCCGACCAGCACTTCCTGCACGCGATAAAGCTGCTGTGCGCGCCCGGTGACGATGATGGTGCCTTCGGGCTGATCGTCATCCGTAGCCGGTGCCGGCTGCTGTTGCGGGTCGGAGCTTTGTGCCGCAGCGCCGGGAAGGGTGCCAACCGCCACAGCGGTGATCACGCACCCCCCTTTCAACGATGCCAGCATGCGCCCGAGCAATGGTGACATCTTGCCCCGATTGGGCGTCACCGACAGGCCCGTCGGGGGCATCGGCAAAGCGTTGCGATGCAGGCGGGCGGTCGAAATCTCGTGATGATGTCGCATGTCAGATCCCCTCATGTCCTGCGCTTTGGCGGCAGGTATCATGGCATTCCTAGCGTCCTTTGCTGTCACGAACCTATCGCGTCATCAAATTGCCACGGGCCGCCAATCGCCTTGCCAGCCCGCAAATAGCGGCGCTAGTATCGCCGCAAATGGCTGCGCGCCAAAGCACGGCCGGAACGGAGAGCGGATGCGCATTCTCGTCGTTGAGGACGACGCCGATCTGGCCGATGCCGTCACCCGGCATCTGCGGCGCGACGGTCATGCCGTCGACTGGGAGCATGACGGCGAAAGCGCGGACGACATACTGGGGTATCAGCAATACGATCTGGTGCTGCTCGACATCGGGCTGCCCAACATGAGCGGGTTCGATATCCTGCGCCGGTTGCGGTCACGCGGACACGCGACGCCTGTCATGATGCTCACCGCCCGCTCGGAAGTCGAAGACCGGGTCGATGCGCTGGACGTGGGGGCGGACGACTATCTGCCAAAGCCGTTCGACTTCAGGGAGTTCGATGCGCGCTGCCGGGCTCTCTTGCGCCGGGCGCAGGGCTTGGCCTCCAATGTGACGACGGTGGGCCGGCTGGTGTTCGATCGGGCCGCGCGCAGCGCCCGGATCGGCGATGAGGAGTTGCACCTGCCCAACCGGGAATTCCGTCTGCTGGAGATCCTGATCGGCAGGCTTGGCAAGGCCATCAGCAAGGAGCAGATTTCTGCGCAGCTGTTCGATTTCGACGACGAAGCCGGCATGAACGCCATCGAACTCTATGTCGGACGCCTGCGGCGAAAGCTGGGCAGCGCCATCACCATCCGGACGATCCGCGGGTTCGGGTATATGGCCGAGGCTGGCGACGGCAGTGCTTGAAAGGGCGATGTCCCTTCGCCTGCGGCTCGCCCTGATGACCGCAGCGCTGTTTGCCTTGGGGATGGTTGCACTTTATCTGGCGGCGCGATCCTATGCGCTGGTGGCGGCGGACAGATCCTATGACCGGCTGCTGGCAGGCTCGGCCCTGTCGATTGCAGAAACCATCTCGGTGTCCAGAGGCCAGGTGTCGGTCGATATCCCCTACGCCGCATTGGACATGCTCTCGGCGGCGCCCGATGACCGCGTATTCTATTCGGTGACCCGGCCCGACGGAAGGGTGATCACGGGATATCAGGACATCCCGGGCCTCTCGCCCGCGCCTGGACCGCGCGCGCGCATGAATGCCGCAGGACCCAGCTTTTTCGATGCCCAGTATCGCGGCGAGAACGTGCGCTTTGCGGTCCTGGGCCGGCAGATTGCCTCGGCAGGAGGCCCGGGCTGGGTCTGGGTCCAGGTTGGGCAAACCCGGCTGGCACGCGAAAGCCTGCAGCAGGAGCTGGTTTTGCGCGCGGTGGCGCCGATCATCCTGATGACGGTGCTGGCGCTGGCGCTGGTGTGGTTCGGCATCAGTGGAGCCCTGCGCCCGCTCCGCCAGATCGGGCACGAGCTGGAGCGGCGCGAGCCCCGCGATCTCAGGCCCCTGACCGCGCCTGTGCCGTCGGAAATCGCGCCGATGATCCGATCGATGAACGGTTTCATGCACCGGCTGCAAGGAAACATCGATCGCCTGCAGACCTTCATCGCCGACGCAGCGCACCAGATGCGCACGCCGCTTGCCGCATTGCTCGCACAGGCCCAGGTGGGCCGCGACGGCAACGCCGAAGAGCTGAGGGACACGCTCGAGCGGATCGAGCGCAATGCCTCCAGGCTGACGCGCCTCGTCAACCAGCTGCTGAGCGACGCTGCGGTCCAGTATCGCGCCAATTCCGGACGGTCGGAACGGTTCGACCTGCTGGAGACGCTCCAGGGCATCGTTCGCGGCGCCGTTCCGCAGGTGGGGGACAGCGATCTCAGGTTGAAATCGAGCATCCAGGCAGCGCCTTTCACGGGCGACCCGGTCCTGATCGGGGAAGCGGTGAAGAACCTGATCGACAATGCCCTGCGCCATGGTCCCGGTGCGGACGGAGAGGTCCTGATCCGTCTCGACGCGATCGACGCGGGATATCTTCTGGCGGTCGAAGACCGCGGCCCGGGGATTTCGGATGCTCTCAAGCCGGAGGTGTTTGCGCGCTTTGCCCGCGGCCCGTCCGGGGCGACAGGCGCGGGGCTGGGGTTGTCGATCGCCAAGGAAGCGATCGAATGCCATGGCGGAAGCATTGCCTTGCTCGACCGGCCGGGCGGAGGATTGCGGGTGGAGATGCAGCTTCCGGCGGTCTGGACATGAGACCTGTTGCGCTCATCCTTGCGGTCCTGATCGGCGGCTGCGCCGAACCCGACCACCGGGCGCCGGCCGCCTCGGACCAATCCGTGCTGACGATCTACAGTTCGACCGACACCGATGTGTTCGAACCTGTCCTGTCCGAATTCGAGAGGCTTCACCCCGACATCGATGTGCAGTTTTTCGAGCAAGGCGCCAAGGCGCTGTATCTGGGCGCGGTCAATACGCCATCGGGCCAGCCCGGGCGGGCGGATATCCTGATCAGCAGTTCGATGGATCTCCAGACCAAGCTCGTCAACGACGGATATGCGATGCCGCATGTATCGGCCGATACGCTTCGCCTCCCGGACTGGGCAAGATGGCGCGACGAGGCGTTCGGCTTCACCATCGAGCCGGCCGTGATGGTCTACAGCCGGCGCCTGATGAAGGGGCGCGCGCTGCCGCGCTCGAGGCCCGAGCTGATCAGGGCACTGGGGGACGATCCGGATTTCTGGCGCATGCGCATCGGCACCTACGATCCCGTGCGCAGCAGTGTCGGCTATCTTCTGATGTCCCAGGATTTCCGCAACAGTTCGGACACCGCCTCGCTGGTCACGCTGATGCAGCAGGCGCAGATCCAGACCGCCGACACCACGCTGGAACTTCTCGAACGGATCGAACGTGGCGAGCTTGTTCTGGGCTATAACGTGCTCGAATCCTATGCTCGGTCCCGCCAGGCCGCAGGCGCCGCCCTGATCATCGTGTATCCGGAAGACTATGCGCTGGCTTTGGCACGAACCGCCGTCATCCCCAAAACCGCGTCCAACCCGGCGGCCGCGCGCAAGTTTCTGGACTATCTTGTGTCCCCGCAAGGCCAGGCAACCCTGACCCGGCGCTCGCGGCTGAACGGTGTCCTGTCGCAAACCGAACCTGCAGGGCGCGAGCCGCCGCCGGGCGGGCCGATCCGGCCGATCTCGCTCGGGCCCGGGCTGCTGGTCTATCTCGACCAGCAGAAACGCGAACGCCTGCTTTCGATCTGGCTCGGTCGCGACCTGAAGCCGGGTGAAGCCGCCTTGCTCAGCCGGTTACCCAAGGGAACAGGCCTAGCAAAAGCCCGGCAGCCATGAGGATCATGCAGATCATGACGGCCCATTTCAGACAAAACCGCTGATGATCGGCAAAGTCCACGCCCGCAAGGCCGGCCAGCAGATAGGTTGATGGCACCAGCGGGCTGAGCAGGTGCACCGGCTGACCGATCAGCGATGCCCGTGCCATTTCGGCGTGCGATATGCCGTATTCCGCCCCCGCTTCGGCGATGATCGGCATGATCCCGAAATAGAAGGCATCGTTGGAGATGAAGAAGGTGAACGGCAGGCTGGCCAGCGCCGTGATCGGTGCAAGATAGGGGCCGTATTCGTCCGGGATCGCCGCAAGGAAGCTTCTCGACATGGCATCGACCATGCCGGTTCCGCTGAGAATGCCGGTAAAGATGCCCGCTGCAAAGATAAGCGACACCACCGCGATGACGTTCTGGGCGTGCTCGGCAACACGCCGCCGCTGTTCCTCGACACGCGGATAGTTGATGACCAGCGCAACCGCAAAGCCGATCATGAAGAGCACCGGGAGCGGCAGGATGTTGGCGATCAGTCCGGTCATCAGCGCCGTTGTCAGCGCGGCATTGACCCACAACAGCCGGGGCCTGCGCAGGTCTTCCTGCGGATCTGCCGGGACGCCAGCCGCATCGCCGGAGCCAACCACATCCCGGATCGACCCATCTGGGCCCAGGCCGACTTTTTGCGCGCGCGGGGACGGGTCTGCGAACGCATGCGGGCCAAGCTGGAGATGGGGAAGTCTTCGGCGCTCGCGAATGCCCAGATAATAAGCCAGGCCGAACACGCCGATGATACCGGCGATCATGGCGGGGATCATCGGGACGAAAACCTCCGACGGGTCGACCTGCAGCGCGCTGGCCACCCGCGCCAGCGGTCCGCCCCAGGGGGTAAGGTTCATCACCCCGCTGGCCAGCATCGTGACGCAGGTCAGGCTGAGCGCACTCATCCCCAATCTGCGGTACAACGGCAGCATCGATGCCACGGTGATCATGTAGGTGGTCGATCCATCACCATCCAGCGAGACGGCGGCAGCGAGCACGGCAGTACCGACGACGACTTTCATCGGGTCGCCGCCAACCAGAGCCAGGATGTACCGCACGATCGGATCGAACAGCCCGGCATCGATCATCACGCCGAAATAGAGGATGGCAAACATCAGCATGACACCGGTCGGCGCGAGCGTCCGGATGCCCTCGAGCATCATCGGGCCAAGCCTTTCATCGCCGAAGCCGCCAACAATGGCAAAGATCAGCGGGACGACAATGAGCGCTACCATGGGGGAAAGGCGCTTGGTCATGATCAGGACCATGAAAGTCACGACCATGCCGAAGCCAAGAAGCGTCAACATCCTATCATCCTCTGCACCGTACGTTTCCTCCGCCAAGGGCGGGCAAACGGTCATTTGGAGGCCGCGTTGCCGCCGCCTCCCGGCTTGTCTGGCAGGTTATCCTGTCGTGGGTCTGTCAATGCGGACCAGGATGGTCTTTTCGTGAATCCCCCGAAATCCGCCCGCCGCAGATTCTGGAAATGATATAAAATTACATTGACATATCCGGCAGCGACCTGCGAAGGGGCGCTGCGTCCCGGTGGGGAATTCCTTGCGGAGCCGGGCACGAATGGGGAGTTTTGACATGCTGCGGTACGCATCTGGCGTTGGATTGGTCACGGGGCTGACGGTCGTTGCCCTGGGGGCATCCCCGGTGTTTGCAGCCGACACCACGGAAGACGCTCAGGCCTCCGAACAGGCCATCACCGTCACCGGCGTGCGCCAGGCGTATCGCGGTGACTTTGCGCTGTCGGAGATTCCGCAGGCGATCGCGCAGATCGACGAAGCCGCGGTCAAGGCCAACAACTTTCTCCGGCTCGCCGACGCGCTCGATCTCAATGCCTCGGTGTCCCGCCAGAATTCGCTCGGCGGCCTGTTTGACAGCTTTGCGGTGCGCGGCTTCACCGGCGACGAGAACATCCCGACCGGCTATCTGGTCAA
Organism: Blastomonas sp.; assembly: GCF_030373265.1. Taxonomy (GTDB): domain Bacteria; phylum Pseudomonadota; class Alphaproteobacteria; order Sphingomonadales; family Sphingomonadaceae; genus Blastomonas. Next base: position 48,745 of record NZ_JAUCZC010000006.1, read on the forward strand.
CGGCTTCAATGGCGGACGCGGTTTCGGCGGCCCGCGCGATGTTGCCGGTCTGGAGCGGATCGAAGTGCTCAAGGGCCCCGCTGCGGCATTGCTCGGGCGCGGAGAGCCCGGCGGCACGGTCAACCTGGTGACCAAGCAGGCCGAGATCGGGCGCACCTTCGGCAGCGCATCGATCCAGTACGGCAGCTTCGACCGCGTGCGCACCGAAGCCGACTTCAACCTGGCGCTGTCGGGCGGACTGACGGCGCGGCTGATCGGCTATGCCGAAGACGGAGACACGTTCCGCGACACGGTGCACCAGCGCCGCTGGGGCTTCCTGCCCTCGATCGGACTGGCGATCGGGCCCAACACCCGCGTGACCTATGATTTCGAATGGACGCGGGCCGAGACGCCCTTCGATCGTGGCATCGTGGTGCTCGATGGGGATTTCAGGACGGTGCCGCGCTCGCGCTATCTGGGAGAGCCGGGCGACGGCGACCACGTCGCGCGCGCCACGGGGCATCAGCTTCGCGTTCAGCACGACCTCAACGATCGCTGGAGCGTGCAGGTGGGTGCAAGCCTGCGCGATACGCTGCTGACGGGCTTCTCGTCCGATGCAGAGCTCGCCACCGCGCGCCAGAAGCTGTTCGTCGACGGCCGCTCGCTGTCCCGCCAGCGCCGCTCGCGCCGGTACGATTCGCGCCAATGGGTGGTGCGGGCCGAACTGTCGGGCGCATTCGAGACCGGATCACTGCGCCACCGCGTCCTGATCGGGGCCGACCGCGACCAGTTCGACAACGACCAGCAATTCGGCCGTGTGCGCCCTCCGGTGGTGAACGCGGCGACAACCGACCGCGCCGGCTATGTCCTCGATATCCTGAACCCCGTCTACGGGCGCTTCCCGCTGCCGACCCCGGGCCCGCAGAACGACCGCCTCGACGTGCAGCGATCGACCGGCATCTTCCTCCAGGATCAGATCGAACTGACCGACCGGTTGCAGGTGCGGATCGGCGGCCGCTATGACGATGTCAACCTCCGCACGCTCAACCGCCTGTCCGGCGTCGACAGTCGTCGCAGCAAGGCGCGGTTCAGTCCGCAAGCGGGACTCGTCTATCGCCTGAGCACGCCGATCACGCTGTATGCCGCGTATGGCGAGGGCTTCCGCGCCAATATCGGCACCGATGTCGCAGGCGGCATCTTCGATCCCGAAACCAGCCGGTCGAAGGAGATCGGGATCAAGGTCACCGCGCTCGACGGCAGGTTGAATGGCACGCTGGCGGTGTTCCAGCTCGACAAGAACAACGTCCTTGCCAGCGACACCGGAAATCCCGGTTTCTCGGTGGCCATCGGCAAGGCGCGCAGCCGCGGCATCGAATTCGATCTGGCGGGCCAGCTGCCGGGCGACATCGATGTCATCCTCAGCTACGCTTATATCGACGCCGAGGCGCGTTCGACGCTGCTCGAACCCAATTTCAACTTCCAGATCCGTCCGGGCGATCCGCTGATCAACATTCCCGACCACAATCTCAACGTCCAGGCGAGCAAGCGCTTCACCATCGCGGGCGCAGAGGCGCAGTTGGGCGCGGGGGTGCAATATGTCGGCGAACGATCGGGCGAGACCGGCACGGCCTTTGCCTTGCCCGCGCACACGCTGGCGCGCGTGTTCGGCGAGATCGAGCCGATCGAGGGCGTGACTGTGTTCGCGGCGGTTCAGAACCTGTTCGATGCGCGCTGGTACGCCAACAGCTACTCGCCGCTCTGGGTCCAGCCCGGCACCCCGCGCACCGCGTCGATCGGCCTTCGGACAAGCTTCTGACGCGCCAGCGCCTGGCCGGCGCACCAGGCACCGCGATGACCCAGGCGCGCAGGTCCCGTCCTAGCGCCGGTCGGGACCAGGGGTAACGCCTATCGTGCGCCTGGGTCCGTCCCGCCCGCCATTGCTGTGAACAGGTCCCGCGCCGCCATAGCAGGCGTCGTCAACACAGGCCTTGCGTAGCGTAGCTCCAGCAGCGGCGCAGCGCGCGCGATGCTGAATTGGGCCAGCGCGAAGCAATCGACCTGCTCGGCGTGCTCGCTTGCGGCCTGGCACACAAGCGCATCGTGCTGGGCTCCATCGCCTCGGCGCAGGGCATCGAGCGCGCCTTTGGCGAGGATCAGGCGCAACCGTTCGGGGTGCTCAAATTCCTGCGCCATTGAGTGCAGAGTCGGCTCGAAGCTGGCGACAAGTCCGATTCTGGCATACCGATTGGCCGACCGGATCATGGCCTCGTTGGGCTTGCGCACGATCAGCCCGGGATGGGTGGAGCCGACAAGGTCGATCTGGCGCCCGAATGCCGAGCAGGTGAACAACACTGCGCCCGCCTGCAAGGCGATCGCGTAATCGGTCAGCGCCAGGAATCGCCGATCAAGCTCGGCCTCGATCTCTGGTCCCCCCGCTGCTCGATCCACGGCCAAAGCGCTGTCAAGCAGGTCAAACGGCTGCGCCTGGGGAAACTCCCGCGCCAGCGCCAGACGGATGGGCTCGATCGATTCCTGCATGGCATGTATGAGTGCAACCCTCATCGCGCCCCTCCGTGATTAGATTGTTTCAATAAACTGCTTGATGATACGTCTATTGCATATTCATTATTTTGTGGCAATATTCCTTGCGACTCGGCTGATCGCGTGATCGAAAGAGGGGGGAGATACAATGACTGCAAACACGAGCCTTTTCATCGCCGCATCGATGATCGCGCTGGCCGCCACACCGGCTTTCGCGCAAAGCGAACGCCCGAATGTCGCCAATGAAACAGATGTTGTAGAACAGCCTACCGACGGCGACCTCGTCGTCACCGGGTCGCGCGTGGCCCGCAGCCGTCTTGATACTCTCGCACCGGTCGATGTCATCGACTCGCCCGATCTCGTCAAACAGGGCACACCTGAACTGGGCCAGGCCCTGGCCAACATGGCGCCATCGATCAACTTCCCGCGCCCTGCGATTGCAGATGGCACCGATCACATTCGGCCTGCCGTGTTGCGCGGCCTGTCGCCGGATCAGACGCTCGTGCTGCTCAATGGCACGCGTCGGCACGCCTCGGCGCTGGTCAACGTCAACGGTACCGTGGGCCGAGGCTCTTCGGCGGTTGATCTGAACGCCATTCCCGTCATTGCCGTCGACCGGATCGAAATCCTGCGCGACGGCGCATCGGCGCAATACGGTTCCGACGCGATTGCCGGCGTCATCAATCTGCGGCTGCGCGAAGCCCGCGAGGGCGGCGGCTTTCAGGTGAATTCGGGGATATTCCATACCCATGTTCGCGAGGCGCGTGATCCCGACGGGCGCAATGTGACGGACGGTCACAATATGTCCATTGCAGGCTGGCAGGGTTTCGCAATCGGAGCAGAGGGCTTTTTGACCCTGTCAGCCGAGTACATCAAGCGCAACCCCACCAACCGCAGCGGCCTCGATCCACGCGTCACGCCAACCCGCGTCACGGCGCGTTTCGGCGACCCCGAACTGGAAACCAAGACCGTGTTTGCCAATTTTGGCATGCCTGTCGGCGACATGTGGGAGATCTATGCGACGGGCGGCTATCAGCATCGGGACGGCGAATCGGCCGGTTTTCGGCGGATAGAGCGCGATATCAACAACATCGATCTGCGCACCGGCCGCCCGATCATCCCGGACGGCTTTCTGCCGAGGATCGGCATGAAGGTCAGCGATCTTAGCCTGGGCGGTGGGCTGCGAGGGGACGTCGGAGGCTTTAAGGCCGATTTCAATGTCACCTATGGGCGCAATGCGATCGACATATCGACGCTGAACACGCTCAATGGCTCGCTGGGCCCGGCATCTCCGCGTGATTTTTATGCCGGCAAGCTCACCTACGACCAGCTGACCGCAGGTGTCGATGCGGTCCGCAGCTGGGATGTGGGGCTGGCGCGCCCTCTGGCACTCGCATTGGGCGCAGAATACCGGCGCGAAGGCTATGCGATCGGCGCAGGCGAGCCGGCGTCCTACGAATATGGGCCCGATCGTGCAGGTGGCCGCGCGGCGGGAGCCCAACTGTTTCCAGGCTTTCGCCCCGACAACGAAATTGACGCCAATCGGGACAGCTATGCGGTCTACGCGGAACTGGATGCGGGTGTGACCCCGTGGTTCGATCTGGCGATCGCCGGGCGCTATGAGGATTATTCGGATTTCGGGTCAACCGCCAATGGCAAGGTGTCGGGGCGGATCGAATTCATGCCGGGTCTGGCCTTGCGCGCGACGGCATCCACCGGGTTTCGCGCGCCCAGCCTGCAGCAGCAGAACTATCGATCGACCGTCCCGGTCTTCCGCGTGATCAACGGGGTCAGTACTCCGGTCGAAACCCAGACCTTTCCCGTAACGGACCCGGTTGCCATCGCGCTCGGCGCGCGGCCCCTCGAACCGGAAAAATCCACCAATTTTTCTGTCGGAGGGGTCTTTGCAAGCGGCGGGTTCGAGCTGACCATCGATGCCTATCAGATCAAGATCCGTGACAGGATCGTGCTGTCGGAGAATATCCTGGGGCAGGCACCCGGAGCGCCCGGCGCGACGCCGACCCAGATTGCGATCTACAATCTGGTCAACACCACTGGCGCGACGACCATCTATGCCGGCGGGCGCTTCTTCATCAACGGTGTGGATACCACCACCCGCGGGATCGATATCGTGGCCCGTTACCGGATCGCAACCGGCAGCGCCGGGCGGTTCGACCTGTCGGCGGCTGCGAATTTCAACGAAACGACAGTTGATCGCGTGCCGACGACCGCCCCCCTGGCTGCGTTGCCCGTACCCCCCGATCTCTTTTCCAGAACCAACCTGCTGGCGTTCGAAGAAGGCACGCCCGGGCACAAATATGTGTTGAGCGCGGACTGGGAATCGGCGTCGGGTTTTGGCCTGCTCGCGCGGCTGAACATCTACGGCAGCGTGCTCCATGCTCTGAATGACCCGGCGCTTGATGCTGAAACCGGTCGACGCGCGCTGCTCGACATGGAGGCGCGGGTGCAGGTGGGCGATCAGCTCACGTTCGCGCTGGGCGGATCCAACATCACCGACACTTACGCAAGGGCATTGCCGGCCGCGCGCAACGTGCAGGGCGCGATCCCGTTTTCAAGCTACTCGCCCTTTGGCAACAATGGCCGCTATCTGTACGCTCGCGTTGCCGTCAACTGGTAGAAACACCCACAAGAAAGTCGGTGCGCAGAACCCGACGGTCCTGCAGGAAGGGGATTAGCATGAAAGATGCGCCGCTCAGTCAACGGCTCATTGGCGCCTATGACGATCTGTCGCCGCAAATGAAGCTTGCTGCGCGGTTCATCCTCGATCGCCCGAGGGATGTCGCGTTGCTCTCGATGCGCGAACAGGCCCGGTTGGCGGGTGTTCGCCCGGCAACCATGACCCGGCTGGCGCAGCAGCTCGATCTGGAGGGCTATGACGCAATCCGCGCGCTGTATGCCGATGCCGTGCGCGATGGCGCGTTTGACTTTGCCCGCCAGGCCGACCGCAAGCTCGGCGACCAGAAAATGAAGGGCGACCAGGGTTTGGCCGCCGAAATGGCTGTGGTGCTTGCCAGCCAGGTCGCCCATCTTGCTCAACCCGACGGCCGCGAGGCGATCGCTGCGGCCGCCGAATGCGTTGCTTCCGGTCGCCGGATCTATTGCCTCGGCATGCGCTCGAGCTTCGCAGCCGCATGGCACTTCCATTATGTGCTGTCGCTGGTGCGCGAGGGTGTCATCCTGCTCGACGGAATGGCGGGCACCGGCATCGACAGCCTGCGCAACGCCGCCTCGGACGACGTGCTGCTGGCCGTCAGCATCAGCCCTTATACCCGCGCCACGGTGGAGGCTGTGGATTACGCATCATCGAGGGGCGTGCGCGTGATCGCGATTACCGACAGCGCCGTGTCGCCGATTGCCGATGCGGCGGAGCACTGCATTCACATCTCCACCGAAAGCCCCTCGTTCTTCCACGCCATGGCGCCGGCCTTTGCCGCAGCCGAAATCCTGGCATCGGTCGTCGCCGGGCGTGGCGGCACCAATGCGCTGGCCACGCTCGAGCAGGCCGAAGCGCAGCTCAACACCCTCGAAGTCCATTTCGACCCGCGAAAGCGCAGAAAGAACATATGACCCACATCCTTCACCGCTCCATTGCAGCCAGACTGCCTGTGGCCGTGGGCGGGACCGGCATCGAGGTAATCGATGCCGAAGGCCGTCGCTATATCGATGCCTCGGGGGGCGCAGCGGTGTCTTGTCTCGGCCACGGGCATGCTCGCGTCACGGAGGCGATGCACGATCAGATCGATCGGCTGGCATATGCCCACACCAGCTTTTTCACGACCGAAACAGCCGAGCGTCTCGCCCAGCGGCTGGCAGCGGATGCGCCGGGCAATCTCGACTACGTCTATCTGGTGTCCGGCGGTTCGGAAGCGGTCGAGGCAGCGCTCAAGATGGCGCGGCAGTATTTCGTCGAAAAGGGCGAGCCGCAGCGCCGCCACATCATCGCCCGGCATCAAAGCTATCACGGCAACACCTTGGGGGCGCTTGCCTCTGGCGGGAATGAATGGCGCCGGGAACAATTTGAACCGTTGCTCATCGACACCCATCACATCGACCCGTGTTATGCTTATCGGCACCAGGCGACGGGAGAATCCGACGCCGACTATGCCCTGCGCGCCGCCAGCGCGCTGGAAGAGCGGATCCTTGCTTTGGGCGCCGAAAGCGTCATCGCCTTTGTCGCCGAAACGGTCGTCGGGGCAACCGCAGGGGCCGTGCCTCCGGTCGGTGATTACCTCAAGCATATCCGGTCGATCTGTGACCGCTATGGCGTGCTGCTGATCCTCGATGAGGTGATGTGCGGCATGGGGCGTACCGGCACGCTGCACGCCTTTGAGCAGGAAGGCGTGGTCCCCGACATCCTGACCGTCGCCAAGGGGCTGGGCGGTGGATACCAGCCGGTGGGCGCGGTCCTGCTGGGAGGCCATATCTACGACGCGTTTCGCGACGGATCGGGCTTCTTCCAGCATGGACACACCTATATCGGGCATCCTGTCGCTGCAGCGGCTGCGCTGGCGGTGCAGGATACGATCGTCCAGGACGACTTGCTGGCCAATGTCGTCGCCATGGGTGACCGGCTCGCGGCAGGTCTGGTCCAGCGCTTTGGTCAGCACCAGCACGTTGGCGACATCCGCGGTCGGGGCTTGTTCCGCGCGATCGAACTGGTGGCCGATCGCGATTCGAAGGCGCCGTTTGCACCTGACAGAAAGCTGCATGCCGCGATCAAGCAAGCCGCGATGGCCCGCGGGCTGATGGTCTATCCCATGGGCGGGACCATCGATGGCCGACGCGGCGACCATGTGTTGCTGGCCCCCCCCTTCATCGTCACACCCGATCAGATCGACACGATCGTCGAACGACTGGGAGAGTCCGTCGACGCCGCGATCGCAGGCGCCTTGTGATTGTAATGACTCGCCGCGCGATGGTCGCGGGGAGTGGCGCGCTTGTCGCGGCCTGCGCACCGGCAAGACGGCCTTCGCTCAAGACCGGCACGGGGTTCGCAGTGTCGACCAACCACCCGCTGGCCACGCGCGCGGCCGAGGAAATGAAACTGGCCGGTGGCGGTGCCTATGACATGATGATCGCGGCGCTGGCGATGTCCTGGGTGGTTGATCCTGCCAATTCGAGCCCGTTCGGACGCATCCAGGGCGTGAATGCCGCGAGCAGCCGGATCGATACCATCCATGCAGCGACGATGCTGCGCGACGTGCCAGCTTCCACGGTGCCGGTTCCAGGATGCATCGCCGCGATCGATCTGTGCCACAGCCAGCAACGGTTGAGCCTGCCCCTGGCCCAGGTGCTGGCCCCAGCTGTCGCCACCGCCCGGCAGGGCCACCGGGTTGGCGACACGCTCAAAGCCATATTGGCAACCACCGCCGATGCATTGGATGCCGGGCTGCGCAGCATTTATCTCGACGACCGCGGCCGTCCGCTCGATATCGTGCGCAACCCGCAAATGGCCGATCTCATTGAAATGTTCGGCGACTCACCAGACGCCTCTGCGTTCTGGACGCGCCTGAACGCGGCGCATTCCATCCCCTGGTCACACACGGAGCTGATCGCCAACCAAGCGCGATTTGGTCAGCCTCTGACCCATCTGGTGGCCGGGCTTGGCCAGCTGCATAGCACCGCGATCATCGAGACATGGGGGCCATGGACGATGCTTGGCGTCGCCATTCTGGCCCGGCTCAACGAGGCCGGCCTGCTCAGGCACCCGGCTCAGGCCGCCGAAGCCTATGCGGTTTCAACCATCCTGCTGCTCGAACGCGTGCCGTTTCATGTCGGCACGCTGGAACCCAAGGCGGACGCCCCGAACGCTGACATCGATCTGGATCGCGAGGCACAGGCCATTGCCCGCCAAACGATCGCGCTGGTCGAGGGGACGCGTGCCGATCTGTGGAGGACGCTCGATGCGACCTATTTCGGTACCGAGGCGAGCCATACGGATGATCGCAACACGACGCATTTCTCGGTTGCGGAGGGTGCCGGCATGCTCGCCTGGACAACGTCTGTCGGCCCGTGGTTCGGATCACGGCGAAGCGTTGCTGGCGCCGCTCTGGGCTATAGCTATGCGATGCGATCGGGACGGCGCTATCGCGGCCAGACGCACGATGGGACTGAACTTGCGCCGATAATCATCACCCGGGCGGAGACGCCTTCGCTGGCGATCGGCGCGGCAGGCAGCGAGCGGATATTGGGCGCGTTGACCTGGGTTCTTGCGCAGGCGATCCGTTCCGGCGGCCATGCGGACTACGAGACGCTGATGCGGCTGCCGCGGCTCTTCCCCAAGGACGGCGCGCTGCGGATGCATCTGGACATGCCGGCAGACGTCCGGGACCACCTTGCTGCGCGCGGTTTTGCGATACAGCTGACCGATTATGACGTGAAGCAGCATCTTGGAATTATCAATTTCGTCGCGCGCAGCCAGGCAGGCGATTATTACGCCGGAGCCGATCCCTCGTCGAGAGGCTCGGCTTTACCCTGAGGGGCCCGTCGCGGCCCTGCTCACCTGGAACGCCCCTCGCCTGCGCACCCGATGCCGCCGCGTTGATGGTGCGGCGCGGCACGGTCGGCGGCCCTTCGACAATCCCGCGTTCGCGGTATGCGCGGCACCGCGCCTTTGGCCAAGATGATGGCTAGCCGGGGGGCCGATACGGTCATGGCAGGCCGCTGACCCTCCGAACACGAGATCCATGGCTTCTTTTGCGACTCGGGGAGCCATGGGGTGCAAGCAGACGGTGATGGTCACCCGCGATTGATACAACGTCTGCTTGCACCATCGTTCCGGTCGTAACGCGGCTCGCTGCTGTCCGCCAGACGCCAGGGCGGCTTCAGGCCGCAGGAATGCGCAGCACGACCCGCGTCCCCTTGCCCCCCGTTTCGATCGCCAGCGTCCCGCCGATCGCCCGGGCGCGCGTTTCCATGTTCGAAAGGCCCCGCCCCCGTTTCCACAAGACAGGGCCGGGCCGGCCGTCATCGGCAATGACGATCTCGACCCCGCCGGTGGCGAGAGGCGATATGGCCAAGGTCACCACCTGCCCGCCCGAATGGCGCACCGCATTGTTGATCGCTTCCTGCATCACGCGGTAAACTGCAAGAATGGTGCCCGGGGCCAACATGATCGACTGGCCGTCGAGCGCGTTCGACCACGCCAGGCGCATGCCCGCGGCGCGCAGCTTGGTCTCCGCGCGCTCGCGAAACTGGCCCAGCGCGATGTCCATCGTGTCGCCGACCGAATCCAGGCTGTCGATCAGCAGCCGCAGGTCGTCGATCGCCTGCTCCACGGTGCGGGTGATCATCTGCCTGGGGCTGGTCTCGTCGCGCGAGAGCATCAGCACCGACAGCAGCTGCCCGCCCATGCCGTCATGCATGTCGCGCATGATCCGGCTGCGCTCGCCCTGCACTGCGGCCTCGGCTTCGCGCTGGCGCAGCAGTTCGGCGGTGGCTTCCAGCTCCGCCTGCTTGGCGGCGATGCGGGCATCGAGCAGAGCATTGGCGTCCTCCAGACGCCGCGAGAGCATCCGCCCCCGGCGCACGATCCCCAGCAGCAGCAGAACAGCCAGCGCAAGCACGCCCAGCGGCGCGATGTTGAGGTTCAGCGGATTGACCTGGATGCTGTCGATAAGGTCGGCCAGGCTGATTGACGGCACAAGCAGCACCACGGCAGCATCGGCTGCCCATGCTTGAAGGTCAGTCCTGAGACCGCGAAGGATGCTGGCCACAATGGCGATGTTGGCAAGCGATACCATGCCGATTTCGAGCATGTTGCGCATCAGCGCGGGCATGCCGTCGGTGGTAAAGGCCGCGGCCGCGATGAGGACGAAGAACACCGGTGCGAGCGCGATCAACACCCGGTCGTGCCGCGGACCGCCGGGAAACCAGCGATCCGCCAGCGCGACCAGCCCCGCGAAGGTCGCAAGCAGGGTCATCTGCCCGGCGGCGCCGTAGACCGCCTCGCTCGACGGAGTCAGGATGTCGACCTGCCACAATCCGCCCAGCGCCATGCCGGTGAACGCCAGCGCGGCGGCATAGGCCTGCTGGCGATAGGCGGAATTGCCCGCTGCCAGCAGGCACGAGCCGGCGCCAAAAAGCCCCAGCACCATAAGGCCGAGAGCGGGCAACAGCGATTGCAGCCGCCACTGGCGGATGGCCACGTCGATGGCGCCCGGCGGAGCGGCGATCAGCGCGGCAAGATAGGCGCGGCAGCATTCGCGGCGGACATCGAGCGCGATGCTGTTGCGCCCCGCGCGCAGAAACCCTGCAGGTACCACCCATTTGCCGCCGAGCCGTCCCCCGCGCCACGCCGGCGTATCCGACAGGGGAATGATCTCGCCGTTGACCGCGAGCCTTGCCCAGCGATTGTAGCGCGGCGCGAACACCACCAGCCCGGCTTCGGGTCGATCGAGCACGACCGTTCCGACGAAACGCGCTGCGCGCCCCTCGCCGAGATAGTAATTGGGACGCCCCGCAGCCTCGCGCGGCCGGCCGTCCGCGCCCATCAGAACAACATCGGTTACACGGTGCCGTTCGAACACCGGGTCAACCACATGTGGCCGCACCAGCAGCGCGACACCCCAGAAGACAGCCTGAACCGCAACGATCCAGATGATGAGACGAACCGTGCCCGCGCGCGCGAATCCATTCGGCTGCACCACAGGACGAGTCATCGCCCTTCCATCTTGATGAGGCCGCTGTGGATCGCCTCGAACACCGCCTCGGAGCGCGAGTTGACTGCCATCTTCTGATAAATCGCCTTCACGTGCGAGACGATGGTATGGGGCGAGACGCCCAGGATCTCTGCAGCTTCGCGCTGGGTAAACCCGCGCGCCAGCGTTTCCAGCGTTTCGCGTTCGCGCGCGGTCAGGCCGTAATCCTCTGGCGTGATGCCGGATGGCGGCGGCTCGGCCACGGCGCTCGGCCTAGGGGGCTCGCGGAAGGCACGCAGCAGCTGCGCCGCGGCCTTGGGGCTGATCGGCACGCCGCCGTCGCGCGCGGCGCGGATGGCAGAGGCAAGCTCGGCAGGGCCGCTGTCCTTGAGGATGAACCCGTCCGCGCCGACCGCAAGCGCGTCGCTCACGGTCTTGCGGTCGCCGAACACGGTGAACACCAGCACCTTGGCCGCCGCCTCGCTGTGGTGGATCGCCGCGATCAGCTCGAGCCCCGAGCCATCGGGCAGGCCAAGATCGACCAGCACGATATCCACCCCGGCCGCCGCGCCGCGCAGCGCCGCCTTCGCGGCGGACAGACAGTCGGCCTCGCCCACCACCAGCATGTCGGGCTCGCGCCTGATCCGGTCGATCAGGCTTGCACGCAGGATGGCATCGTCCTCGACGATGAAGATACGGCACGCCTCCCCGGCGCGCGAGGATGACGACGGGTCCGCCGGTCCGGTGTGTGTGCTGTCATCCATAGCGGCAACCTTCTTAACGAGCCTGCATGGCGCTTCCAATCTTGGATTGCATGGGAGGCAGACAGCCGCACCCGTGCGCCTTCGCGGCCATCTGCGTTGGGTGCAAACGGGGACCTTGCGGCCCGTCCATGCCGGCCGGAACTTCCCAGGCGTTGCGGATCGCCCGGTCGCTGCCCGAGGTGTGAATCGGGCTGCTGGCGAGCAGTGCCGCGGGCCCTGCAATCACCATCATGCAGGCGGCAATGCCTCCGGCAGCATGGGAATCGCAGCGATCGGTCATGGGTCATGTTCCTGTGTCGGCGCCGCGCCGGTCTCTCGTACGAGGATGTTAGCGGCCTGCGCGCGCGCCTGCCTCCCGCGTTTGCGGGATGCGCTCGGCGGCGCGCTGGGCGTGGTTGCACAGCGCGAAGGCACGCCCGGCGGCTGCCCGTGATGGGCACGCCGATCGGGGAGCGCCGGCGCGTCCGTTCAGCCGTATTTCAGGGCCCCTGCCCGTTCCCGCGCCAGCAGCCCGGCAAAGGCGCGCGCGTCGACCGGGCGGCCCCAGTAATAGCCCTGGCCAGCATCGAAGCCGATCTTGCGAACGATATCGGCCACGACCTCGTCCTCGATGCCCTCGACGACCGAGCGGATTCCCAGGCCCTTGGTCATGTGCTGCATCGCCTTGAGCACTTCGATGCGCGGATCACCCGGGTGCAGCCCCAGCACGAAGCTGCGATCGATCTTCAGGGTCTGGACATCGATCTCGAGCACGCTGTTCAGGCTCGCAAAACCGGTGCCGAAATCATCGAGCGAAATCGCAACCGACATGTCCGACAACTGCTTCAAGACCTTGAGGTTGAGCGATCCGTCCTGCAGCGTGATGTTCTCGGTCACCTCGATCTCGAGACAGCGCACCGGCAGCTTGCAGCGGTGCAGCGCGTTGTGCACCTCGAGCACGAAATCAAAGGTCGCCACCTGGAGCGGAAACGCGTTTACCGCGACGACAAGATCGAGCGAGAAGCGCCGGTTCCATTCCGCAACCTGCCTGCAGGCCGTATCGAGGACCCAGCGCCCGACCTTGCGGGACTGATCCAGGCCGCACAGCACATCGATGAAATCGGCCGGCATCAGCAGCCCGCGGGTCGGGTGCTGCCACCGCAGCAGCGCCTCGACCTTGATGATCGCACCGCTGTGCAGGTCGACAATCGGCTGGTATGTCAGGACAAAATCCTTGTCGGGCCTGGCCGCCAGCAGATCCTGCGCGGTTTCGTGCCGCTGAAGCGCCAGCTTGCGCAGGTCCGGGCTGTAGGCGCAGGTTTTTCCCTTCTCGATCTTCGAGGTGAGCACCGCAAGGTCGGCATTGGCGGCCAGCACGTCTGCGGTGGTGCCATCGCGCGGCGCTACCGTCAGCCCTGCGCTCATGTCGATCCGCGTGTTCTGGTCGCCCAGAATGAACGGTTCGATCAGCGCCTGCCGCATGTGTTCGATCACCTTGTGCATCGCGCGTTCGGCGTTCCGGTCGTTGAGCACAACCGCAAACTCATCCCCCCCGATCCGGTAGATGTCGACGCCGTCGGTCCTGACCACGGCCCAGCGCTGGACGATCTGGCTCAACAGCCGGTCGCCTTCGGTATGCCCGTATTTCTCGTTGACGCTCTTGAAGCGGGCGAGGTCGATCATCGCGACACTGGTCTGGGTCTGCTGCTGTTCGCCGCACTCCAGCGCCGACTTGATGGCAAGATGGAAGGCCCGCCGATTGGGTGCGCCGGTCAGATCGTCGTGCATCACCAGATGGCGCAACTGCGTCACCGCCTCTTCAAGCTCGGTCTTGGTGCGGACGATTTCGCGGTTGGCCGCGGCGCGCGCCAGGATCGATCCCACCGCCCCTGCCACCGCAATCAGGATGCGCAGCACTTCGGACGAAAACGGGCTTGCGATCTTGACCTGATCAAACCCGACAAACCCCATGATGGCGCCGTCCCACTGGACCGGAACCAGCAGGATGCCGACGATGCCCTGCATGGCGAGCAGCTCGCGCAGATCGGGGTCCAGATCGAGCGCATCGATGGAGGGCACATGCAGCGGCTCTCCGCGCTCGAATCCCTCCCGCCAGGGAGCGATGATGTCCATCGTCATGTTCTGCAGAACATCGATCATCGGGGCCACGCCCTGGCTGCACCACTCATGGGTGTTGTCGAGCAGGTCGCAGGCCTTGCGCTGAAACACATAGGCGCGATCGACGCCGCTCAGATTGCCCATTCCTGACAATATCTTGTCGATCGCCGAGTCCGCATCGCACACATGCGCCGAAATGGCGTCGGCGAGAATTTCGACGACGTGAGCCTGCTGCGCAAAACTGTTGGGTGTCACGGCCATCTCCTGCAACCGTGCCAGTCCTTAACGGCATCCGTCTAAGGTTTGGTTAAGCCGCCACAGGCCAGATCCGTCACGCTCCTGCAGGTGATCCTGCGTCCTGGTTTTCTGGGACCGCGATCGGGGTGGCGGCGCAGACGGTGCGCAGCGCCTGTTTGAGGCCTTCCTCGATCGTGGGGTGATAGAACGGCATCTCGAGCAGCTGGGTCGCGGTCATCTTCTGCTGGATCGCCCAGGCCAGCAGATGGCCCAGATGCTCGCCCGCCGGGGCGACCAGATCGGCACCGATCAGCACGCCATCGGGCGCGGCGGCATACAGCGTGAGCGCGCCTTCGTTGCGCACCTCGACCCGCGCGCGGCCCTGGTCCGAAAAGTCGGCGGTGCCGCTGACCGCGCCATCCTCTTCCGCCTCGCCGATGCTGACCACCTGCGGATCGGTGAAGGTGATGCTGAACGGCACATAGCGATCGGTGTGCACCGGCGCCGGAAAGGCCGCAGCATTGCGCCCCGCGATCGCGCCATCGTGCGACGCCTCGTGCAGCAGCGGCCAATCGGCGGCGACGTCTCCGGCCAGAAAGACGTTGCTGTCGCCGCAGCGCATGGTCGATCGGTCGTGACAGGGCACGCCCTTGTCGTCCGTCTTCAGCCCTGCCTTGTCGAGCGCCAGCCCGTCGAGCACCGGGGGGCGTCCCACTGCCACCAGCACATGGTCGAACATCGCCTCGCCCTCGCTGCTGCCGCTCCAGCGGATGCAGACGCCGTCGTCGGCGGGCTCGGGCGTGACATCGACGCCAAGATGCACGTGCACATCCCGTTCGATGATCTCGCGCAAGGCCTTGTGGACGCGCTCGCAGCGCACCTTGGCCATGGTTTCGGACTTGTCGAACAGCGCGACGTCGACCCCCAGCCGGGCGAAGGCCTGCGCCAGCTCGAGCCCGATCGCGCCCGATCCGACCACCGCCAGACGCCTGGGCAAAGCTTCGAGTTCGAACACGGTTTCGTTGGTCAGCGCGCACGCACCCAGCGCCGCGAACGCTGGCGGCAACGTGGGCCGCGAGCCGGTCGCGATCACGATCGCGCCTGCCTCGATCTTGCGGCCGTCATCAAGGAGCAAGGTCTTTGGCCCGGCAAACTTCGCCCGCGATGCGATCCGGATACCATCGGGAATCTTGGCGATGTTCTCGCGCGTGGAGGCCGAGAACCGGTCACGCTCAGCGCGCACCCGGCCCATCAGCGCGGCATCGTCCACACTGACCTCGCCGACCTTGACCCCGAAAACCCCGGCACGGTCGATTGCGTGCCGCGCCTTGGACGCGGCAATCAGCAGCTTGGAGGGCATGCACCCGACATTGGCGCAGGTCGTGCCGCTGAAGTCGGGATCGATCAGCAGCGTCGAGGCGCCATTGGCGCGCGCGGCGCGCTCGGCGGCGAGGCCGGCAGTGCCGGCCCCGATCACCGCGACATCACAGCGCAGCGTGTCCTGCTTGCTCATGCAACCAGGATGGCCTTGGCGTTGACGAACTCCTTGAAGCCCTCATCGCCATGCTCGCGGCCATAGCCCGATGCCTTTACGCCGCCGAACGGCATGTCGGGCGAGGCGACGTTGAAGGTGTTGATGAACACCATCCCGGTATCGAAATGCTTGGCCGCAAGCTCCTTGGCGCGCTCGACATCGCGCGAGAAGATCCCGCCGCCCAGCCCGTAGCGGCTGTCGTTGGCGATCCGCATCGCGTCCTCGTCGTCCTTGGCGCGGATGATCGAGGCGGCAGGCCCGAACAGCTCGTCGTCATAGGCAGGCTGGCCCGGCTCGACATCGACCAGCACGGTCGGGGGATAGAACCAGCCGGTCTGCTGAGGGATCTTGCCGCCGGTCAGGACGCGCGCACCCTTCTCGACGCTCTTTTCGACCTGATCGTGCAGCGAATCGCGCTGGCGCTTGGACACCAGCGGTCCGAGCTGGGTGTCGTCCTCGCACGGATCGCCCATCGTCAGCGCCTCGAACGCCTCGGCATAGCCCTTGACGAACGCATCGTAATTGGCGGCGGTCACCACGAAGCGCTTGGCATTCACGCAGGTCTGGCCGTTGTTGTAGATGCGGCCCTGCACGCAGGTCTCGATCGCAAGATCGAGATCGGCATCGTCGAGCACCAGATAGGCGTCGTTCGAGCCCAGTTCGAGCACGGTCTTTTTAACCACCGATGCGGCCTTGGCGCCGACGGTGCGGCCCGCCTTGTCGCTTCCGGTCAGCGTCACGCCGCGCACATGCTCGTGCTCGATGACCTTGTCGGACTGGTCGTGGTCGATGATCAGCACCCCGAACAGCCCCTTGGGGAGGCCAGCGCGCTCATACAGATCGCGCAGGAAAAGGCCGCTGCCGGTGCAGTTCTCGGCATGCTTGAGCAGCACGCCGTTGCCCGCCATCAGGCTGGCGACCGAATAGCGCACCGCCTGATAGGCGGGAAAGTTCCACGGCTGGATGCCGTAGACCACGCCGATCGGCGCGTGGGTGACATAGCCGTCGCCGTTGTCGGTCTCGCGCTTCTGGTCGGCCAGCGCCTTGGGGCCTTCGCTCGCGGTATAATCGCAGATCGCGGCGACCAGATCGACCTCCTGCTGGCTGTCACGCAGCAGCTTGCCGACCTCGCGGGTCATCAGCTGCGCGAATTCATCCTTCGATGCGCGCAGTTCCTCGGCGATCCGTCCGATCACCTTGGCGCGTTCTTCGAGGCTCTGCATCCGCCAGTCGAGAAACGCCTTGTGGCTTGCCTCGACGACCGCGGTCGCCTCGTCATCGGACATATACGAATAGGTCTCGATCGGCTCTTCGGTCAGCGGGTTGATCGTCTGAAATGTGCGATTGGTCATGAAAATCTCCGTAAGTTTTGAGGGTTTGCGGCCAATTCAGCCGTGGCCGGATCAGCCATGGCCAGGTCAGCCATAGGTGGCGCGGTGGCTGTCGAGCGTTTTGTCGACATCCAGCAGCGCGCCGAGAATTTCGGTTTCCCATCCGCCGGGAGGAAGCGTGCGAACCGCCGAGTGCGCGGTGCACACGGTGCGCGTATCGGCCCAGGCGCGCGCAAGCTCGAGCGCCCAGTTGGCATAGTCGTCGGCCGCGCCGGGACGCTTTTCCAGCGCCTTGCCCAGCATCGGGTGAAAGCGCAGCCGGGGCTCGGGCAGGATTGCGCTCAGCAGCGCCGGAGGCTCGAGCACGTTGATCGTGTCATCGACATGGACGATGCCGCTGGGCCTGTGGCGCACCAGCACCGAGGCGACGTGCACCTTGTCATCCGCGCTGATGAAATCCACGCCGCGCGGGGTCGAGAACTCGAGGTCCTCTGCAAACTCGGCCTGCGCTGCCGGATCCTCGATGACCCCGGGCTCCCAGCGCAGCTCGGGCCGCTCGGCATGATGCCTGCGGGTGCCGATCAGCCGCGCACCGGGCAGCACCGAATGCAGCGCGGCGCAATGCAGCGTGTGGAACGGGTGCACATTGATGATTGCATCGACCAGCGCGCCGCCATCGGTCAGCGCAAGCAGCTGGTCGCGATCCTCGGCGTCCAGATCATAGCTGTCGAGCGCGAGGAAACGGCCATTGCCCTGCCGGACCAGCGACATATGGGTGCCGATATCGACGACCTTGGCGATCCTGAACGAACCGCGAAAATTCCAGAAGTCATCGTGCAGCCGGTCCATTGGACCTCCTCGTTCGCTTGGTTCTCATGGGAAGGCATATCTACGAGCCCGGGCGCGAGCGGTTCCGGTTGGCCGCGAGCAGCGATGTTCAGATGCGGCTGTCGGGGGTGCCCGGATCCCACCACCTGCCGCATAGCGTTTGCCAAAAGCTGCCCGATGCAGGCATGAACCCGCGCTTTCCATAGAGCGGGCCTGCCCATAGAGCGGGCCGGGATACAGGCTCGGGTGTTCAAAAGGTTGGCTTATGCGTTCGCGACTGTTTTCCCGATTGGCGGCAGCTGGTCTTGCCGCGCTCGGCATGGCCGCGCCTGCCCGCGCGAACGACCATGATTTCAATATTTGGCTCGGCCAGTTCGCGACCATCAACGCCAGCGACAGCGTCTATGTCCGGCTCGAGGCGCAGGAGCGGTTCACCGATGACGCCGACCGGCTCGGGCAACTGCTGTTGCGCTCGCTGGTCGCGTACCGGCTCGACCCGACCGTCAGCCTGGGTGCGGGCTATGCCTATATCCTGACCCGGCCGGATGGACGGGCCGATCTCAACGAGCACCGGTTCTATCAGGAATTGAACGTCCGCCTGCTCCAGACCGCAGGCGGGGTGACGGTGGATTCGCGCACCCGGATCGAGCAGCGCACCTTCGAGGAACGCAACGGCACCGCCTGGCGGCTGCGCCAGTTCGTCCAGCTGCGCGTGCCGATCACCGGGCGCAACAAGCTGGTGGCGTATACCGAGCCGTTCATCGACCTCAACCAGACCGATGTGCAGCGCGGCGGGGTCTCGCTGTGGCGCAATTTCGCGGGCGTTTCGGTCCCGCTGGCGAACCGGATCGAAATGGTGCCCGGCTATCTCAACCAGCACGTCTTCCGCGATGGTCGCGACCGGTCCGACCATGTCGCCAACGTCAACCTGGTGATGACGTTCTAACCCTGAGCCGTGGCGTCGCGAAGCGGGGTCAGCGGGCCGCCAGGATCGCGATCGCGAGCACCGACACCACGATCGCAAGGCCGCTGATCCGCCACTGCAGCAGCGCCCCTTCGAGTGTCTCGGCGCCCTTCGCCGCCACTGTGCCGGCACGGCGCACGGCTGCGGTGGACCGGTCGGCAATGGCAGCGCGCATCGTCGCGAGCGATCCGGGAACGCGCTTCAGCGGTGCAAGCCTGCGGCCCGCCGCCCTCGCGGCGCGGAGCGGATCGGCCGCCTCCAATGTGCCGGCGGGCCAGTTGGCGCGGGCCATCGCGGCGATCGCCGCCATTCCCAGCGCGACCGGCCAGGCCGCCGACCACAAGGTTGCGAGGCGCATCGGGTAGTCGGCGGGCAGCCCGCTCCACGCGCTCCACAGCCACCACGGCGATACCACCGCGGCGAGCGCCAGCGCGACCACCGGCCCTGCGATCAGCGGATGCGGGTGCCTGGCACCTTCGGCTTCAGCGTCATCTTCCGCGTGCTTCGTCGGGCTGGCGGCGAGCCGGACCAGAAACCAGCCCAGCACGAGCGTCGTCGTGGCGGCCGACAGCGTCAGCGCGAACGTCTCCCATGCGCCGAGCCCGGTCTTGGCGGCCGCCTTGGCCAGCCCCCCCCCGGTCAGGGGCGCCCCTGCGACCGACAGGGCCACCGCGGCCAGCAGCACCAGCCCCCCGGATCGCCAGCGCCCGCGCGAGCCTGCGACCAGCGCGACCCCGAGGAACAGCGCGCCCTTGGCCAGGCCGTGGTGGAAGCCGTAATAGGCGGCGTAGGCCATGTCGCCACCGGGACTGCGGGTCGCCGCGGCAACCAGCGCGATCACCAGCCCCATCTGGCTGATCGTCGAATAGGCGAGGATGGCCTTGGGCTGGCGCACGCGCAATCCCGCCAGCGCACCGCCAAAGGCGGTGGCAAAGCCGAGCGCTATCACGATGGTCGTGATATCGCTGGCAACCGGCAGGAAGAGCATCAGCCCGACAATGCCCGCCTTGACGATGGCGCCCGAGAGCACCGCCGAGGCAGGCGTGGGCGCGGCAGGATGCGCCAGCGGCAGCCAGACGTGCAGCGGCATCAGCCCGGCCTTGATGCCAAAGCCTGCCACCAGCAGGGCGACCGCGAACGTGCCAAGCGGCGCATCGGCCAGCGCCAGCCGGATCTGCCCGATCATCAGGCTGTCCGCAGCCGAAGCGCCGATCAGGAACGCCACCAGCAGGCAGACCTCGCCGACCAGGGCGAGCACGATGTACAGGCGTCCGGCGCGCAGGGCTTCCGCCGTGGCCTCGTGCACGACCAGAAAATAGGCCGAGAGCGATACCGCCGCGAAGGCGACGTAGAACGTGGCGACATCCTGCGCGAGGAATACCCCCAGATTGCCCGCCAGCGTCAGGCACCAGAAGCTGCTGAACACTGCGGGGTTGGCCGTCCCCTTCATGGACTTTTGCGCGTGCACGGCCGCGGCGAACCACAGGCAGGCGGTGAGCGTCAGCAGCAGCATCGCAGGGCGCCCGGCACCCAGCGTCACGCCGAGCAGCACGTCGGGCACGACCGTCACGCCCTGCCCTCCGAGGAAGGCCAGCCCGATTGCGGGCAACGGCGCCAGCGGCAGCAGCCGCAAGGCATGGGCCCGCACCGGCGGCAGCAAGGCGACCAGGCCGAGCAGCAGCGGCCAGATCAGGGCGACCAGCGGCAGCATCGGACCGCTCGGGCCGATCATCGCAGATAATCCCGCGTTGCGATCAGCGTCGCCCAGGCGAGCGGACTGAAGGACGAGGCCGCCAGCAACGCCACCGCGATCGATGCGAAGGCGGTGATCACCGGTGGTGCGATCAGGCCCAACGGCCGTTCGGTGGGGCCACCGCCCGCAGGCACCGGTGTCGGTGCGTCACCGAACCAGATGCGATAGACCAGCGGCAGGAAATAGGCGGCGTTGAGCAGCGTCGAGACGGCCAGCACCGCAAGCACCCAGGGCGCATCCGCCTGCATCGCGCCGATCCCGAGATAGATCTTGGTGATGAAACCGGCGGTGGGCGGCAGGCCGACCATGCCGATCGCGCCAATCGAAAAGCACACCGATGTCCAGGGCATCTGCCGCCCGATGCCATCGAGCGCATCGACCCGGGTGATCCCGGCGCGCTCGTCGAAGATGCCCGCGCAGAAGAACAGGGTGATCTTCATCAGCCCCTGATGCACCAGATGCACCAGGCCGCCAATCACCGCAAACGGGGATGCGAGCGCGACCCCGAGGACGATATAGGACACCTGGCTGACCGTCGAGAACGCCAGGCGCTTCTTGATCTCCTGCTGCTGCAGCGCGCGCGCCGACCCCCACAAGATGGTGAAGGCCGCCAGCACGGCGAGCGGCAGGCCCACGCCGAGCGTCTCCATCCGTTCGAGACCGAACACATCGAGCACGATGCGCATGACACCGAACGCCCCCGCCTTCACCACCGCGACCGCGTGCAGCAAGGCGCTGACCGGGGCAGGTGCGGCCATCGCAGCCGGCAGCCAGCCGTGCAGCGGCACCAGCGCTGCCTTGACCCCCAGCCCCGCGATGAACAGCGCAAAGATCATCCGCAGGCTGTTGTCGTCGAGCCTCTCCAGATTGGCCGGCGTCGCGAACTCGACCGGCCCTACCGAGCTTTCAAGCCATATGATCGCGATCAGCAGCACCGCGCTCGCCGGCAGCGCATAGGCAAGATAGCTGCGCCCGGCGGCGATCGATTTGGCATTCTGCTTGTGGACCACCAGGGGCCAGGTCGACAGCGTGAGCAGTTCGAAGAAGATGAAGAACGAGATCAGCGTTCCTGACAGCGCGATCCCCGTCGTGGCAGCCACGCACAGGCTGAAGAACCCGAAGAAGCGGGACATCTCGGGCTTGTTGCCCAGATAGGCGATCGCATAGATCGTCGTCAGCAGCCACAACAGCGCCGACAGCGAAACGAAAAGCAAAGACAGGGCATCGACGCGCAGCAGCAGATACAGGCCGGGGGCAAAGCTGATCCGGGTTTCGTAGATCGTCCCCTGCACCACCTCCAGGATCATGAAAACGATCAGCCCGAGCTTCAGGACCGCCCCGCCCAGATTGAGCAGATTGCGCACGCTGTGACGCTCCTGCGGCAGGAAGAAGGTGATGAAGGCCGGCACCAGCGACGTGAGCAGGATCAGAATCGGGAGCGTGGCGCTCATTGCAGGCCCGCCTCGGCGCTGCTTGGGCGGCCGATCTGCATCAGCGCGAACGGCCCCTGCGATGCCAGGCCGAGCAGGATCGCGGCGAGCGCCAGCATCAGCGGCATCGCCTGCGCCAGACGGGGAACCGGCTTGAACACCGCATCGCCGTCGCGCGCGAACGCGACCGCCAGCGGGCGATACAGATAGGCTGCCGAGAGCAGCCCGCCGATCAGCAGCACCGCGGCCCAGACATATTGGCCCGAGACGAACGCCGAAGTCAGCATCAGATACTTGGCGGTGAAACCCCCCGAAGGCGGCAGCCCGACCAGCGTCACTGCGGCCAGGGCGAATGCCGATGCGATCATCGGCGTGGCCGATGCCAGTCCGCGCATCGCCTCGATCCGGTCGCTACCCGCCGCCACGATCCACAGGCCGGCGCACAAGAACATCGACGCCTTGGCAAGGCCGTGGCTGAGCGCGTGAAACATCACGCCGGTCCATGCGCCGGCGGCCCATGGCTGCATGTAGGAATCACCGCCTGCGAGCGGGAAGATGAGGAACAGATAGCCGATCTGCGCCACAGTGGAGTATGCGATCATCAGCTTCAGCCGCGTCTGGCGCAGCGCGAGCACCGAGCCGTAGACGATCGCGATCGCGCCCATTGCCCCCAGCGTCACGAGCAGCGGCGGGGTGGCCAGCCCGGGCAGGGCTTCGAACCATATCCGGATGAGGATCGCGAACGAGGCCTTGGGCACCAACGCCGAAAGCATCGCCGACGCCGGCGCAGGCGCCCCCGAATGCGCTGGCTGCAGCCAAGCATGAAACGGAAACAGGGCGGTCTTTGCAGCCAGGCCTGCGGTCATCAGGCCGACGGCCATCATGTCGACCGCGGCGCGACCACCGATCGCCTGGTCGGCCAGCAAGGCAATGTCGAGCGTACCGTGCTGCGCATACAGCAGCGCTGCGCCAAGCAGATAGGCAAGCGAGCCCAGCAGCGCAAACATCAGATACCGCAAGGCCGCGCCAAGTCCATCGGCCTTGCCGTCGATCGCGACCAGCGCCACCGCGGATACCGTCAGCAGCTCGAGCGCGACATACAGGTTGAACAGATCGCGCGAAAGAAACACGACGTTGAGCGCGCTCCACAGCAGCAACGCCAGCGGCCAGAACGCCCATTGCCGCCGCGTCTCGGTCACCTCGCCGCCGCCCCCGAATTCCGGTCGTGCGCTGACCAGCACCGCTGCCATCACCAGCGCCGCCATCGTGAGGAAGGCCAGCGCCATGCCGTCGGCGCGCAGCGTGATCCCGAGCGGCGCCTGCCAGCCGCCGATCGGCAGCGTCAACGCCCCCTGGCTGACGATAGCGGGGATCAGCACCACCAGCGCGGCCGCGTTTCCGGCGACCACCAGCAGGCTCAGCCATGGCCCCCAGCGCGGCAGGATGACCGCGATCAGCGCGGCCACCAGCGGCGCGGTCACCAGCGCGACAATAGCGAGCGATACACTCATCGCGGCGGCTTGCCGGGGTCGGTGGGCGCGCCATCTTCGGGCAGCGTGGTGCGTCCGGTGACGCGCGCATAGGCGAGCACCAGCCCGACGCCGAGCGCGGTCGCCGCGAGCGCAACGACGATGCCGGTGATGATCAGCGCCTGCGGGACGGGATCGGTCGCGGCCGATGGCAGACGGGCCGCCGTTGCCCCGAACAGCAGGAAGATGCCCGATCCGATCACGTTGAAGGCCAGCAGGCGGCGCAGCAGATGCGGATGGGTGATGAAACCGTACAGCCCCATCCCGATCAGCAGCGCACCGCACAGGCCAAAGATGCTCGATGATGCCATCAGGGTGCATCCCCCGGTCCGGAAGGCATGGCAGGCCCGCCAGGCGGACCGAGCACCAGCAGCGCCAGCGTCGCTGCGATCGACAGCGTGAGGGCCGCCTCGATCATCAGGATCAGCGGCTTGGCATAAGCCGGCGGCAAGCCGAGGAAACCGCCGGCAAACGCTCCGATGATGCCGACGCTCAGAAACACCAGCGGCCCGGCGATCAGCACAGCGCGGATCCGCGCCGAGGTGACCATGGGGGGCGGCATCAGACCCGCCATCATCATCAGCAACCACACCGCCGCAAGAACGGTACCGCCCTGGAATGCCCCGCCGGGCAGCGACGAGCCGACCCACACCATATACACGCCGAACAGCAGCCCGAAGGGCGGCAGCAGCCGACCGAACATCGCCAGCACGCCATCGGCGCGCGCATGCTGGCGAAGACCCGGCCGCCGCCCCCAGTCATCGTCGCGCCAGAGCGACCACAATCCGATCAGCGCGGCCAGCAGCACGATGCTTTCAAGCAGCGTATCCCAGCCGCGAAAATTGATCAGCACCGCCGTCACCGGATTGGAGACCCCCGACGCGTCGAGATTGGCTGCCACCCCTGCGCGCAAACCGTCCGAATCCGACAGCGACAGGAACGCCCAGCCAAGCGCCACGCTGACCGCTGCGGACACGAGCATTGTCGCGATCTGCGATACCGAACGCACCGAGAAGGCGCTGCGGCGCGAGAGCGCATCGGTGCCTTGCGTCCCGGTTCTGCGGCCAAGCCGGGCCACGGCGCCGATCAGCAGCACACCGGTCAGCCCGGCCCCCAGGGCCGCTTCGGTCAGCGCAACATCCAGGGCTCCGAGCCGCAGCCAGGCCAGAGCGACGAACACGCCATAGACGATGAAAAAGACCACCGCGCCAAACAGATCGCGCACGGTCACCGCAAACAGCCCTGCCCCAAGGATCATCGCCGCAAGCACAAGATCGAACCCCGTGGCCGCGATATCCGATGCGGTGCCGTCGATCACTGCGATGTATCCTGCTGCTGCAACGCCGAACGGGCGACGAGCTGCGCGGTGGTGCCCGCCGCAATCAGCGCCATGGCCCAGATCAGCACGAGCTTGCCCACCGATTGCCAATCGGGCGCCTGGAATGCCAGACCCGTGATCAACAGACCCAGGCCGACATTGTCCGCCTTGGTCAGCGCGTGCAGGCGCGTGAGCGTATCGGGAAAGCGGATGATCCCGGCGGTTCCGGCAAAGAAGAACACCAGGCCGGCGCCGCACAGGACAAGGGTGACGATATCAGCGGGCATCGGGTGCACGTCCGGGCTGGATGGTGGTAGGATCGGTGCCTGCCGCAGGCGACACAGGGTCTTCCTCGGGGTCGCCACTGCCATCGACACTCTGTGCCTTGACGAAGGCGATGGCCGCGAAGGCGGCCAGCAGCGCCAAGACCAGCGCGACGTCGAGCATCTGCCAGTCGCTCGCCGCTGCCAGCAGCAACACCACGCCGACCCCGCCGGTGCCGACAAGCTGCGCCGCCATCATGCGATCGGCAGGCTCCGGCCCGCGCCAGATCCGCCAAAGCGCGCCAGCAAGGCTGAGCAGCAGCAAGGTGGCGAATGCCAGGAACCAGGCGCTCATCGCGACCCTTCCGTGTCTTTGGGTGGACCGCCGGTGCTGGCGCCGCCCCTGCGCGCACCCGTCGTCTGCCAAAGGCGTTCCTCCTCGTGGCGGATCGCCGCCGCGACATCCTGCTTGCGATCGAGGACATGCACCAGCAGCCTGTTCCCGACGCTGCCGGCAGCGAGCGTGCCGGGCATCAGCGACAATTCGCCGCCAAGCGCTACGCGGCCGCCATCGGGCAAGGCAACGGGCACCTCGATCCAGCCCGGATCGATCGGCAGCCGCGGATCGAACGCGCGCCGCGCCACGTCGATTCCGCCGATGACGGACTGGGCTATGAATCGCGGCAGCAGGCCTGCCACTGCGCCAAGCCGCACAGGTATCCCGTCCGGGACCAGCCGCAGGCTGAGCCCCACCGCAATAGGAACGAATATCAGCCCCACCACCAGGGCTTCGAGTCCGGCTCCGGCAAACACCAGCCAAATCGCTGCCAGTGCCACTGTCCGTTTCAAGATCGTAATCCTGCTCACTCCCAATCGAGCGGGCCCAATTGCGATAGCCCGCAGCCTTCAGGGCGTAGGGGGCATCCGCCATGACCTCAACCGTGAAATGCCCTTTGGGCGGTTCTTCTCGGCCTAGCGCCAATGCTTCCTGCCGGTTGCGGCTGAAGGGCCGGTGAAAACTGAGAACAGCTCCAATATCGGTTGAACGAACCGATTGAGGCGTGACGCGTCGCAATGCCCGCATGCGAAATGCCTTCTGAGATCAGACTGGCATTCTCAAGCAAGAGGACACCCATCCCGATCCCAGGGCCATCAACCCTGTCTCAACTCTTCTTCGAAAATCCGGTCGCCTGCCATGTGTCATGCGCGCAGGTCTCTGCGATGTACCGAAATTTCGCGAGTGCAGGGTTGGTGTTGGTGGTGTTCCAATGCAGACCGAAGCCGATCCGAACGAGCCCATCTGTACCAAGGATTTCGTGCGACTGAACCGTTGGAAATGCTGATGTCGACATCGGCTGAACCAGCAGGGTTACTTTCTGCGTGATGGCAACAAGACCTAGAATACTGTCACCACCTGTGGCCTGGAATGAGATTTCCGGCTCTGCATCGTCCGACCCAAGGTGCCTGATCAGTATGTCACGAAACACCGGCCCCAGACCGGAAGCAGGAAGAAGAAATTGCTCGTTGCCCAAGGTGTTCCAGCCTATTTGGCCGGCGCCCACCAGCCTGTGGGTGCTGGCAAAGCACACACGCAGTGGTTCACTCCAAAGCGGTAGATGCTCGAATTCTTCCGACGAGAATTCGCAAGGGGCAATAACAGCATCCAGCGCGCCGGCCCGCAATGCATCGAACAGCCGACGCGGGCCTCGCTCGAATCCATCAAACTGAATATCAGGATGCTGCTTCAAGAATATCGAAAGGGCAGAAACCAGGGGGCCGGCAAAAAGAGAGGTGCTGTATCCAAGGGCCAGTCTTCCCTGCTGCTTGCTCCGCAACGCTATGGCCCGAAGCTGCAAATCATCGATGTCGTGGATGATCTGACGTGCAGCATCGAGGAATGAGACAGCGATCGCGGTTGGATGCGCCCCGCGGGTCGACCGGTCAAACAATCGAAACCCTAGCTGATCCTCCAGTCGCAAGACCTTCTTGCTCAGTGTCGACTGCTTTATGTTCAGCGAAGTCGCGGCGCGAGAGAAACTCTGCTGCTCGGCCGCGATAACCGCATAACGAAGCTGTCGAATTTCGATCATGCTCCGATCGTCCCGTTGGTTTCGACCACTGTGCGAAGATGGGGTGACTGCCGAGCACACGTTCCGGCAACCATCGCAATGGTGCGCACGATCCTCCAGGAATGATTGGATATCCCGTCCATCATCAACAGGAAGAATGCATTGTTCCTGCTTGTGGCAAGGCAAAAATCTGCATCTTTGGGCCGCTGCGGACCATAATTCAGCCTTCTGCAGCCAGTATTGTCCGGCCTGAAACACGCAGAATGTGTCGCGCAATGATGGCTGATAGGCTGGTTGCCGCAATAATCGCGTGAGCAGTGCTCATGCGCGCCTCAGGCCCTTCAACGCGCACTTCAGCGCTACGTCCGCCAGCAGGGTGCAAGAGGGCGGCGCGTTTCGCCAAGTTTACGCAGCATGACGGCGAATCAGCGGTAGCCAGCCAAATGTACCATCGATGATGGCAATGCTCGGCGTCACTCGATCCGCAACTCCGTTTCGTAACGACCGCAGCCCTTTGCCTGATTCACGCAAGATACTGGCGGAGCCCGTTCATGTTGCGAAAATCCATCCAGTTTCTGCGGAAATATTTCACCGGACTGCGGATGTGACTTCGCACGTTCCAACCGCAGGAATAAGGACACTATGTCGGGTGCCGCAAAATAGGGCGCGATGCGGGAGCCGGGGGACATTCGCGGTTCTGCTGGATATGTCGGCAGCGCATCGCATTTCAAATAGCGGGCCTTGTGTACTGAGGTTCCAACACCCGACCCCCTCCCTCCTGCCAGCTGCCGCTATTGCGATGACGTGCCAGGTGGCTGATCCTGCCACGGCTGCCGGTATGGCTGGCAGCGGGGCGTGGAAACCCTTGTATATTGGTCAAGAGTGCTGGGTCACGTGCCGGACCGCAATCCGGACGGGACCTCCGGTTCTCATGACGGCCGGCTTTGTCGGCTGGTCTCTAAGCAATCGGCTTTCCTGGCAGCTGCAAAGGTTGCCGTAGCGCCTCTGGTTTACAGGGAAAGCCGCTGCCATGGCAGATCATCTGAGTCCGATACCTCGCCGAGGGCTGTCAGGTCGCGGGCGCCAGCGTAGGGCAATAGAAACTTTGTACCGCACCCATGTTGACTGGCTGCGCCGCGCATTGGGTTACAGGCTCGGCAATCACGGTATCGATGTGGATGACATAGTCCACGACGCCTACATCCGCATAGCCCGATACAGCGACGAAGACAGCATTCACCACCCCAAGGCGTTGCTGCTACGGATCGCTCTCAATCTGGCCAGGGATCAGATGCGACGAGATTCCAAACTGCCAGCCAATGATCTGGACCCTTTCGAAGAGATCGCATCAGAGGGAGATCAGGAGTATCTGTTGGCATTGAAGGGGATTATTCTCTCTCTACCACCTGACTTGCGCAACGTGTTTCTCCTATCAAGGTTTACCGCCATGACCAATGTGCAGATTGCCGAGCATCTTGGAGTTTCGGTCAAGACGGTAGAGTACCGGATGCGCAAGGCACTTCTTCACTGCGCGGAACGGTTGGCGCAATGAGCAACATCCCCTCAGACAAGCTCGATCCGGTCACACGGCAGGCTGCGGTTGAAGCTGCAGGATGGTTGTCCCGGCTAAACTCGCGCGTGGTCGACACTGTCGAGCTGGAAGAGTATTTCGCATGGCGTCGAATTCCCCACAACGCAAAGGCCTATGACGAACTCGAAACCCTCTGGCGGTCCAGTCTGAGGCTGGCAGATGATCCCGAGATTGCCCACGCGCTGGATGGTGCGACTTTTGCAAACAGGGATCGTGGGCGCGGGATCAGGCTTGCTATTGTAGCAGGTTTTGCAGTGCTTCTCGCTTGTGCCGCGTTTTTCATGCTGGCCCGCGACACGGTTTTTGAAACCGCGATCGGGGAGCAGAGGCTCGTCCAGCTCGAAGATGGCAGCCGCATCCGGCTCGACACCAATACCCGCATCAACGTGCGCATGGATTCCGAGCGGTCCGTGCGGCTCGTCAAAGGACGAGCGTTCTTTGATGTTGCCCATGACAGCTCGACAAGTTTTCTCGTTTCGGCTGGCGACGCGCGGATTCAAGCCTTGGGAACGCAGTTTGAAGTCGATGACACCGTCAGCGGCACCAGGATCGCGCTTGTGGAAGGCCGGGTCGCAGTCACCACCAGAAACCCCTCGCCTGCTTTGGCGCGTGTCGAACTGGCACCAGGCCAGATGGTCAACGTTGCAGCTTCCGGGCTGGAACGGGTGATGGCTGCAGACACGAGGTCTATCACTGCATGGACACAGGGCCGGCTGGATTTCCGGCAGACACCGCTGGTCCAGGCTGTCGCCGAAGTGAACCGCTACGCGCGCAAACCCCTGCGCCTGACTTCAACCCGCTGGGCTCAGCAGGAGGTCAACGGCGGCTTTGCTGTCGGTGACGTTCAGGCCTTTGTCGAGGCCGTGACGACGCTTTACCCTCTGGAGGCGTTTGACAAGCCTGATGGGGCCATCGAGTTGCGTGACAGGTAATCAGCCAGCTGCACTGGGAATTTTCCCAGGGGTTTAGGGTTGCCCCCCGCTCCCATCGTTTAGGGTGATCAGGTGCTGACGTTCCGTTCCCGGAAGCTGCCCTGCAATCCAAAAACGAGGGGGAAAAGGGAAATGGGAAAAACGCAGAAACAACATCGGGTTTTGTGGCTCGCAGCCAGGACTTCGCTCGCGGCACTCGTGGTGCTCAGCGCCACCCTTCCTCCGAATGCTGCAGCCCAGGCAGCCGGCCGGACTCAGCAGTTCGACATTGCGGCGGGCCCGCTTGATCAGGCGCTCCGCCAATATATGGCACTTACAGGGCGACAGCTCCTCTACCCCTCGTCTCTGGTTGCGCACCGCAATGCTCCGGCAATCAAGGGCCCAATGGACGCAGATCAGGCATTGCGGCGATTACTGTCAGGCCAGCAGATACTGGTACGCAAACGGGCTCGCAACGTCATCGTGTTGACCGCAGCGCCGGCAGAGCGGCCAAGGTCTCTAGGTCAGTCGCGCAACCCCTCGCCGCCCCGCACCCCAAGGCTACAGCCGCAAAGGCCCCAGCCGCCCGCGGAGGCGAGGGACGACGTTCCTATTGTTGTTACCGGCAGCAACATCCGCTCAACAGGAATCGGCGTCTCTCCACTTATAGAAATCACATCGGAGAACATCGAGCGCTCTGGAACAGGCACGATTGCCGAAGCCTTGGCTTTGCTGCCGCAGAACTTCGGCGGCACCGCAAACGAGGACACCAGCCTGACGGGTAGTGACCGGACAATCAACAATTTGGGGCTTGGATCGAGCATCAATCTGCGCGGGCTCGGTTCAGACGCGACGCTCACGCTCGTCAACGGCCGAAGAGTAGCCGGATCCGGGGGCAGAGGCGACTTCACGGATCTTTCGTTGATACCCCTTGCGGCAGTTGAGCGCATCGAGATCCTGACAGATGGCGCATCGGCGGTCTACGGCTCGGATGCGGTCGGTGGAGTTGTAAACCTGCTGCTACGCCGGGACTTTGAGGGTACAGAAACACGCTATCGGCTTGGCAGCGTCACCCGAGGGGGCAGCCAGGATGTCCAGCTGGGACAGTTGGCGGGGACACGCTGGGCAGAGGGACACATTCTGGTTGCGTACGAGTTTCAGCGGCGAGAAGCGCTGAGCTCATCTTCGCGGGCCTATACCCGCTCGGCGGATCTGCGGCCACTTGGCGGAAATGACTATCGCCTGTTTTTTTCCGCGCCTGGTACCGTGGTGGCCCTTGACCCGGCTCTGCGTACGTTCGTGCCGGCCTTTGCGGTACCCGCTGGTCAGGATGGAACGGCCCTGCGGCCTCAGGATTTCGTGCCCGGACAAAATCTTGCCAGCCCGCGCGCTCAGGTTGATCTCCTGCCCCGACAGACACGTCACAGCCTGTACATCACCGGGGAGCAGCAACTTGGAAGTGCCGCAACCCTATATGCCGAAGGACGATATACAAACCGGCAGTTTCAGCATCTGGCCCAGCCGTCCCTGACAGTCATGTCGGTCACGCGGGCCAATCCATTTTTCGTTTCACCCAATGGCAGCCCAGTAACCAACATTGCCTATCTGTTCGACAAGGACCTTGGACCTCTTCGGACCCAAGGGAAAGTGGAGGCCTGGTCGGGTACCGGAGGCGCACGCGCGGAATTTGGAGGTGACTGGCAAGTGGACGGCTTTGTCTCCTATGCGCGTCAATCGGATCACCGGCGCAACAACAATATACTCAACGCTACCGCGCTGAATGAAGCGCTGGGTACGACTCCGGATGATCCCCTCACGCCATTCAGCGCTCCCCGGGACGGGTTTTTCAACCCTTTCGGCGAAGGGCGCAGCAACAATAGCGCAGTCCTGAATTTCATTGGCAGCGGCTTTATCGACGAGCGATTCAGCAGTGGACTGCTCAACGGCAGCCTCGTTGCCGACGGGACGATTTTCGAGGCTCCAGCCGGATCGGTTAAGCTTGCGATCGGAATGCAGGCGCGGCGCGAGAATTTTTCGCGCAGAACCTTGAGCTTTCTATCGGGCCGAACCCCATCGGCGGGAATACCTATTGATGCCGACCGCACAATTGTCTCGGCGTTCGCCGAAGTCGCCGCGCCGCTGGTGGGTGCTGCCAACGCGGTTGCCGGGATTGAAAGACTGGACCTTTCGGCTGCGGTGCGGGCGGAACGATATTCTGACTTCGGCACAACGGTGAATCCGAAGATAGGGCTGGCCTGGCAGCCTTCTGGCGGCGTCATGGTACGAGCGAGTGCTGGCACATCGTTTCGTGCGCCTGCCCTTTTCGAAGTTCGCGATGCCCCCAGGATTTCCAACACTCAGCTGCCCGCAATCGGAGGCGGAAATCGCCAGGTCATCTCGCTTGGCGGCGGAAATACCAATCTCGACCCGGAAACAGCAAGATCACTGACAGTCGGAGCAACCATCACCCCGCCCACAATGCCGGGGCTCTCGTTCGAGGCCACCTTCTTTCAGACGCGGTTCCGCAACCGTATCGGCCAACCCGCCAACGAAAACATCCTGCAGGCGCTGACCAATCCAATCTTCGCGCCGTTTGTTACTTTTCTGGACCCGCAGAACAACTCTCAAGACCGGGCTCGGATCGCAGATCTGATTGCAAGCCCCAATTCGACCATCCAGCCGACGGTCAATCCTGATCTGTTCAGCGCAATCGTGGACGGGCGGTTCGTCAATTCGGCACGCGTCGATATCCGGGGTTTCGATCTTTCCATGCGGTACGGCTTTGCTCTTGGCGATCATACCATTGCATTTGCAGCCAATGCCACCGTGATGATCGACTTCAAGGATCAGATCACACCCGCCTCACCCTTGATCGAACGCGTCGGGACGCTCGGCAATCCGGTCGATTTTCGAGCTCGATCCACGATTGACTGGTCATGGCACGAATTCGGGGCAAACTTCGCGATCAATCACGTGGGCGGCTATTCCGATAACATCAGCGTCCCGGCTCGTCCGATTTCATCCTGGACGAGCCTTGATTTCCAGCTGCGCTTTTTGCCTGACCTCACATCGGGCTTCGCACGCGGCTTCAGCGCAGCGCTGACGGTGCAGAACGTGTTCGATCGTGACCCGCCATTTGTCGATCGCTCACTCGGGTTTGGCTACGACCCCGCCAATGCAGACGTGCTCGGGCGGTTTGTGGCGCTCCAGTTGAAAAAGCGCTGGTGATCCGCGCCATCGCCTGAAAATCGGCCACCCTGAAAGAAAGAAGGACGCCATGCGTAAGACATGGATTGCAGCGCTGTGCCTTGTGTGCGCGGCCTCCGGTGCAGCCAAGCCATACGAGATCGACGACATGCTTGCTGTTCAAAGCTATGGTAAAGCGGTTTTCGACCCCCGGGGCGAATGGGCGGTGGTTGAGAAATATCGGCCATATGCAGACGCTGCGGCCTATCATTTCGATGCGTTCAACAAACGCATGCTGGGCGAAATCATGCGGATCGATCTTGGCAAAGGCGGCAGACTTACGCCTTTGTTCCCGCAATCGGTCGACGCCGGATACTGGTTGGGAAGCGCGTCGCCGGACGGTTCGAGGCTATCAGTTTTTAGGCTGACCTCGGACCGCCTTTCGCTCGGCATTGTCGACATGAAGACATCAAGGGTGCGCTGGCTCCCGGCAAATCCCGTACCTGCTCTTCTCAACCCGCTACCGGTCTGGCGTGACAATCGCCGCCTGCTGGTGCTTGCTGCACCTCATGATCAGTTACCATTCCCGTTGGATGCGGGCAGCCGATCCCAGCGCGAGTTCCCCTCTTATTGGCAACGCTCGGCCACGGGCAAGGAGACCGGCACGTCGGTCGTCACGACCGATCGGATCACGAGTGACGAGAACCGGCAGCAACTCAAGGTCGTAGAGTTTGACGTTGATTCTCTTGACCAACGGACAATTGCCGAAGGGCATGTCGCAGATATGGCTCTGTCGCCGGATGCCAGATGGCTGGCATTGATGGATGAACTAGAGGATGCGAAACCGATGGCGGGGGCCCTGCTTTCCAGCAGTGCCTTACCAAGGCAGCATGGTATCCGAATTCTTGCACTGGATGATGATCGCTCTTGGCGAGCCTGCACCGAGTGCCAAACCATGCCCGGAGTCATGCACTGGTCGGACAAGGGGAGTTCTCTGCTGTTCTTTGCCGGCACGCCAGGGACCGATTGGTCGCACGGGCACCTGCACGTATTTGATGCAGATACGGGCCAGGCAAAGCCTGTGCAGCCGCCGAGCGTCAAACCCTGGCTGCCAGACAACGATTCGGGAGCTCGGATCGTTCGAGCCGGATGGCATGGACGCGAGGTTCTGATGCTGTCGCAGACGACAGACGGAAAGCCCGAATGGGTGAGGCTGGGGGGAGATCATGGACGAAAACTAGCGTCGCCATGCCATCCGTCCGTGATCTTCAAGAATGGCCGCGATCTGATTGTACCCTGTCCCAATGGTGTCTGGAGGGACCGGCAACGCAAAACATCCCGGCAAGCTACACAAGCCGTGACTCATATCGACCAGCCCGCCCAGGAAACGTTCGATACCGGGATCAGAGAACGTTACGCATCAATCGTCACGGCAGCTGGCAGGTCAGAATGGGGACCGAATGCCACCGGCGTGACTGCGCGATTGCTGGCGGAGGCACACAGGTTCGAAATTCCCGTGCCCGGTGATACGAGTCGATTGTTCGGTCTTGCGCCGGTGATGCAAACCGGGCTCGCGGTTTCAAGGTCCCAACACGGGGCCAGTCGCCTTTGGCTTGTTAGAGACGGCCAACACCCATTTTTGGTAGATGCGATCAATACCCACCTCGAAAGTGTAAAACTGCCTCGGACGCTTGCTTTGCCAGCGGCTTCCGATGGACTCGTCCATTGGCTGTTTCTGCCTGATGGCGCTCAGCGCGACAGAAATCTGCCGCTGGTCATCATGCCTTATCCTGGTTCTGTCTATCCTGTAGGAAGCACAGCACCTATCGCTCCCGATACTGTCTCCAGCGCGGTCAATCCGTTGCTGATGACGAGCTTGGGCTACGCAGTGCTGCTACCGAGCATGCCCCATGATCGTGAGGCGGGTGAACCAGCCTCGGCCTTGACCCGGCAAATTGAAGCCGCCGCCGACGCGGCCATTGCATCCGGCTACGTCGATGCATCTCGAATGGGCGTTTATGGCCATAGCTTTGGCGGCTATACCGCGTTGGTGGTTGCGTCTCAAAGCAGGCGTTTCAAGGCAACCGTCGCTGGCGCCGCTCCGGCTGACCTGACACTCCAGCATGGAAATCTGCTGCCTTATGACCGAATAAATCTGACGGCAGGCTTTCCGCTCGGTCCAAGCTTTGGGTGGGCTGAACTTGGACAGGCAAGACTGAGAGCAGCGCCATGGCAGGATCCTTCGCGCTATATCCGCAACAGCCCATATTACCAGATGGGCTCGATCCAATCGCCCATTCTACTGATCCACGGCGACCTTGATCCGGTATCGGTAACTGGAGCCGAGCGTATGTTTTCAGGACTGTACCGATCTGGCAAAGACGC
Organism: Blastomonas sp.; assembly: GCF_030373265.1. Classification (GTDB taxonomy): domain Bacteria; phylum Pseudomonadota; class Alphaproteobacteria; order Sphingomonadales; family Sphingomonadaceae; genus Blastomonas. The sequence goes on from NZ_JAUCZC010000006.1 coordinate 84,115, forward strand.
AACGCTTCTGCGCTACTGGGGAGAAGGGCACGCGATCCGCAGCCCGGCCAATATTCGGGATATGTGGCAGTTCTTGGCGCTATGGTTATCGGCACGGCTCGGCAATGAAGAGAGCAGAGCGTCAAAGGAGGATCGCTGACACAATAAGACTGGCTCAGACCATTGCGATACATCAACGAGAGACGCGCGGCTTGAACCTGCCGGATTCCGGCGAAATCGTTCTGTTCATTCTGGGAGCACGGCTCTCAAGCCACGTTTCTGCGAACGTATCACGTTTGCGGACATGCTCGGCTAGGTCCTTGCACAGCCTTGTCATGCCACCGATGATGGCTCCGGACTCCAGGTAGACGATGTCTTCACCCAGGTCGTCGTTGAGTTCGCTCAATGCGATCATTACGATCTGCATCAGCTTGTTATCGGCACATCGTTGAGCGAACTCTGCTGAACCTATTGCAGCCACCGACAGCAGGGCGACGGGGTCACTGTTGGTAGCCTCGGCAAATCGAACCAACCGGCCATAGGTCATCCGTCCATGACCGGCTTCGAAATGCTCGTAAGAGCGGACAGGCATATCCATAGCCTGAGCGACCTCCGACGTCCGCATGCGCCGCGACTTTCTTATCCCACGCAAAGCGGTCGCGAGAAGAGCGGCGCTTGCAGCATCGTCATTCGACTTTCCTGTCATGGGCGCACTAACTCCCCAGCTGCAGCGAGTTCTCCAGCGATAAACTTTGATATTCGATCTTATCTTTGAATTGTGGGTTTGGAAAGATACAATAGGCACGCTTAAGGACTGCGGAAATCTGGCATAACTGCACCTAAAAAGGGCAATAAATAGAGTTAGATACGGCAAGCGACTGCGCAAATTGCAATGTATTGATCAATCTTGCAGATAACGGTTGCCTAGCTGGTACAAACCGATGGCCTACCTCGATTGTTCCTCACCATGCTGATGCTCCCATTCACAGATATGTGGAGAGAAATCTTGGCGGAACACGGCAACGCCTTCAGCAGGGCCTATTCAACACTCCATTCTGATCTACGCGACGGCCGGTTTGCGCCGGGTGCTAGGCTAGCTGCAGCCGATGTACTTGCGCGGCTGGGGATCAGCGCAACACCGGTGCGTGAAGCATTGTCAAGGCTTGCAGGCCAAGGATTGCTGATCGACAGGCCCGCAATCGGGTATTTCGTGCCTGTGGTAGATCCAGTAGAACTGAAAGATCTCTATGGTCTGGCAATGATACTGGCACATGCCGCCATGGATGACCTCGATCATGCGGCCATTCGGGCCTGGGCGGGGGCACATCATCAATCTCAACATCGAACTGCTGGCGAACTCGTGCGTACTGTCGCCAGCCTCTCGTCCAATGCCGCATTACAAAGCGTTGCCACGAATGTTGATGACAGGCTGGCGCGGCTGTCTGCGATCGATGCACACATGTTCGCTGCAACCGACCGGGAGCAAGGGGATCTCGAGGACTGGCTTGCGACAAGGCAGCGTCGAACCGAGAAGCTCTCGGTCAGCCAGTTCTACCGCCGCAGGATCAAATCTGTTCTGGACATCGCCAGCCACGCCGCCCGATCATTGGGCGGACCAGATAATATAATCTCATAATGATTTGAGTAGTTGGGAAGCAAAGCCTTTCTTTGAAGAGTCGCATGTGCGGCAATCAACCCAAAGGAGGCTCGAATGAAGCAAGACAATCGCAACCGGCTGATCCGCCTCGGAAGCATCCGGCGTGACACCAAGGCTATCGTCACCGCCGGCCAGCAGGAGGAATTCCTGCCGATCCTGTCGTATCAGTGATGCCAGGGCGGGGTGACCTTCGGGCCGCCCCGCTTTGCCTACCATCCATGTCTGTTGGTCCCGCCCCGAATATTAGTCTGGCTGTCGTAGACGGTGATCTGGTTCTTTTTGATATTGGCCAGGACACCTATCTGGCTGTTGACCGCGACGCTGCCCGCAACTCTGTGAATGCGCTTCTGGGACACAGCTACACTCCAAGCGATCCTGTCCTCACAGAACTCATAGCCCAAGGGCTTCTGCTTCGCGGCGCGCCGCCTTGGATGCCAGATGCGAAACCACGCCCTCAACCCCTGCCAGCGGTGCAGTGCAAGCACAGCCAAGACAGATTAACGATCCCATTCCTTCGCGCCTCGCTGGGTACATATCTAGCGCTGCAGAAGCGGGATAACCGTTGGGCAGCGGTACTGCCGGTTCAGGACATTGGAAATGATCCTTCTCCCGAGCAGATGGCAAGCATTATCGGCCAATTCGAAAACTGGCGAATTCTGATCCCCGGTACCGGACGTTGCTTGGTCCAATCGATGATGCTCATGCGCCTTCTGGCGATCATCAAGATCAAGGCTGAATGGGTTTTCGGTGTCAGGACGCATCCATTTGAAGCCCATTGCTGGGTAGAATGGCAGTCCATGGTATTAAACGATTCACCTGATCACGTATCTTGGTTCACCGTCATTGCGCGGCTCTGACGCCCCTTCGTTTTGTGCGATCATCTCCCGAGCAGTGCGCGGCGAGGGCGCCATATCATTCGCTGGGCCGGTTCAAACGCTGTCGCAAGAGTTTGCGGAACTCGAGCTCGTGGTGACTACGCCGAGATTTGCCCTGCTAAAGGCAAACTCAACACAAGCCGAGTTGTCAGATGATCAAAGTGTAGTCCTGATTGGGGAAATCTTTCCTCGAGCGGGGTTCTCAATTCCCAGAATCATCGGACCCTTGAGTTTCGAAAAGCCGCAGCTTGCTGCCCGCTGCGTGTCGGATCTCGTCTGGGGGCGCTACGCGATGTTTTGCGCCGGCCGGGATGGGAATAGCGTGGCCTGGTTTCGGGATCCATCGGGGAGCCAGCGTCTCTATGAGTGGCAAATTGGCCCGTACACAGTTTTGACCGACGCAATCACGCCGCGGCTCACGCACTGTCTGGGCCAAAGGCCCAAGATCGACTGGCATCGACTCTCTCAATTGATGGTTCAGACTGAAATGGCCGCGTCTTTCAGCGCGCTGGAAAATGTCGACATTGTGATTCCCGGTCAGTTGCGCGCCCTCGAGGGGCAACAGGTCATCAGCGAAACAATATGGTCGCCTTCACAATTTGCTCGTCGCAACCGACATGCCGATTGCCATGAGATAAGAAAAACCGCCGCCAATTGCATGGAACACTGGCTTGGCGATCACTCAAAGGTGACTGTGGAACTTTCAGGTGGCCTGGATTCTTCGCTGGTCGCGGCGTTGATCGCCACTTCGAACCGCGCGCCGCGAATTCAAGGCCTCAATATCATCCCGCGTTCGCCTGGCGGTGATGAGAGCATCTACGCACGCGCCGTTTCTGAAAAATGGGGATTTGGACTGATCGAAACTATCGCCGATCCGGGCGCGCTCGACTATCTCGAGTTGCTGAAGCACACGCCTGTTGTTGAGCCCGCGGTGTACGGACTGGATATCCTTGCCGATCGAACCTCTTCGGATTTAGCGGCTGCAGTTGGCGCTACCAGAATATTCTCGGGACAGGGCGGTGATGCGGTCTTCTTCCAACCGCACACGCCGCTGATTGCGTCTGACTATCTGAGGGTGGCTGGCCCCAGCCCCAGGTTCCTCACTCTCGCGCAGAGGTGCGCGAAGGCTGACAGCACTTCTATCTGGTCCGTTCTCAAACGTGCCCTTACCAACGATTCGACGCTTGCGCGCCGCCCGATCCCAATCGGAATTGCTGGTCCAGTGGCCCGAAACGCATGGGATGCGCCACAGATGGTTCACCCCTGGATGGAAGAAGCCCAAGAGTTGCCGGCGGGAAAACGCATGCAGATCGCAATGCTTGCAAACTGCCAGCTTTTTCATCGTGCTACCCAGACCAGCCAGCAGCAAAGGCTGGTACACCCGCTTCTGTCACAGCCGCTGGTCGAGTTATGTCTTGCAACAGCGCTGTGGGAGCTCGTCCCGGATGAGCGCGACCGAGGATTTGTGCGCGATTGCTTCGGTCGATTGCTGCCTACTCTTGTCCGCCAGCGACAGGGAAAGGGGGAGGCCTCGGGTTTCTATAACCGGGCGATCGCGACACATCTCGCAACCTTGCGACCCTTCTTGCTGGAAGGAGTCCTGGCCAGCAAAGGTTTGGTGTCGCCCGATAAGTTGTCCGACATTCTCGACCCGCAACACCTCCTGTGGAAAGACGATCACCCTATTGTCGGCTCGCTTGTTTCTCTCGAGATCTGGGCGCGTCAGTGGGCCTAGCCTTTACAGTCTCGTTGGTGATTGTTTTGCGTCGATTGATTTGGCTGGGACTTCAGAAAGGAGCGACACGATATGGACGTTCCACATCTCCAATGCCTCAACCTTTTCCTGCTCCCAATTGTAACGCTGGTAGATGCCAGCAATGCCGGATCGAGAGCCGCCGAGGTGATTTAGAACAGCTTCGGTGACCTCAAACCGCACGCCCAGACGCTGGAACCCCGTTGCAAGCGTGCGTCTTAGATCGTGCAGCCGCCATGGTGTCAGCAAACCGCCCTCATCCGCGGCAATCAGCTCATCGAGCTTTGTTTTACCTTTGCTAAAGGCAGTGAATTTTGCGCCTGAAGAAGTGAAAAACACCCTACCACGACCTGGCCAAGCATGAGTGTTAGCAACTTCGTCCAAAACCGAGATGGCCAATGCGTTTAATGGCACACTGTTTGGCTCGCCATTTTTGGAGCGTTCGCCTGGCAGGGTCCACATGCGCTTTTCACGGTCTAGCTCCTGCCAAGATAATGAAGTGACCTCTTCACGCCTTTGGCCGGTAACGATCAAGAGACGAATAATTGCGCCGAAAAGCCGGTGGGTGTGAAAAGACTGGTGCCATACACTCGCCAATTCCCGGTCCGATAGCCAACGATCGCGCGCCTTCACAGGCGGTGGAGCTTCCATGCCCTCCATGGGGCTGCGCTCAATGTCCCCGCGACTGACCGCCCAGCGAAAAAGCCGCCGCAAGACAGCAAAAACATTGCGGCGGTTCGCTGCTTGTGGCGTGGGCATTCTGTCAAACACAGCCACGATGTCATGCCGTCTGATAGTCGGGAGAGGCTTCTTGCCGAGAACCGGCTTCACATGGATCCGCAGTGAACGCTCGACCAGACCACTCCAGCCCTTCCGCACGCAAGATTTGGCAAACTTGTCGGCGTAGTTAGAGAAGGCAAGGTCAACAGCTTCCCTTCGGCGCTGCTTGTCCGCTTCGACTGGATCGATACCCTGCCCAATCAGCAACGACAGGCGGACCGCTTCTTCTCTAGCGGTGACAGGGGTCCAGGGAGACCCATGGCTGCCGATTGTATGGCGGCGCGTGACTGCTTCACGGCCGCCCATTCTGAACTGCAAAATGTACGAGACAGCCCCTGTTTTAGAGAACCTCGCACCAAACCCTTTGATGCCGTCGTCCCAAACGAAACCTTCGTACCGCTGTGCGATCCACCCATCGACCGACCGCTTTGTGATCTTTCCATTCGCCATTTTGGGGCCTCCAAACTCGGCGCCGTGCAATCACCGGGCAATCACCGAAACGGAAATCACCGCCAATGAGCGAAAACCATAGAGGAACCAAACCTTTGTAAAAACACACTTTTCGTACTCTACAGTACCCTCAAATACGCCGGTACCTAAAGTACCACACCTCGTGACCGTGCGCGCGGGCCTTGGCCTCGTAGCGGGTCTCGGGCCAGCCACCGGGGCGAACGAGGAAGTCCTTCGGGCGCTCGCACAGCCAGTCGAACGCCGGGTGATCGTTCATCACCATCATCGCGTGCGCGACATAGATCGGGTGATCGGTGCCGAAGCGGAATTCGCCGCCGGGTTTGAGCTTGGCCGCGATCAGATCGACCGGGCCGGAATTCATCATCCGGCGTTTGGCGTGGCGCGCCTTGGGCCAGGGATCGGGGTGGAGCAGATAGACGAAGCTCAAGCTGCCGTCGGGGATGCGCTCGAGCACGTCGATCGCGTTGCCCATGTGCAGCCGGATGTTGGCGAGCGTGTTCTCGCGGACATGCTGCAGCGCGCCGACGACGCCGTTGAGGAACGGCTCGGCGCCGATGAAACCATGATCGGGCAGCATGTCGGCGCGATACGCCATGTGCTCGCCCGAGCCGAAGCCGATCTCGAAGTGCAGCGGGCGGTCATCGCCGAACAACCGCTCGGCTGTGATCTCGCCATCCTCGGGCACGGTGATCTGCGGCAGCAGCTTTTCGACCAGTTCGGCCTGGCCGAGGCGCAATTTGTGGTTCTGCTGGCGGCCATAGAGCCGCCGCACGGATAAAGGATCGCCGGGTTTGTATGCAGTCATGGGCCAAGCGCTTAGCAAGCGATGCCCGCGATGCAAGCCGGTATCGGTGCTTTGCGGGCGTGATCGACGCAAACTATGGCACGCCTGCGACAGTCTGAATGGCTGGCGGCTTGCGCCGCGCGAGGCTCTTATTTACAGTCGTGTCAATGACTGACAGCGCCCTTCCCGCATCGCCCGCCGCCGTTTCGACCGATCAGCCGATCTGGAAGACGCACTACAGCCATCCTTGCGACTGGGATCAGGTGTTTGCGCCGCTGACCTTGCCCGACATGCTGTTCGGTTCGGCAGAGCGCAAGCGCACCGCGCCGCTGCTCGACTTCATGGGCCGCAAATACAGCTATGCCGAAACCGCGCAGGGTGCGCGCCGCGTCGCCAAGGGCTTGCAGGCCATGGGCGTCGGCAAGGGCGACCGGATCGGGCTGTTCCTGCCCAACGTGCCGCATTATGTCGCGGCCTATTATGGCGCGATGGCGGCGGGGGCGACCGTGGTCAACTTCTCGCCGCTCTATACGGTCGACGAGCTCGCGCACCAGGTCGCCGACAGCGGCACGACGATCCTGTTCACGCTGTCCGCCGCAGCCCTGCTGCCCACCGCGATCAAGGTGCTCAACCAGTCGGGGCTGGAGCGGCTGGTCGTCGGGTCGGTCGCCGGCGCGCTGCCATCGGGCAAGGCGCTGTTCTACCGTCTGTTCAAGGGCAAGGAGACCGCCGCGCGCCCCGATGATGCGCGGATCACCAGCTTTTCTGCCCTGATCGACAATGACGGCGCGTACACGCCGGTGCCGATCGACGCGGAGCGCGATATCGCGCTGTTCCAGTATACCGGCGGCACCACCGGCACCCCCAAGGGCGCGATGCTCAGCCACCAGAACCTCTCGGCCAACGCACGGCAGGTCAACGCCATCGATCCGCAAAAGGATTCGGGCGACGACCGCATCCTGGGCGTGCTGCCCTTCTTCCACGTCTTCGCCAACACCTGCGTGCTCAACCGCACCGTGCTCAACGGCGGCGAGATCGTGATGCTGCCGCGGTTCGAGGCGGTGGCGGCGCTGAAGGCGATTTCCCGGGCAAAAATTACCGCCCTGCCCGGCGTGCCGACGATGTATCAGGCGCTGCTCGACAATCCGCAGATCGCCAAGACCGATTTCGCAAGCCTGCGCGCGTGCATCTCGGGTGGCGCGCCGCTCGCCGCCGAGGTCAAGGCGCGCTTCGAGCAGGTCACCGGCGCCAATGTGGTCGAGGGCTATGGCCTGACCGAAAGCAGCGGGGTCGTGTCGACCAACCCCTATGAGGGGCTCAACAAGACCGGCACCATCGGCCAGCCCCTGCCCGGCACCATGGTGCGGCTGGTCGACAAGGAAGACCCGACCAAGCAGGTCGCTCCGGGCGAACCGGGCGAGATCATCTTTGCCGGGCCCCAGGTGATGTGCGGCTACTGGAACCGTCCCGACGCCGATGAAGAGGTGTTTATCGGCGAGTATCTGCGCACCGGCGATGTCGGGATGATCGACGCAGACGGCTACATCCGCATCGTCGACCGCATCAAGGACATGATCGCGGTGGGCGGGTTCAAGGTCTTCCCCAGCCAGATCGAAGAGGTGCTCTACCGGCACCCGGCGGTCAGGGAGGCGCTAGTGATCGGCATCCCCGACCCCTATCGCGGCGAAAGCCCCAAAGCCTTTGTCGCGCTGCAGGAAGACGCGGAGATCGACGGCGCCGCGCTGATGGCCTGGCTCAACCCGCAATTGGGCAAGCACGAGCGCGTCGCGGCGGTGGATATCCGCGAGGCGTTGCCCAAGACGCTGATCGGCAAGCTCGACCGCAAGGAACTGCGCAAGGCCGAGGGAATCGCAGCCTGAAGTGTCGAGGTTAACCCCCCTTGCCAAGCTGTCATCGCAGTGACACACTCATTTTGGTGCAGATAGGCCAAGACCGGAGTCTGCACGAGGCAATCATGGGGGACATGATGACCAATGCGATCGAAAAGCGGTTCGAAGCCGCCCGCTACAATTCCACGTTCGTCAAGCCCGTGGCACCCGAAACGATATGGGACCGACGGATCAGCAACCACGTCGCCTACGCGTTGCTCGCCTATACCGGCCTGCAGATCTTTGTGGTGATGGGTGCGGTCAAGGGCGAGGACATGTCGATCCTGCCCTATCTGGGGCTGGTCGCTCTGGTCGCCATTGTCATCCCCATGTGCCGCCGGGTTGAAAAGCGCTGGCAGACATTGTCGCGCGGCGATCTTCCCGAAGCGCGGCTGATGGCGCTGTACCGCGGCGACCGGCTGGGCATCTGGCTGTTCGCGATCGGCTTTCCGTTCGCATTCGTGGCAGTGGTCAAGGGGCTGTCGGCGCTGTTCTGAGCCGCGCCGGTCCGATTGACCAACCCAACACGGCGGCTTAAACCCCGCTGATGCAAACCCCCGACCAAGCCAGAGACCTGGCGCAAGATCTTGTCGCCCGCGCCATCGCCGCAGGCGCCAGCGCCGCCGACGCGGTCTTCGCCTGCGATGCCTCCACCGACGTGCAGATCCGCCTGGGCGCGCTCGAGGATGTCCAGCGCTCCGAAAGCGCGGCGATCGGCCTGCGCGTGTTCGACGGCAGACGCTCTGCCAGCGTCTCGGGTGCGGATGTCACCGCCGCGGGCCTGGCGACACTCGCCGAACGCGCGGTCGCGATGGCACGGCTGGCGCCCGAAGATGCCTATGCAGGGCTGGCTCCCGAGGGCCTGCTGGTGCGTGGGCCATTGCCCGCGCTCGATCTCGACGACGACATGGACCCGGATCCGGCGCTGCTGCGCGATCTGGCAGAACGCTGCGAAGCGGCCGCGCGCGACGTGACCGGCGTCACCAACTCCGAAGGCGGATCGGCCGGCGCGGTGCGCTCGGTGATGGCGCTGGCCACCAGCCACGGCTTTGTCGGCAGCTATGGCGGCAGCCGCTATGGCATCGGCGCCAGCGTGCTGGCGGGCGGCGAAGGCGCGATGGAGCGCGATTCGGCCTCGCACACCGTGCGCTTCCTCGAAGATCTCGACACCCCCGAGGCTGTCGGCCGCAAGGCCGGCGAACGCGCGGTGGCGCGGCTGGGCGCAGGAAAAATCACCAGCGGGCCGATGCCGGTGGTGTTCGATCCCCGCGCCGGCGGATCGCTGATCGGATCGCTGATCGGTGCGATCTCGGGCGGCGCGATCGCGCGCAAGACCAGCTTCCTGCTCGACAAGCGCGGCAAGCCCGTGTTCGACAGCGCGGTCTCGATCGTCGATGACCCCCACCGGGTGCGCGGACTGCGCTCGCGCAGCTTCGATGGCGAGGGCTTGCCGACAAAGGCGTGGCGGGTGATCGACAAGGGCGTGCTCACCGGCTGGATGATGGACAGCGCCGCCGCCCGCCAGTTGGGCGAAGCGCCCACCGGCCATGCCGCGCGCGGCATCAGCGGCGCGCCCGCGACCGGCGCCAGCAACCTGCATATGGAAGCCGGCAGCGACAGCCCCACCGCGCTGATGGCGGGCATCGCCACCGGCATCTATGTCACCGAGCTGATCGGCATGGGCGTCAACGGCGTCACCGGCGACTACAGCCGCGGGGCGAGCGGCTTCGTCATCCGCAATGGCCAGCTGGCCGAGCCGATCAGCGAGATCACCATCGCGGGCAACCTGATCGACATGTTCGCCAATCTGACTCCCGCCAACGATCTGGACTTCCGCTATGCGGTCAATGTGCCCACGCTGCGCATCGACGGCATGGTGGTCGCGAGCAGCTGAGCCGTGGCGGCGCTGTCCAGGAACAAGGCGGTCGGCGCGGGCGTGATCCTTGCGGTGCTGGCGCTGGCCGCGACCCTGGCGCTCATCTATGGCACCAGGTGGACCGACCGGGGCCGCCCGCCGCGCACCGACGATGCCATCGTGGTCAAGCCCACCCCATCGCTGATCACCGTTCCGGTCGAGGCCGAACTGGGCGATCTGGCGCGTGCGCTGGAGCAGCGCGTGCCGCGCGAGCTGTGGCGGATCAACGAGCCCGACCAGGTTTGTGTCGAGAGCGAGGGCGTGGATCTGGGAATCGCGACGGTCAAGACCCCCAAGATCAAGTGCAATATCGTCGGCGAGGTGACGCGCGGCGCCATCCGCGTCGGCGGTTCGGGCAAGGAGCTGCGCTTTTCCTTTCCGATCACCGCGGTGGTGCGCGCCGAAGACATCGGCGGCATCCTCAAGCGCAAGACCGCCACCGCCAAGGCGATGGCGCACGCGGTCGTGCGCATCGACCTGGAGCAGGACTGGACCCCGCGCGGCACCGTCAGGCTGAGCTATGACTGGCTGACCGAACCGCATGTCACATTCCTGGGGCAGACGATCAAATTGACCGAGCCTGCCGAACGCGAGCTGGCGCCGGTGATCGCCAGGCTCGAGCGCGACCTGCCCGGCGAGCTGGGGCGGATCGGCATCAAGCGGCAGATCGAGCAGGCCTGGGCCAGCGCCTTCACCGCGGTGGTGCTCAACGAGCGCAACCCCGAGGTGTGGATGCGCATCACCCCGCGCGCGCTGCAATATGGCGGCTACGAGGTCACCGATGGCCGCCTGCGGTTGCGGCTGGGGATGCGCGCGCTCACCGAAACCTATGTCGGCCACCGGCCTGAGCCCCGCGATCCCACCGCGCTGCCGAAGATGCAAACGCTCGATGCCGACCCCGGCCAGCTTTCGTTCTTCCTGCCGGTGTTCGCCGATTACCGCGCGCTCGAACCGGTTCTGATCCGGGCGCTGCGCAGACGCTCGCAGCGGCCGTTCATCGTACCGGGGCTCAATCCGGTCGACGCACGCTTCAAGGCCGCGACGATCTATGGCACCAGCGGCGGACGGATCGCGGTCGGGCTGACCTTTTCGGCGCACGAGCGGGGCAGCAGGAGCCCGACCTCGGGCACGGTGTGGATGACGGGCAAGCCGGTCAATGCCGAGGATTCGCGCCGCGTCGGCTTTACCGACTTCGGCGTCACGGGCACCACCGACATGACCGGCGGCGACCTGATACTCGATCTGGTCAATGCGCCGGGCGTCGCACAAATGATCGCCGAGATGCTCGCGCAGAACTTCGAGCGCGATTATGCCGAATTGCTCGGCAAGATCGACCAGGCGATCGAGACCAAGCGCGCCGGTGATGTCATCATCCATGCCGAGCTCAAACGCGCCAGGACCGGCCAGTTGCAGGCGGCGGGCGCAGGGCTCTATCTGCCGGTCTGGGCCGATGGCACCGCGAGCGTCACCATCGTCCCTTGATTGACGGTCAGGCCTTCAGGCGCTCGGCATGCCAGTGCAGATGGTCTTCCATGAAGGTCGAGATGAAATAGTAGCTGTGGTCATAGCCCGGCTGCATCCGCAGCGTCAGATCGATGCCGGCCTTTTCGCACGCCTCGGCGAGCAGGTGCGGCTTGAGCTGCTCTTCGAGGAAATTGTCCGCCTCGCCCTGATCGACCAGCAATGCGGGCACGCGCGCGCCATCCTCGATCAGCGCCACCGCATCATGCGCGCGCCACGCCGCGCGATCCTCGCCCAGATAGCCGCCCAGCGCCTTGTGGCCCCAGGGCACCTGCGAAGGCGCGACGATCGGCGCAAACGCCGAGATCGCCTTGAAGCGTTCGGGCAGCGTCAGTCCGATGGTCAGCGCGCCATGGCCGCCCATCGAATGGCCCATGATCGACTGGCGGTCCATGTCCGCCGGGAAACAGTCGCCGATGATCTCGGGGAGTTCCTCGGTGATGTAGCTCCACATCTTGTAGTGCTGCGCGAACGGGTCCTGCGTCGCATCGACATAGAAGCCCGCGCCGAGGCCGAAGTCGTACGCGCCGTCGCCATCGTCGGGCACGCCCTCGCCGCGCGGGCTGGTGTCGGGCGCGACGAAGATCAGTCCGAGCTCGGCGCACGCACGGCGAAACTCGCCCTTTTCGGTGACATTGGCCTGGGTGCAGGTGAGCCCTGACAGGTACCACACCACCGGCAGCTTGGCATCGGGCGCGTGGTCGGGGACGAACACCGAGAAGATCATCTCGGTGCCGGTGACCTCCGACGTATGGCGCAGCACCGCCTGCTCGCCGCCGAAGCTTGTGACCGACGAGACGGTTTCCACAGCGACCGGCATCAGTACACCACCACGCTACGGATCGACGTGCCCGCATGCATCAGGTCGAACGCGGTGTTGATCTCTTCGAGCCCCATCACATGCGTGATCATCGGGTCGATCTCGATCTTGCCGGTCATGTACATGTCGACGATCTCGGGCACATCGGTGCGGCCCTTGGCGCCGCCGAACGCGGTGCCGCGCCAGTTGCGCCCGGTGACCAACTGGAACGGCCGGGTGGCGATTTCCTTGCCGGCTTCGGCCACGCCGATGATGATCGAGGTGCCCCAGCCGCGATGGCACGCCTCGAGCGCGGTGCGCATCACTTCGGTGTTGCCGGTGGCATCGAAGGTGTAATCCGCGCCGCCATCGGTCATTTCGACGATCTTGGCGACGGTGTCCTCGCGGCTCATGCCCTTGGTGTTGAGGAAGTCGGTCATGCCGAACCTGCGGCCCCATTCCTCGCGATCGGGGTTGAGGTCGACACCGATGATCTTGTTGGCGCCGGCGAGCTTTGCCCCCTGCAGCACGTTGAGACCGATGCCGCCGAGGCCGAACACGACGATGTTGTCGCCCGGCTGGACCTTGGCGGTCTTGGTCACCGCGCCGACCCCGGTGGTGACGCCGCAGCCGATATAGCAGGCCGACTGGAACGGCGCGTCCTCGCGGATCTTCGCCACCGCGATCTCGGGCAATACCGTGAAGTTGCTGAACGTCGAGCAGCCCATGTAGTGATAGATCGGCTGGCCCTTATACGAAAACCGGGTGGTGCCGTCGGGCATCAGGCCCTTGCCCTGGGTCGCGCGGATCGCGGTGCACAGGTTGGACTTGCCCGACAGGCAGGTTTTGCACTTGCCGCATTCGGGAGTGTACAGCGGGATGACGTGATCGCCCGGCTTGACCGAGGTCACGCCCGCGCCGACCTCGCGGACGATGCCTGCGCCCTCATGCCCCAGCACGCTGGGGAACAGCCCCTCGCTGTCGAGCCCGTCGAGCGTATAGGCATCGGTGTGGCACACGCCGGTTGCCATGATCTCGACCAGAACCTCGCCCTCCTTGGGGCCTTCGAGATCGAGTTCGACGATTTCGAGCGGCTTCTTGGCTTCAAAGGCGACGGCGGCGCGGGTCTTCATGGGGCGGAGGCTTTCTCAGTGATGGGAGCGGGGATAATCGGGTCTAGCAGCGTAGAGAGGGCGCGTTAAGGCGCAAGTTCGTCATTCCCGCGAACGCGGGAATCCCGCTTCCTTGCACGATTGCACAAAAGCGGGACCCCCGCGTGCGCGGGGGTGACGCGCAAATGCGACGAAGGGTGCCGGTAATTCAGAACCACGCCCGCACACCGACCATAAAGCTGGTGCCGGTCGGATCCTCGCCCGCCGCGCGCGCAAAATCGGCGGTGCGGCCAAGCTTGGCGCTGTGCGAGATGCCGATATACGGCGCGAACTCGCGGACGATCTCGTAGCGCAGCCTGAGGTCGAACTCGGCATCCGACAGCCCCGAGCCGATGCCGCTGGCGCGAACGTCCTGCGCGGCAAAATTGAACTCGGCGCGCGGCTGCAGGATCAGCCGCTGGGTGATCCGCTGGTCATAGCTCGCGGCGAGCCGCGCGAGCACATCGCCCCCCGTCGAGACAAAGCCGTGCGCCTCGACCTCGAACCAATAGGGCGCCAGCCCCTCCACCCCGAAGGCGGCATAGGTGCGCGAAGCTGGCTCGATATCCTGCCGCACCCCGCCCTGCAGGTTGAAATACGGCCCGATCGCCCGGCTGTAGAGCGCCTGGACCTCGGCATCCTCGATTGCCTCGCCGAAACTGCCCTCGCCCTCGGTCTTGATCACCAGCCGGTTGATGTCACCGCCGAACCAGCCTTCGCCCTCCCAGCGATAGCCTTCGCGGCCCTGCCGGACCTGCAGTTCGGCGATGTCGATCATGATCTGGCTGAAGCTTGCCCCGCCATGCTCGCGGCGCAGCGCATCGCGCACCGGTGCCATCGCCTCGGACCCCCAGATACGGTCGGCATAATTGGCGCGTGGTGCGGGCGGCGGCGGCGCATCGCCTGCGGGCAGCGCGGTGCCAGAGGCTTGCGGATCGACAGGGCCTGCAGGCGACGGGGTACAATGCCCCATCGCTGCGTGCTCGGGCGGGCAGGCAGGATCGGCGGGCGCCTCTTCGGGCGGAATGGCGCAATGCCCCATCGTCGCGTGCTCAGGGGTGCACTGCATCGCGGGCGCGGGGTCGGGGTCGGCGTGGTGCTCGTGCTGGGCCAGCGCCGGGGCAGCGCCCGCCGCCAGCAGCATGGCGGTCAGGGCAAAACGGATCACGCCTGCTCCCCGCGCGGACGCACCGTCACCGTCTGCATCATCCCGGCGTGCATGTGATAGAGCATATGGCAGTGAAACGCCCAGTCGCCGAGCGCATCGGCGGTGAAATCGAAGGTCGCGGTGCCGCCGGGCTGGACGTTGACCGTGTGCTTGCGCGGGGCATGGTCGCCATGCCCGGTGACCAGTTCGAAGAAATGGCCGTGCAGATGGATCGGGTGCGCCATCATCGTGTCGTTGACCAGCTTCACCCGCACCCGCTCGCCCTCGATGAACGGGATCGGGTCCTTCACTTCGGAGAATTTCTCGCCATCGAACGCCCACATATAGCGTTCCATATTGCCGGTGAGATGGAGCTCGAGCTCGCGGGATGGCGCGCGGACATCGGGATTGCGGTCAACCGCCACCAGATCGCGATAGACCAGAACGTCGTGGCCGACCGTGTCGAGCCCCTGCCCCGGCTCGCCGGTGCGGTCGACCGGCATCGGCGAGATTGTCTGCACCGTGGGCGTCTTCTTGACGGTGTCGGGCACCACCGAGAAATCGCGCATCGAATGGTCCATTGGCGCGGCACCATGGTCCATCGTTGCATGATCCATCGCGCCATGATCCATCGGCGCGGCGGGAGCGCAATGCCCCATCGCGGCGTGTTCGGGGGTGCAGGCGTCAGGAGCGCCATGGTCCATCCCGGCCATCGCCCCGCCCATATCGCCCATGCCCATATCCTTCATGTCGGCGAGCGGGCGTTTTCGGATCGAGGGCACCTCGGCCACCATTCCCACGCGCGGCGCGAAGGTCGCCACCGCCATGCCCGAGCGGTCGACGCTTTCGGCGACCAGCGCATAGGCCCGGTCGTCGGCAGGCTCGATGATCGCGTCATAGGTTTCGGCGACCGCGATCTGGAACTCGTCGATCGTCACCGGGCGCACCGGCAGCCCGTCGGCCTGGACGATGGTGATCTTGAGCCCGGGAATCCGCACGTTGAATGTGGTCATTGCCGAGGCGTTGACGAAGCGCAGCCGCACTTTCTCGCCCGGTGCGAAAAGCGCGGTCCAGTTGTCCTTCGGGCCATGGCCGTTGACCAGATAGGTATAGGTCGATCCGGTGACATCGGCGATGTCGGTCGGGTCCATGCGCATCGCGCCCCATTCGGCGCGCTCGCCTGCCGACTGGTTCTGCCCGCGCAGCTGGTCCGCGAGCGTCTGCTTCTGGAAGTTGAAATAGCCCCCCATCTGCTTGAGCTTCTTGAGGATCGTGTGCGGGTGCAGCGGGCTGTAATCGGACAGCACGATGACATGCTCGCGGTCGGCCTGCACCGGATCGGTGCCTGCAGGATCGATCACGATCGGGCCGTAATGCCCCATCTGCTCCTGCAGCCCCGAATGGCTGTGATACCAATAGGTGCCCGCCTGAAGGATCGGGAATTCATAGGTGAAGGTCGAACGCGGCTTGATGCCGGGATAGCTGATGCCGGGAACGCCATCCATGTGGAACGGCAGGATCAGCCCGTGCCAGTGGATCGAGCTGTCTTCATCGAGCGTGTTTTCGACATACAGCCGGACATTCTGGCCTTCCTTCAGCCGGATCAGCGGACCGGGCACGGTGCCGTTGATGCCGATCGCGTGGCTGGCGCGGCCATCGATGGTGATCATCTGGTGCGCGATGCGCAGGCGGATGTCCTCGCCCGACACCTCGGGCAGGGCACGCACAAGGCCTGACGTGCCCGACTGCGCCCAGGCGGGGAACAGCGGTGCCAGCGCCACGCTGCTGCCGGTCAGCGCCGCAGTGCGCAGCAACCTGCGCCGGTCAACGGTGAAATTCATGTGCCATCCCAAAGCGTTCGTGTGCCCGATATAGGCCTGCCGTCGCCCGTGCGCGACCCCTGATCGCCAACAAAAACAGCGCTTGCGCTGGTGTTGCTGCGCGGGTGGTCTATATACACAGCCAACCGGCAGGCACGACCGCCGCCATACAATCGGACAGGGGCATGCTGCTCAACCTCAGCCAGACCGCCTTCAAGGGCGACGACGATACCGCGCGGCTGGCTGCCTTGCGCGCGTATCAGCTCGGCCCCGAGGACGGCGACAACAGCCTGTATTCCGATCTGGTGGCGATCGCCCAGAAGCTTGGCGGGTGCGAATCCGCGTTCATCTCGATCGTCGAAGAAGAACGCCAGTGGTTCAAGGCGGCGCGCGGCATCGCGCTCACCCAGACCCCGCGCACGATCGCGTTCTGCGACCACGCCATCCGCTCGCCCGACGTGATGGTGGTGCTCGATACGCTCGCCGACCCGCGCTTTGCCGATAATCCATTGGTCACCGGCCCCCCGCATATCCGCTTCTACGCCGGCGCACCGATCATCAACGGCGATGGCTATGCGCTGGGGACATTGTGCCTCTCCGACAGCGCGCCGCGCGAGCGGTTCGACGATGCGCCGTTGCTCGCGGCTCTGGCGCGGCAGGTCGCGGCGCTGCTCGAACTGCGCAAGCAGCTGATCCACCAGCAGATCGCCGCCGATCTCGCCGCCGACCAGCGCGACCGCTTGTGGGATTCCTCGCTCGACATGATGCTGATCACCACCCTCACCGGGACCTTGGTGGCGGGCAATCCGGCATGGGAAAAGGCGTTCGGCCCGGTGCCGCTCGACGGCAGCGGCCACGTCAGCGACTATTTCACGCAAGGCGCGCAGGTCGATCTGATCGCCGCGGCCAGCAGCACCGGCGATATCCAGACCGAACGCGAAATGCGCGGCGCCAATGGCCAGACGATCTATGCCAGCTGGAGCCTGGCGCGCGAGGGCGACCTGATCTTCGGCATCGCGCGCGACATCACCCGCGCCCGCGCCGCCGAGGCGCAGCTCGCGCAGGTCCAGCGGGTCGAATCGATCGGCCAGCTGACCGGCGGCATCGCGCACGATTTCAACAACCTGCTCACCATCATCTCGGGCAATCTCGATATCGCGCAGAAGCGCATCGCATCGGGCCAGATCGAGCGCGCCGAGACCGCGATCGCCAACGCCCGCGACGGCGCCAACCGTGCCGCCAACCTCACCCAGCGGCTGCTGGCCTATGCCCGCCGCCAGTCGCTGACCCCGACGCGGATCAAGCCGGCAGACCTGATCCGCGACCTCGTTCCGCTGGCGTCTCAGGCGCTGGACAAACGGCACGAGCTCAAGGTCGAATGCCCCGAGAGCCTGTGGCCGATCACGGTCGATGCCAGCCAGCTCGAGAATGCATTGCTCAACCTCGTGGTCAATGCGCGCGATGCGATGGAGGCCCCCGGCGAAATCACGGTGCACGCCGCCAATGCCGAACGGACGCCGGAGGATGCCGATGACGGGCATGACGCGCCGCCCGGCCGCTATGTCCGCTTCTGCGTCAACGACACCGGCACGGGAATTGCGCCCGACGTCGTCAAGCACATCTTCGAGCCGTTCTTCACCACCAAGGATGTCGGCAAGGGCACCGGTCTCGGGCTGAGCCAGGTTCAGGGCTTTGTCGCGCAGTCGGGCGGCTTCGTGACGCTGGATACCGCGCCAGGCGAGGGCACCACCGTGATTCTGTGGCTGCCGGTTGCCGAAGGTGCGGATATCGACACCGACGGGCGCATGGCAGCGATAGCTGGGACCGCGGTGCGCGAGGACAGCACCATCCTGCTTGCCGAGGACAATGGCGCATTGCGCGCGCATGTCTGCGATGTGCTGCAGGATGCGGGCTTTACCGTGATCGACGCCGAGGACGGCCAGGCCGCGCTCGACCGCGTGAGCGCTGGCGGGACCAGGCCCGATCTGGTGCTGAGCGACATCACCATGCCTCGAATGGACGGCAAGACGCTGGCGATCGAGATCCGCAAGCTTTGGCCGGACATGCCGATCGTGCTGATGACCGGCTATGCCGGTGGCGCGCTGACCAGCGACTGCCCGCACGACCTGCTGATCACCAAGCCGTTTGCG
This sequence comes from Blastomonas sp., assembly GCF_030373265.1. GTDB lineage: Bacteria > Pseudomonadota > Alphaproteobacteria > Sphingomonadales > Sphingomonadaceae > Blastomonas. Next base: position 102,806 of record NZ_JAUCZC010000006.1, read on the forward strand.
CCCGACGATCTGGTGGCGCTGATCCGCAAGACGCTGGCCGCGGTCCCGGTGGCCTGATCGGCCTGCCTTCGCAGCGGTGCCTTAATCTCCCCTCCCGCAGGCGGGAGGGGTAGCTGAGCCGCAGGCGAAGACGGGGTGGGCCTGATATTCACGCCGGTTCAGACCCATCCCGGCCTGCGGCCTCCCCTCCCGCAGGCGGGAGGGGAGAGTTTGGTATGTATCAGCCCACCACGCCTGCCGACGCCAGCAGCGCCAGCGTCAGCAGCTCGCCCGCGGTCGAGGACATCGCCGCGATCTGCACCGGCTTTTCCATACCGATCAGCATCGGCCCGATCATCGCATCGCCGCCCAGTTCGCGCAGCAATTTGGCCGAGAGATTGGCCGATTGCAGCCCGGGCATGATCAGCACGTTGGCGGGCGCCGACAGGCGGCAGAACGGGTAGTTCGCCATCAGCTTGGGGTTGAGCGCGACATCGGGCGACATCTCGCCTTCATATTCGAAGGTCGCCCCGCGCTGGTCGAGGATGCTCACCGCGTCGCGGATGTTGTCCAGCCAGCGCCCCGAGGGGTTGCCGAAATTGGAGTAGGACAGGAAGGCGACGCGCGGTTCGTGCCCCAGCCTCTTGGCGACATGCGCGGTGTTTTCGGCGATGCACGCCAGTTCCTCGGCATTGGGGCGCTCGTTCACCGTGGTATCGGCCAGGAACACGGTGTGGCTCTTGCCGACCATGACGTGGATGCCGAACGGGGTTTCGCCGGGCTTCGGATCGAGCACGCGGCGGATCTCGCGCATCGACTGGCCGAAGGTGCGGGTGATGCCGGTGAGCATCGCATCGGCCTCACCCAGATGGAGCAGCGCCGAACCGAAGATGTTGCGGTCCTGGTTGACCATGCGCTTGACGTCGCGCTTGAGATAGCCGCGCCGCTGCAACCGTTCGTACAGCACGTCGACCATCTTGGGCACCAGAGGCGAGTTCACCGAATTGTGTACCTCGAACGCCATCGGATCATCGACCGCAAGCTCCTTGAGTTTGTCGCGCACGCGCTGTTCGCGCCCGACCAGCACCGGGGTGCCATAGCCGCCGTCGCGGAACTGGATCGCCGCGCGCAGCACCACTTCTTCCTCGGCTTCGGCAAAGACGACGCGCTTGGGATTGGCGCGGGCATCGCTGTAGACCTGGGTCAGCACCGCAGTCGTCGGGTTGAGCCGGCTCTTGAGCGAGTGGCGATAGGCCGCCATGTCCTCGATCGGCTTTTGCGCAACGCCGGTGTCCATCGCCGCCTGCGCCACCGCTGCCGAAACGCGTTCCATCAGGCGCGGATCGAACGGCGCGGGGATGATGTAATCGACCCCGAACTTCTGGGTCGCGCCGCCATAGGCTGCGGCGACCTCTTCGGGCACCTGTTCGCGCGCCAGCTCGGCGATCGCCTTGGCCGCGGCGATCTTCATTTCCTCGTTGATCGCGGTCGCGCGCACGTCGAGCGCGCCGCGGAAGATGAACGGGAAGCCCAGCACGTTGTTGACCTGGTTGGGATAATCCGACCGGCCGGTGGCGATGATCGCATCGGGACGCGCCGCCTTGGCATCGGGCGGGGTGATTTCGGGATCGGGATTGGCCATCGCGAAGATGATCGGCTGCGGCGCCATCTTCATCACCATTTCAGGCCTGAGCGCGCCCGCGGCCGACAGGCCGAGGAAGATGTCCGCGCCATCGAGCGCTTCCTCCAGCGTGCGCCGGTCGGTCTTGGCGGCGTGCGCCGACTTCCACTGGTCAAGATCGTCGCGGCCCTGATAGATCACGCCCGAACGGTCGCACATCAGCACGTTGTCGTGCCGCACGCCCATCGCCTTGATCAGTTCGGTGCAGGCGATCGCGGCGGCGCCAGCGCCGTTGACCACCATCTTCACATCGGCAAAATCGCGCCCCGTCAGGTAGCACGCATTGAGCAGGCCGGCCGCCGAGATGATCGCGGTGCCGTGCTGGTCGTCGTGCATCACCGGAATGTTCATCCGCTCTTTCAGCGCCTGTTCGATGATGAAGCAGGCGGGCGCGCCGATGTCCTCGAGGTTGATGCCACCAAAGGTCGGCTCGAGCAATTCGACGCACTCGATGAAGCGCTGGACGTCCTCGGTGTTCACTTCGATGTCGATCGAATCGACATCGGCGAAGCGCTTGAACAGCACAGCCTTGCCTTCCATCACCGGCTTGGAGGCGAGCGCGCCCAGATTGCCCAGGCCCAGGATCGCGGTGCCGTTGGAGATCACCGCGACCAGATTGCCCTTGGCGGTATAGTCATAGGCGGTCGCCGGATCCTCGGCGATCGCGCGCACCGGCACCGCAACGCCCGGCGAGTAGGCCAGCGAAAGGTCGCGCTGTGTCGCCATCGGCTTGGAGGCGATGATTTCGATCTTTCCGGGACGGCCTGAAGAGTGGAAGTACAGCGCCTCGCGCTCGGTGAACTGGACGTTGCTCTTCTCGGTCATCGACAGGCCCTTAGCTGGCGGACGCATGGCTACGGCCGCGGGTGGTGTTTCGTGATCTTCATGCCGGTTTCCGGCGTGGCTGGTTGAAGACGCCCCTGACACGATGCATAGCCTTGCCGTAAGGGCTTGGGCAAGCTTTTGCGCCGCTTTATGTTGCGCACAACGCACCATAGCTTCGGTTCAGGCGGCGGTGAGAAGGCCTTGCCGGGGAGCACCGCGACCGATAGCGTCAACGCTTATGCTGCGCGAGGAGCCGTCATGCCGCTGATCCACACCGACATCGCCGACGGCGTGGCGATCGTCACGCTAAACCGGCCCGAAGCGATGAACGCGCTTTCGGCGGCGCTGCGGGCTGAGCTGGCAGAGGCGATGCTCGCGGTGGCGCAGGACGATGCCGTGCGCTCGGTGGTGCTCACCGGGGCCGGGACCCGCGCCTTCACCGCCGGGCTGGACCTCAAGGAGCTGGGCGCGAGCACGGCAGGGCTGGGCGCCGCCAACGCCACCGATCCGCGCGACAATCCGGTCAAGGCCGTGGAGCAGTGTGCCAAGCCGGTGATCGGCGCGATCAACGGGGTCGCGATCACCGGCGGGTTCGAACTGGCGCTGGCGTGCGACGTTCTGATCGCGTCATCGAATGCGCGCTTTGCCGACACCCATGCCCGCGTCGGCATCATGCCCGGCTGGGGGCTGTCGCAGAAACTCTCGCGGATGATCGGGATATCGCGCGCCAAGGAGCTGTCGCTGACCGGCAATTTCCTCGATGCCGCCACGGCCGAACGCTGGGGGCTGGTCAACCGCGTGGTCGAGCCCGAAGCGCTGCTCCCCGCCGCGATCGCATTGGCCCGCGACATGGCGAGCATCGAGCCGGCGATGAGCGCTGCCTACAAGGCGCTGATCGACGATGGCTTTGGCCTGCCGCTGGCCGACGCGCTGGCGCTGGAGGCCGAGCGCTCGACCGCTGCGAACACCAGGGTCGCCCCCGAGGCGGTCGAACAGGCACGGCTCACGGTGATGGCGCGTGGACGCGGGCAGAGATGACGCCATCTGCCAAGTTAACCAAGCGATTAAATAGCGGTTGACGCTCACGTAAACGCGGCGCTAGACCGAGCGACGTGCCGCGCGGCATGAATCGCGCGCCAGCTTTTACCGGAGAGATGCCATGTCGCTCGATGCCCTTGCCCGCACCGCCTACAATGCCGATCACGAGGCGTTCCGACAGACCGTCCGCCGCTTCATGCAGGAAGAGGTCGCGCCCAATGCGGTGAAGTGGGACGAGGAGAAGATCGTTCCACGTGAAATCTGGCCCAAGGCGGGCGAGCTCGGCATGCTGTGCCCTACGGTGCCCGAAGAATATGGCGGCCTTGGCCTCGACTTCGGCTATAACGCCATCGTCAACGAGGAAGCCGCGTATTTCGGCGGATCGCCGCTCGGCTTCTCGCTGCAGTCGGACATCGTGGTCAACTATCTGGTGCAGTACGGCTCGGAAGAGCAGAAGCAGAAGTGGCTGCCGCGCCTCGTTTCGGGCGAGACGATCACCGCGATCGCGATGACCGAACCGGGCACCGGCTCGGACCTTCAGGGCATCCGCACGACGGCCAAGAAGGATGGCAACCACTACGTCATCAACGGATCGAAGACCTATATCACCAACGGACAGAACGCCGACCTGATCCTGGTCTGCGCCAAGACCGATACCGAGGTCCAGCCGGCGTGGAAGGGTGTCTCGATCATCCTCGTCGAAGCCGACCGCGAAGGGTTTGCGCGGGGTCGCAACCTCGACAAGATCGGCCAGGACGCCGCCGACACCTCCGAGCTGTTCTTCAACGACGTCCGCGTGCCGATGACCAATTGCCTGGGCGAAGAGGGCAAGGGCTTCATCTATCTGATGAGCGAACTGCCGCAGGAGCGCCTGTCGATCGCGGTTTCCGCGCAGGCGTCGGCGCAGAAGGCCTATGACGATACCGTCGCCTTCGTGAAGGACCGCAAGGCCTTCGGCAAGACGGTGTTCGATTTCCAGAACACCCGCTTCGTGCTCGCCGACCTCAAGACCAAGCTGCAGGTCGGCTGGGCGCATCTCGACTGGGCGTTGAACCGCCACGCGACCAAGGAGCTGACCGCGGTCGAAGGCGCTGCCGCCAAATTGTGGCACACCGAACTGCAGTGGGAAATCATGGACAAGTGCCTGCAGCTGCATGGCGGCGCGGGCTACATGAACGAATATCCGATCGCGCGCGCCTGGCGCGGTGCGCGCGTGACGCGCATCTTCGGCGGCACCAGCGAGATCATGAAGGAGCTGATCGGGCGCTCGCTGTAAGCGGCGCTCGAACCTTCCTATGCCCAGACCAGAACAATGGCAGCGCGACCCCACCTGCTATCCCTTCAGCACGGTGACGGAAACGCGGTTTCAGGACCTTGACCCGCTCGGCCATATCAACAACGTCGCGATGGCGGCGCTGTTCGAGAACGGCCGGGTGCGGTTCAACCGCAATCTGGGTCTCGAGCGCCGACAGCCCGGCGAACGCTGGCTGATCGCGGCGGTGGCAATCGACTATGTCGCCGAGGCGCATTTTCCCGATCCGGTCGAAGTGATGAGCGGGATCGGGCGGATCGGCCGGTCGAGCTGGGATATCTGCTCGGCCGCGTTCCAGAACGGGGTGTGCGTTGCGACCAGTATCACGACCATCGTGGTTACCGACAAGGCCGGGCCGCGCCCGATCGCCGATTCGCTGCGTGCCAGCTTTGCCGAGCTGATGGTGCGGCGCCCGGTGCGCGCGGACGCCTAGAACAGCAGCTTCAGCGCCGCGAAGCCGCCGACGAACAGCACGCCAAGCCCGGTGGTGGCCAGCGCGAAGTGCTTGTCGATCCAGTCCTGCATCGGCTGGCCGAATTTCCACAGCAGCGCGCCCACCAGGAAGAACCGCGCCGAGCGCGCGACAATCGAGGCAGCGACCAGAATGTACAGCGGCATCGCGGTTGCACCCGCCGCGATGGTGATCACCTTGAACGGCAGCGGCGTGAAGCCTGCCAGCAGCACGATCAGCCAGCCCTGCTCGTTGAAATTGGTCTTGAACTCCTCGAACGGCCCGGCAAGCCCGTAAAAATCGAGGATCGCCCTGCCGATCGTCTCGAACAGGAAAAAGCCGATGGCATAGCCCAGAAGCGCGCCCAGCACCGAGGCGATGGTGCAAATGAGCGCATACTGAAACGCCCGCTGCGGCTTTGCCAGACACATCGGTGCCAGCATCACATCGGGCGGGATCGGGAAGAAACTCGATTCGATGAAACTGATCGCGGCGAGCCAGTGGGGCGCCTTGTCATGCGCCGCCTTGGCCAGCGTCCAGTGGTAAAGCCGTTTGAGCATCGAAGGAAAAAGCCTCGCGAACCAGGCGCCACACGGCGCCGCGCCGCTTAGGACCAGCCTGGCCACGGATGCAAGCGCTTTGCTTGGGCGGGCGGGCAATCGCCCCAACCACACCGGGCCGGAAAGCTTGCGCTCCCCGGCCCGGAATTAAGCTGCTAATCGGGGATCAGACGATCACCAGTAGGGCTTGACCGCCCAGTAGTCATAGACGCTCGACTGGTAATCGCGGTTCATCGCGCGATCGCGGTCCGAATCCGAGAAGCTCGGCGCGTCCTTGAGCTGGTCTGCGGTGACGTTGACGAGATAGCCGCCAAGTTCGGTGTCATAGCTGAACTTCGACCACGGAAGGCTGTGCAGCTCGCTGCCGATGCCGAGAAATCCGCCGACCGACACGATGACGTCAGTCACCTTGCCTTCGCGCTTGCCGATCAGCATGTTGGTGACCGATCCGATCTTTTCACGGTCGCTGCCATAGACTGCGGTACCGTCGACCTGATCGCTCGAAATGGTATCATGGCCGCTTGCGAGTGTGGATGCTTGCATGTTCATAAGAAATGCTCCTTCTGCCTGTCTGCCTCGTGCCCCGCTCGATTCCTTCCGGCTTGCCGTGGTGTCGCTATCGAGGCTGCTGACCGGGCCGAGAGGCGGTTTGGGGGTGGCCCGGCCAGCCCCCCACCAAGGGATGAACCGGCAAAGGGTTGCTCGGCTGGTCGCAAAGCCGGGCGGCCCCGTCGACGGGCTTCTGTTTTTTCAAACGCTGCGCTAGACCTTCGGAACACGCGCCATCCCGCGCGCAAGCCTGCCCGGTCAATCCGGGGCAGGGCCGACGGAGCGACAGAATGGCCATGGGGCAGCCGGCTGAACACGATGCGGATGGATCGCTGCGCGACTGGATGCAGTCGGGACTGTTCGCCGATGTCGATCAGGCCGCCATCGACGCGCTAAGCGAGCGCGCCCACCGGGTCGAAGTCCCCGCCGGTGCCACTCTGGTGAAACAGGGCGATGCCGCCGACACGCTTTACTTTCTGGAAACCGGGCGCCTCAGGGTGCTGATCGAAACGCCGCTGGGCAGCAAGGCGGTGGCGCAGATCGAGGCGGGCGAGCCCGTGGGTGAACTGGCGTTCTTCGGCGGGGGCACGCGCACCGCGACATTGCAGGCCAGCCGCGACAGCGTGGTGATGGCGCTCGACCGCGATTGCTATGATGCCGTGGTCACCGCCTATCCGCAGCTGGTCCCGGCGATCCTGACCGCGGTGACTCAAAGGCTGGCCGCGGTGACCGCCAAGACCCCGCCGATGGAAGCGCGGTTGCCGCGCGTCATCGCAGTGGTGCCCTGCGGCGGCAGCCGGATCGATCCGGCGCTGCTCGTCCGGTTGACCGATACGATCCGCCGGACCATTCCCGATGACCGCCAGGTGATTCTGGTGCGCGAAAGCGATGTTCCGCCGGGCCCGGCCAGCGCGTATCAGGCGTGGCTGCGCGAGCAGGAATCGCGCCGCGGCTATCTGCTGATCGATGCCAGCGGCGATGCCGACTGGGGCGCTCTGGTGTGCCGCAACGCCGATGGCCTGCTGATGGTCGCGCAGGCCGGCGCGAGCCCGGCGCTCGGTCCGCTCGAATTGGCCGGATGCGCCGCGATCGAGCCACCCAACCGCACGCTGCTGGTGGTCCGCGACCGCGCCAACCAGCCGATCGCCGGGACCCCAGCCTGGCTCGCAGGGCGCGATCCGCATTTGCACCACCATGTCGCGCGCGATTCCGACGCCGATTTCGAGCGTGTCGCGCGCTTCCTCACCGGGCGCGCGGTGGGGCTGGTGCTGGCAGGCGGCGGCGCGCTGGGCTGCGCGCATCTGGGCATCGTGCGCGGGCTGCAGGACGCGGGCGTGCCGATCGACCTGATCGGCGGCACCAGCGCGGGCGCGGCGATGGGGGCGGCCATCGCGCAGGGTCTCAATGTGCCGCAGACGCTCGACCAGATGGAGGCGATGTTCATCGACGCCAAGGCGATGCGGCGGTTCACCGTACCGATCCACTCGCTGCTCGACCCGGCGGTGTTCGATACCGAGCTCGAGGCCCACTATGGCGCGGCCGACATCGCCGACCAGCCGCTCAATTTCTTCGCGATCTCGACAAATTTGTCGACCAACGATCTTCACGTCCACCGCCGCGGCCCGCTGTGGCACGCGGTACGCGCCTCGGGGTCGCTGCCGACGATCCTGCCGCCGTTCATCGATGACGACGGCAACATCCTGGTCGATGGCGGGGTGCTCGACAATGTGCCCGTGGTGACGATGCGCGCGCTCAAGTCCGGCCCCAACATCGTCGTCACTCTGGGCGAGGCAGGGCAGACCTGGCGGATCAAGGCGGCCTATCGGTCGTTGCGGCGTCGGGGGCAGCTGATTCGCGATTTGCTGCTGCGCCGCAAGTCGGACAGCGATTTTCCTTCGATCGTCGAGATCATGCAGCGCTCGATGGTGGTCGCCAGCCGCATCGCCTCGCGCTCGATGCTGCGCGAGGACGACATCCTGCTCAGCCCGCCGATCGTCCAGGGCATGCAGATCCTCGATTGGCACCTGGGCCGCAAGCAGGCCGAAGCCGCCGCGCTCTACGTCGCACAAGAGGTCGCGGCCAATCCTGCGCTGGCGCAATTGCAAGCGCGTTCCAGGGGAAGCTGACGCGCGATAGCAGCGCAGGCGTGCAACCTTTTCCGGTGACATGCCTTTACCGTCTCCATAAGCTGTTGTGCTTAGTCTGCGGCCCGGAGTTCGTTTTTTCATGCTGACCAACGCGCTGGCCCTGGGCCTGGGACTGATTCTGCTCGTGGCGGGGGGTGACCTGCTGGTGCGCGGCGCGGTCCGCATCGCCGAACGGCTCAAACTGTCGCCGATGCTGATCGGCCTCACCGTGGTGGGGATGGGCACCTCGATGCCCGAACTGGCCGCAAGCCTGCAGGCCAGCCTGGCCGGATCGCCGGGAATCGCCATCGGCAACATCGTGGGATCGAACCTTGCCAACACGCTGCTGATCCTGGGCGCAGCAGCGCTGGTCGCACCGATCGCGGTGGAACGGCCCACTTTGTGGCGCGATGGCGGGGTCGGCGTGGTGGCGGTGGTCCTGCTGCTGGCAGCGGGCCTGACCGTCGGGCTTTCGCGCCCGGTCGGGATCGCCTTTCTGGTCGCCATGATAGCCTATATCTATAATGCCTATCGCCAGGAGCGGCAGGAAACTGGCCATGGCGCGGCCTATGATCGCGCGGTGGCGATGGAAGGCGTCGACCCGGGGATGATCCCGCATTCCAAGCCAACCGGTAGCCTGGCTGTCGCCATCGCGCTGTTTGCCGTCGGGCTGGCGCTGATCGTCGGCGGAGGCATGGTGCTGGTCGATGCCGCGATCACGATCGCGGAAGTGCTGGGTGTCAGCGATGCGGTCATCGGCCTCACCATCGTGGCGGTGGGCACCTCGTTTCCCGAACTGGTCACCTCTGCCGTCGCAGCCTACCGCCGTCAGGGTGATATCGCTTTGGGCAACGTACTGGGTTCCAACATCTACAACATCCTGTTCATCGGAGGGATCACCGGCGCGGTGTCTCCCACCGAAATCCCTGCCAGCATCCTGGCGTTCGACCTGTGGCTGCTGATCGCCGCATCGCTGCTGATGATGATCTTCGCGCTGTCGGGCGGACGGCTGAGTCGGCGCGAAGGCTTTGCGCTGGTGGCGTCGTATGGCGCCTACACCGCATATACCGCCGGGCTGTTCTGATTCGCGGCCTTCGCCGGCGCGCGGATACCCCCGGCGAACCGGTCGGCAGTCATATCAGTGGCGGAAAGTGGATGCCCCCCAAGGATTCGAACCTTGATTAACGGAGTCAGAGTCCGTGGTCTTACCATTAGACGAAGGGGCAATGGAGCGGCCCCATTAAGCCGCTCACGAAAACGGGTCAAGACCCAAAAAGGCGGACAAACGGCGGCATGCTTGCGCTGAAGCGCCAGATTGGCTAGCCTTGCGCCCAAGTACCGGCGATGCGCGGGCATATTGGCCGCGCGGGCAGGACCGGATGAGAAAAAAGAGCAACTTGGCATGGTGGAGCGATCGACACCGTTGCCGCAGGCTGAACCGATGGCGCCGGACTCTGCCGATCCAGAGTCCAGCTCGGGGCAACTGGCGAAACCGGCCATCAATGGCCGGAATGCGGCAAGACAACGCAGCACGAAACAGGCCGGTCCCGGCCAGGGCAACAGCTCGCGCGGCCGCATGGCGGACCGCACCAACTGGAATGCGCGGCGCGCCTATGCCGCGATCGATCTGGGCACCAACAACTGCAGGCTGCTGATCGCCAAGCCCGCGGCCGACGGATTCGTCGTCGTCGATGCGTTCTCGCGCGTGGTGCGGCTGGGCGAAGGCCTGGGCCAGTCGGGACGGCTGAGCGACGCCGCGATGGACCGCGCGGTGGCCGCGCTGTCGATCTGTGCCGACAAATTGCGCCGCCGCCACGTCGCGCTGGCGCGCTCGGTGGCGACCGAAGCGTGCCGCAAGGCCGCCAACGGCCCCGATTTCATCGAACGCGTGCGCCGCGAGACGGGGATCGTGCTCGACATCATCACCGCCGAGGAAGAGGCGCGGCTGGCGGTGCTGGGCTGCCACATCCTGCTGGAGCCCGGCGACGGCCCGGCGCTGATCTTCGACATCGGCGGCGGATCGACCGAACTGGTGCTGGTCGACAGCTCAGGGCCCGTGCCCGACATCCTCGACTGGATGAGCGTGCCCTGGGGCGTGGTCACGCTGACCGAAAGCGAATCGTTCGACCCCGAGGACCCGCAGGCGCGCGATGCGGCCTATCAGCGCATGCGCGACCGGGTGATGGAGGGCTTTGCGGCGTTCGCCAAGCGCCTGCCGGTGATGGCCAATGAGGATCGGCGGTTGCTGGGCACCAGCGGCACGGTGACCACGCTGGCGAGCCTGCATCTCGACCTGCCCTGCTATAACCGCGATGCGATCGACGGGTTGATCGTCCCGTCCGAATCGATGCGCGCGATCAGCACCCGGCTTGCGGGTCTCAGCCTGAACGAGCGGCGCGAGCTGCCCTGCATCGGCAAGGAACGCGCCGATCTGGTGGTGGCGGGGTGCGCCATTCTCGAATCGATTCTCGATATCTGGCCCGCGGTGCGGCTGGGCGTGGCCGATCGCGGCATCCGCGAGGGCATCTTGCGCGCGCTGATGGGGCGCGACGCTCCGGCAGCGTCCACCCCGGCAACACCGGCGCAGAACGGACACAAGGCATGAGCAGCGGAAACGACGGCAAGGACGGCGGAAAAAACGGAAGCGGAAAGGATGCCGGGGGCGGCAAGAAGGTCCCCGGATCCAGCGCGCGCAAGCCCACCGGGCGCTATGGCGATGCGCTGCACCAGCGGGTGAAGACCGCCAAGGGCCGCACCGCGTCATCCAATCGCTGGCTCTCGCGCCAGCTCAACGACCCGTATGTGCGCAAGGCCAAGGCCGACGGCTATCGCAGCCGCGCCGCCTACAAATTGGTCGAGCTCGACGAGAAATTTGCGCTGGTGCGCAAGGCGCGGCACATTATCGATTTGGGGATCGCGCCGGGCGGCTGGGCGCAGCTGATCCGACGGATCAACCCCAAGGCGGCGGTGGTGGGTATCGATCTGCTTCCGGTCGACCCGATCGAGGGCGTGACCATCTTCGAGATGGATTTCATGGCCGACCATGCCCCCGACACCCTGATCGAGGCGCTGGGGGCGCAGCCTGACCTCGTGCTGTCGGACATGGCGGCCAACACCGTCGGCCACAAGCAGACCGACCATCTGCGCACCATGGGGCTGGTCGAGGCGGCAGCGCATTTTGCGGTCGATCATCTGGTCGAGGGCGGCGCGTTCGTCGCCAAGGTGCTGGCGGGCGGGACCGACAACGAGTTGCTCGCTTTGCTCAAGCAGCATTTCAAGACGGTCAAGCACGCCAAGCCGCCTGCCAGCCGCAAGGCCAGCAGCGAATGGTATGTCATCGCGCAGGGGCGCAAGCCGCGTGTTGCCATAGCTGTTGAGTCAGAGGATTCCGACGAGGCTTGAGCATGGCGCGCCTGCCATAACAAAAGGCCCCGCCTGCTGCGTGCAGACGGGGCCTTTTTTGTGGGTCGCAGCTGTCAGATCAGAAGCGGCTGCGCAGCGTCACGCCATAGGTGCGCGGCTCGCCGAGGAACGCCGAGAAGATCTGGCGGTTGCCCGGGAACTGCGGATCGACGAACGGGGCGCCCGCACCACCAGCCTGGAACGGGCTGTTGAACGCCACCTGGGTGAAATCCTCATTGAACAGGTTCTGGGCCCACAATTCGACGGCCCAGTTCTGATCGGGACCGCGCAGGCCGACGCGGGCGTTGACCACCACGAAGCTGGGCTGTTCCTTTTGCGGGAACAGATCGGAGCCGGTGTTGAACCCTTCGGTCACGCGGGTGTCGACATAGACCAGACCCGACAGGCCGCTGTCGCCGATATCCGGCGTCCACGCCATCGATCCGGTAACCGTGATCTCAGGTGCGTTCGACAGGTTGTCGCCGGGCAGCAGACGCAGCGCCGGATCGAGCGGTGCACCCGACTTGTTGCCGACCAGGTTGTTGCGATACTTGGTCTGGGCGTAGGTGATGCCGGCATTGACGTTGAAGTTGCGCGCCGGATTGACCGAAGCCTCGAGTTCCACACCCTGCGCAACCACGCCATAGCTGACATCGTCGCGGGCGCAGGCGCCGGTGGTGGCGCTGAGGTCCCGATCGCCGCCGCCCAGATCGGTCGAGCAGCCGTTGACGGTCTGCACCAGGAACACCGTTCCGTTGAAGGTGTTGAGCTGGAAGTTCTCGAACTGCTGGCGGAACAGCGCGAGGTTGAGGGTCAGCGGTCCGGTGGAGTATTTCGCCCCCAGTTCGAACGCATCGACGATTTCCTGATCGAACTGCAGGTTGCCGACCAGCGCCTGCGCGCCGCCGACCGCCGCGAAGGTGGTGGTGGGGATCGCGCCCAGCGGTGCGACGATCGGGCCCTTCAGCGCCGAACGGTCGAGGTTGAAGCCGCCCGCCTTATAGCCGCGCGAGGCACTGCCGTAGAACAGCAGATCGTCGGTGGCCTTCCACGACAGCACCACGGTTCCGGTGAACTCGCTCTCGCGGCGCCGATCGTTGATCGAAACGCCGTTGAGTTCCGCGGTCGAATTGCCCTGGCACGACAGCCCGATGATGCCGCCGGCCACCGGCGACAATCCGGCGTTGGTGAGGAAGGGAGTCAGCGCGGCCTGGTTCTGCACGCAGCCGATGTTGTCGTTGCTGAAAGTGGCGTCGAAGCGCTTGCGCTCGTTGGTGTAGCGCAGGCCCAGCGTCAGATCGAGCCGGTCGGTGATGTGCACGATGTTGTGCGTGAAGATCGCGAAGTTGCGGCTGTTCTGGAAATAGCGGTCGCTGATCGAACCGCGGTCGTTGATCGCATCAAGCCGGTCGATGCCTGCCACGATGGCCGGGCCCGCCGGGCCGAAGGGCGATGCGACACCTGGCACCGCGCCGCTCAGCACGGCCCTTCCGGTCGGGCTGAGACAGCCCGCCGATCCGGGCGAATAGAACTGTGCGAGACCGCCACCGGAAATCAGGCGGCAGCTGGCGAACCGGCCATATTGGCTGCCGAAGCGCAGGTTGTCGCGCACGGTCAGATCTTCGTTGGCGAAATAGCCGCCGACCAGCCAGTCGAGCTTGCCGCCGAACGCCTCACCCTGCAACCGCAGTTCCTGGGTGAAGGTCTTGAACCGGCGGAACTGCGCGTCCTCGTCATCGGCGCGGTAGAGGATGTCGACCGAGCTGTAGTCGATGTCGCCGGCCTGGCTGTTCTTGTATTCGCGATAGCCGGTGATCGAGGTCAGCGAGGCGCCGCCCAGATTCCAGTTCACCTCGAGCGAAACGCCGCCATCCTTGGTGCTGCCGTTATAGTTGCGCCCGGGGGTGACGAAGGCATTGCGGCTGAACGGATCGTTGAACGACACCAGAGGCTGGCCCAAGTCGCGCAGCACGTTGATGATGTTGTTGCCGTTCGGCTGCAGCGGCGCCAGCGGCGTCGAGGGATTGTTGAGGTTGCCGATCAGCGGGTTGAAGCGGTTGCCCAGATTGACCGCACCGCAGCAGCGTTCGTCGCGGTTGGTGTAGTCGGCGATGAAGCGGAACGACACGTCATCGGTCGGCTCCCACAGCAGCTGACCCTTGACGAAATAGCGGTTGCGGTTGTTGAGATCGATATCGTTGTTGACGTCCTGCAGGAAGCCGTCGCGCCGTTCGAACACGCCATCGATGCGGGCGGCGAGGTCCTGCGTGATCGGGCCGGTCAGCCCTGCCTGCAGGCGGACGTTGTCATAGTTGCCATATGTCGCTTCGGCAAAGCCGCCGAAATCGAACTCGGGCCGCTTGGAATAGATCGAGATGATACCGGCCGAGGCGTTGCGGCCGAACAGCGTCCCCTGCGGGCCGCGCAGCACTTCCACCCGCTCGATCTCGCCCAGTTCGTTGAGGCCGATGCCCGAACGCGAGCGGTAAACCCCGTCGATGAACACCGCGACCGAGCTTTCGAGGCCGGGGTTGTCGCCGACCGTGCCGATGCCGCGGATACGCGCAGAGCCGTTGGCCTCGTTGCCGGTCGAGGACACGAGCAGCGAGGGGACAACCTGATTGAGCTGGCGGATGTCGTTGGCGCCGGTGTTTTCCAGCGTTTCGGCGTTCACCGCGGAAACGGCAACGGGAACGTCGGAGAGCAATTGTTCGCGGCCCTGGGCGACGACGACGATGGTGTTGCCTTCGCGGACACCCTGCGCATCGGCTTCGGCTTCCTGAGCGAAGGCGGGACTGGCCATGGCGACGAGGCCGGCGGAAAGCATGAGGGATACACGGCTGGTCTTGCCGAAACGCATGGACATATCTCTCTCCTGATATTGGTCTTCGCAGGCGGTCATGTTGCCGCCTTGACGCTTACGTTAAACCAAATCGGTGCGACTTCCAGCGTTTGCGCGGGCCTCACGCAAAAATGCAGGCGTATGTCGCAAAAACGCAACACCCGTGCCAAGGCGCCTCAGGCGCGCAAATCTGCGGTTTTCTGCAAGTGGAAGGCAAGGGCCCTGCTTTCCGTAGCGACAACCGCCTGCGGATCATCGCCCATCACCCGCAAGATGGCCTGGTCGCCCGCATCCATACCACCGGTCAGCGACCCGAACGCCGGCAGGATCAACCGCTGCGAACACCGCACGAAGCACGGCCGCGACACCATCCGCCCGCGCAGCCGCACCCGCAGCCGGGGGTGAAAATGCCCCGAAAGCTCGGGCACGCTGGCATGCGATTCGGCGCGGTGACGCAGCGCCAGCCCGCCCAGTTCCGCCTCGTCGACCACACGGCCGCCAAAGCCCGCATCGAGCGCGCTGTCGTGGTTGCCGGTGATCCAGTGGACCGCGACCCGTTGCGCCAGGCTCTCCAGCCGCTCTGCCAGCCTGGCATCGAGCCGCTGAGCCCCCCGGCTGTCGTGGAAGTTGTCGCCCAGACACCACAGGCTCGTCGCCCCGCAGGCCGCGATCGCCGCCTCCAGCCGGTCGAGCGTCGCCGCGCTGTCATAGGGCGGCAGCATCTGGCCCGAGGCGGCGTACCAGCTCGCCTTTTCGAAATGCAGGTCGGCGACGAACAGCGCCCGCTGGCCCGGCCAGTACAGCGCGGCACGGTCGACGATCGTGAAGTCCTGTCCGGCGAACGAAAGGTGAACCATGGCATTGCCATGCCGCAGTGCGAAGCGTCTTGCAAGCAGGACCATTGGCATCGGGCGGCCTCGTAGCTTATGGGCGCAGCATGACCGACTCTCCCGCCTATCCGATCACCGTCGCCGCGCTCTATCATTTCGCGCGGATCGAGGACCCTGCCGCCGTCCGCGCGCCGATCGAGGCACTGTGCGCTGAGCATGGGCTGTGCGGAACGCTGCTGCTGGCGCAGGAGGGCGTGAACGGAACGGTGGCGGGAACGGCCGATGGCGTTGCCGCGCTGATCGGCCATATCCGCGGCCTGCCGGGCTTTGCGGACATCGAGATCAAGTATTCGGGCGCGCCGATCCCGCCGTTCCGCCGGATGAAGGTGCGCTTGAAGCGCGAGATCGTGACCATGGGGGTGCCCGATATCGATCCGGTGCACGGCCAGGGTGCGTATGTCGATCCTGCCGACTGGAACGCGCTGATCAGCGACCCCGATACGGTGGTCATCGACACCCGCAACAGCTTCGAGGTCGAGCAGGGCAGCTTTGCCCACGCCATCGATCCGGGCACCGAACGGTTCAGCGACTTTCCCGCCTGGTTCGATGACCAGGCCGAGGGCTTGCGCGAGTCGGGCAAGAAGATCGCGATGTTCTGCACCGGTGGCATCCGCTGCGAGAAAGCGACAGCCTATGTCCGCGCGCAGGGCTTCGACGCGGTCTATCAACTAAAGGGCGGCATTCTCAAATATCTCGAGGACGTGCCCGCCGACGAATCGCTGTTCTCCGGCGGCTGCTTCGTGTTCGACGAGCGCGTCGCCCTGGGCCAGGGGCTCAGCGTACTGGGCGATCCAGTCGCTCCGGTGATGGTCGACCGCAAGCGCAAACCCCGCAAGCGAGGCGTGGCTGACGTTAAAAATTAACCGTTACTCCCGCGCACGCGGGGGTCCCGCTTCTGCGCCACTGCCGCGCTGACGCGGGATTCCCGCTTTCGCGGGAATGACGGTGAATTACCGCGAACTGTTCGTCCGAAAGGTGCTGCGGACCAGACGCCCGACCAGACCCGACAGGCTGCGATAGTTCGCGAGCGCATAGGTCGAGGCGCCGGTGAGTTCGCGCGACAGCCGCCGGTGCGCCTCGGGCAGCGCGTGATAGGGCACGCCGGGCAGCAGATGGTGCAGCGCATGATAGCGCAGGCCCACCGGCGCCCACAGTTCGGGCAGCAGCCCGGGCGGCGGCACGTTGACGCTGTCGAGATACTGCGCGGTGACGCTCATCACCTGCTCCTCGTTCTCCCACAGATGCGCGACCAGGGTGCGGATCTGGTTGAGCACCATCGTGCCCGATGCGACCGCAAGGCCGATCAGGAAGGCGCGCAAGGGAATCGTTCCGGTCGCGACCAGTGCGATCAGGCTCATAGCCCAGACGCTCGCCAGCACCTCGAGCACCAGCCAATGGCGGCGCGCGGGGCCTTCGGGCATCACGCGGCGGAAGGCAGGGTTGATCACCAGCCCCGAGTAGCGCTCGACGACGATCCGGCGCAGCGGCGGGATCAGCGCCGACAGCGGCGACAGCACGCCATAGCGGATGATCAGGCCAATCGGGCCCAACGCCGCGACCGCGACGAACAACGGCACCGTCCACGGCTTCATCAGCGCGAGCGGAAGATATTCGGGATCCTTGGCGGTGCCATAGCGCGTGCGCTGGTGGTGCAGATTGTGCACGCCTTCGTACATGAAGCTGGGGATCAGCAGCGGAATGCCGACGAATGCGTTCCACCCTGCGTTGAAACCGGGCACCGCGCCGGGCCGCAAATGCGTCAGTTCGTGGATGAAGCTGCCTGCGCGGTAGAGCGCGAGCACCGCGACAACACCACACAGCACGGCAAGGCCGACGCCGGGCGCCAGAATCGCGCCCGCCAGCGCGCCATAGCCGACCGTCACCGATGCCAGCATGTCGGCCCAATAGATGCCGGGACGCGCAGCGTTGAGATCGCGCGTCAGCGATGCCGCCGCACGGATCATCTTCATGTCGTCGGGAATCTGACCGACAACCCGGGCGCTGGTCGCGCCGCGCGCTGCTGACGGGTCCGCGCCGGTCAAGGGAAAGCTGCTTGCCATAATCATCCTGCTTGTGAGTGCCTGCTTTAGCCAGATCAACATGGCAGCAACATGGCAACATCTGGCCCGCATGTCCTTGACACAGATCATAGCCGGGCGACAAAGAACGCTTCGAACACGGCCTGCCCCGCAAGAGGACCCGGCCCGGACAAGGAAACGGCATTGACGAACCCAGGTGAAATAAGGGTCAGCCCGGTCGATGACAAGGCGGCCCTCAAGGCGTTCATCGAAATTGCCTATACGCTGAACGCTTCGGACCCCAATTGGGTGCCGCCGCTGCGCACCGAAGTGCGCGAGATGTTCAATCCGGCCAAGAACCCGTTCTACGGCCATGCCACGGTGCAGCCGATGATCGCCTTGCGCGGCGGCAAGGTGGTCGGGCGAATTTCGGCGCATATCGATCATCTCGCGCTCGCCCAGCCGGTTGAGCAAGGCATGGGTCCGGGCACCGGCAATTTCGGCATGTTCGAGGCGGCGGACGAACAGGTCGGTCGCGCGCTGCTTGCCGCAGCCGAGCAATGGCTGCGCAATCAGGGCATGACCCGCGCGCTGGGGCCGCTCAGCCTGTCGATCTGGGACGAGCCGGGGCTGCTGACCTCGGGCTTCGAGACGCCGCCGATGGTGATGATGGGCCACCACAACCGCGCCTATCGCGGCTGGATCGAGGCGGCAGGGTACACGCCTGCCAAAAAGCTGCTGACCTATGAACTGCCGATCGTCGAAGGGTTCTCACCGCTTATCCAGCGCATCGTCGCCTCGGGGCATCGCAACGACCGCATCCACATTCGCAAGGTCGACAAGAGCCGGTTCGACGAGGAGGCCGCAACGATCCTGGAAATCCTCAACGAAGCCTGGGGCAACAACTGGGGCTTTGTGCCGATCACCGACGCCGAGGTTGCCTATATCGGCAAGAAACTGCGGCCACTGGTGCGCGAGGACCTGATCATGATCGCGGAATATGACGGCAAGCCGGTCGCGTTCCTGATGACATTGCCCGATATCAACGCGGTGACCGCGCCGCTCAAGGGATCGCTGCTGCCCTTCGGCTGGGCCAAGCTGCTGTGGTGGCTGCGCAACTGCCGCTCGCCCAGCGTGCGGGTTCCGCTGATGGGGGTGCGCACCGAGCTCCAGAACTCTCGCCTTGCCGCGCAGATGGCGTTCATGCTGATCGAAACGATCCGCATCGAGGCGGTGGGCAGATATGGCGCGATCCGCGGCGAGCTGGGCTGGGTGCTCGACGACAACCAGGGGATGGTGGCAATCGCCGATGCCATCGACAGCAAGGTCAACCGCGAATATCTGATCTACGAAAAGACGCTGTAGCCGCCGCGTGGTCGCGACAGCGCTGTTCAGATCATTGCAACATTCTGCCGCTATCACGCATGGCCAACGCCGGATGGTGGAATATTTGACGCCCCCCATGGCGGTCCCTAGACGGGGCCAAGACGCTCTGGAGCTTATCCTGACATGAAGATTGCAATGATTGGTTCGGGCTATGTCGGCCTGGTATCGGGCGCCTGCTTTGCCGATTTCGGCCATGACGTGGTGTGCGTCGACAAGGACCCGGCCAAGATCGAATCGCTGCTGGCAGGCATCATGCCGATCTTCGAGCCGGGGCTCGAGGGGCTGGTCGCCAAGAATGTGCGCGCAGGTCACTTGTCCTTCTCGACCGATCTGCCGGCCAGCGTTGCGGATGCCGATGCGGTGTTCATCGCGGTGGGCACCCCCTCGCGGCGCGGCGACGGCTTTGCCGATCTGAGCTATGTCCGCGATGCGGCGCGCGAGATCGCCGAATCGATCCGCAAGCGCTGCGTCATCGTCACCAAGTCGACCGTGCCCGTGGGCACCGGCGACGAGGTCGAGAAGATCATCCGCCAGGCTGCGCCCGACGCCGAATTCGAAGTCGTCTCCAACCCCGAATTCCTGCGCGAGGGCGCCGCGATCGGCGACTTCAAGCGCCCCGACCGGATCGTCGTGGGGACCGAGGTCGAATGGGCGCGCGAATACATGCGCGAGATCTATCAGCCGTTGTACCTCAACGAATCGCCGATCCTGTTCACCTCGCGGCGGACCTCGGAAGTGATCAAATACGCCGCCAACGCGTTCCTCGCGACCAAGATCACCTTCATCAACGAGATGGCCGATCTGTGCGAGAAGGTCGATGCCAACATCCAGGACGTCTCGCGCGGCATCGGGCTCGATGGCCGGATCGGGGCGAAGTTCCTGCATGCCGGGCCCGGCTATGGCGGCAGCTGCTTCCCCAAGGACACGCTGGCGCTGATGAAGACCGCGCAGGACCATGAAGCGCCGCTGCAGATCGTCGAGGCCGTGGTCCGCGTCAACGACCTGCGCAAGCGCGCGATGGCGCGCAAGGTGATCGCGGCGATGGGCGGCGATGTCGAGGGCAAGCGGATCGCGATGCTGGGCCTGACCTTCAAGCCCAACACCGACGACATGCGCGATGCGCCGGCGATCGTGATCGCGCAGGGGCTGATCGATGCCGGCGCCGAGGTTGTCGCCTACGATCCCGAAGGCATGGAAGCGGCGGCCGCGCTGATGCCCGGCGTGACCATGGCCAAGGGCACCTATCAGGCGCTCGATCAGGCCGATTGCGCGGTGATCGTCACCGAATGGGATGTCTTCCGCGCGCTCGATCTGCCCCGCATGCTCAAGACGATGCGCGGCAGCACACTGGTCGACCTGCGCAACATCTACAAGCCCGAGCAGATCAAGGCCGCGGGCTTCACCTATGTCAGTGTCGGGCGCTGAGCAGCGCGCCAACGGGGGGGCGATGAAGATGGCACAACACAGGACTGCGTCGCGGCGCATCATGGTGATCTTCGGCACCCGTCCCGAAGCGATCAAACTGTTCCCGGTGATCGCGGCGCTGCACGAGACGGAAGGACTCGAGCCGATCGTGCTGGTCACCGGCCAGCACCGCGAGATGCTCGATCAGGTGCTCGAGATCGCCGGGCTTGTGCCCGATCACGACCTCGCGCTGATGCAGCCCGGCCAGAGTCTCGACGAGATCAGCGCGCGGCTGCTCACCGGGATCGGCGGCGTGCTCGATGCCGAAAAGCCCGATATGGTGATCGTCCAGGGCGACACCGCAACCGCGATGTGCGGCGCGCTCGCGGCCTATTACCGCAAGCTCCCGGTCGCGCATGTCGAGGCGGGACTGCGCAGCGGCAACATCTATCACCCCTGGCCCGAAGAGGTGAACCGCAAGATCATCGGCGGCTTTGCCGATCTGCACTTTGCCCCGACTGAAACCGCGGCCAATGCGCTGCGCCGCGAGGCGGTGGCCGAGGACAAGATCCTGGTCACCGGCAATACCGTGGTGGATGCGCTGCACTGGGTCACTGCCCGGCTGGCCGAGGATCCTGCGCGCGCCGGCGTGATCGCGCCAGTCGAGCAACGCTTTGCCGGCAAGCGCATCATCGGCGTCACCACGCACCGGCGCGAGAATTTCGGCAGCGGGATGGACGACATCGCCCACGCCATCCGCGATCTGGCTGCGCGCGATAATGTCGCGATCATCTTCCCGGTACATCTCAACCCGCAGGTGCGCGCGGCGATGCTGCCGATCCTGGGCGGTCTCGACAATGTCGCGTTGCTCGAGCCGCTCGATTACCTCAACTTCACCCGGCTGCTGCAGGTCGCCGATCTGATGCTGACCGACAGCGGCGGGGTGCAGGAAGAGGCGCCTGCTCTGGGCAAGCCGGTGCTGGTGATGCGCGATACCACCGAGCGGCCCGAAGGCGTCGCGGCAGGCACCGCGAAACTGGTCGGCACCGACCGCGCGACGATCGTGGCCGAGGCGACCCGGTTGCTCGACGATCCGGCCGCTTATGCCGCCATGGCGCAGGCGCACAACCCGTTCGGTGACGGCAAGAGTTCGGCCCGCATCGCCGACGCCATCACCCGTTGGTTCGCCGCGCCCGAGCGCGCCGAGGCCAATTGAGTTTGCCGGTTTTTGCCGGTAGTGAACCCCCACGGTTCGCGCCCCATGACGTCACAGGGCTGATATGCCTGACCTTTCCGGAAGACCCCCCTTCATGACCCACCAGTTCCATTCCACCACCCTGCGCGAATATGACATCCGCGGGATCATCGGCGAGACGCTGGGCGAGGCGGATGCCTATGCCATCGGCCGCGGCTTCGCGACGCTGATCGCGCGTGCGGGCGGCAGCTGCGTCGTCGTCGGCTATGACGGCCGGGTGAGCTCACCGGTGCTCGAGGCGGCGCTGATCAGGGGATTGAACGACAGCGGTATCGACGCGGTCAGCGTCGGCATGGGCCCGACCCCGATGCTCTATTACGCCGAAGCGGTGCTAGAAGAGGCGGATGGCGGCATCCAGATAACCGGCAGCCATAACCCCGCCAATTACAACGGCTTCAAGATGGTCTTTCAGGGCCGTCCGTTCTTCGGTGCGGATATCCGCAAGCTTGGCGAGATGGCGGCGGCGGGCGACTGGGATGCCGGCACGGGCACCTCGCGCTCGGTGGATATTCTGGAGCGCTATGTCGACCGGCTGGTCGAGGACTTCGGCGGCAAGGCGGCGCGCGTCGGCTGGGATTGCGGAAACGGGGCTGCGGGCCCGGCGGTGGAACTGCTGGTCAAGCGCCTCCCAGGCGAGCACTTCACGCTGTTCACCGAAGTCGACGGCAACTTTCCCAATCATCATCCTGACCCCACCGAAGAGAAGAACCTCGCGGACCTCAAGGCGCTTGTCGCCGAGAAGAAGCTCGATTTCGGAGTGGCTTTCGACGGCGATGGCGACCGGATCGGCGCGATTGACGGCCAGGGCCGCGTGATCTGGGGCGATCAGCTGCTGAGCATTTACGCCGAAGTGGTGCTGAAAGACCTTCCGGGCGCCACCATCATCGCCGACGTGAAGGCCAGCCAGGCCTTGTTCGACCGGGTGAGCGAGCTGGGCGGCGAACCCTTGATGTGGAAGACCGGGCACAGCCTGATCAAGTCCAAGATGAAGGAAACCGGTTGCCCCCTCGCAGGCGAGATGAGCGGCCATGTGTTCTTCAAGCACCGGTATTACGGTTTCGACGACGCGCTGTACGCCGCCGTCCGGCTGATCGAGGCGCAGACCCTGCTCGGCAAATCCGTGACCCAGCTGCGCGGCGAGATGGCGCCGATGATCAACACCCCCGAAATGCGCTTCCAGGTCGACGAGGCCCGCAAGTTCGCGGTGGTTGAAGAGGTGCTCGCGCGGCTTTCGGCGAGCGGCGCGACCGTCAACGCCACCGATGGCGCCCGCGTCAACACCGAGGATGGCTGGTGGCTGCTGCGCGCATCGAACACCCAGGACGTGCTCGTCGCTCGCGCCGAAGCGCGCGATGAAGCAGGGCTCGAGCGGCTGATGGCGCAGATCGACGAGCAGTTGGCGGCTTCCGGACTGGAACGCGGCGAGCAGGCCGGTCACTGAGGGGCAGACGATGAGCGATTTGCAGGGTTTCAAGCAGAACCACACCGTGCTGGTCACCGGGGGGGCAGGCTATATCGGCAGCCACGCCGTGCTCGCGCTCAAGGATGCAGGCTGGAAGGTCGCGGTGATCGACAATCTGGTCACCGGCTTCCGCTGGGCCGTTCCCGAGGGCGTTGCCTTCTACGATGGCGACATCGCTGATGGCGATCTGCTGGCGCGGATCGTCGCCGAACAGAAGGTGGGCGCGATCCTGCATTTTGCAGGCTCGGTGGTGGTCCCTGAATCGGTCAGCGACCCGCTGAAATACTACAGCAACAACACGGTCAAAAGCCGGGCGCTGATCGAATCGGCGGTCGCAGGCAGCGTGAAGCACTTCATCTTCTCGTCCACCGCCGCGACCTATGGCACGCCGGATACCGATGGCCCGATTGCGGAGACCGACCCGCAGCGCCCGATCAATCCCTATGGCACATCCAAGCTGATGACCGAGTGGATGCTGCGCGACGTCGCTGCGGCGCATGACTTCAATTACTGCGCGCTGCGCTATTTCAATGTCGCAGGCGCCGATCCGCAGGCGCGCACCGGTCAGTCGACCGCAGGCGCGACGCATCTGATCAAGGTTGCGGTCGAGGCGGCTTTGGGCAAGCGCGACAGCGTCGCGGTGTTCGGTACGGATTTCGACACCCCCGACGGCACCGGGGTGCGCGATTACATCCATGTCAGCGACCTTGCGCATGCCCATGTGCTCGCGCTCGAAGCGCTGATCGCCGACCCTGGGCGCTCGCACACGCTCAACTGCGGCTATGGCCATGGCTATTCGGTGCTCGAGGTGCTCGACGCGGTCGACCGGGTCACCAATCTCAAGATCGAGCGCGTGCTGTCCGGCAGGCGGGCAGGCGACCCTGCATCGCTGACCGCCGACAACACCGCGATCCGCGGGACCTTCGGCTGGACCCCGCAGCATGACGATCTCGATACCATCGTCCGGCATGCCCTCGCCTGGGAGCGCCGGCTGAGCGAGAAGACCCAGCAGAGCGCCTGACCGCGGTCAGGACTTACTCGACGCCAGGGAGAGCTTTGGCCGGTCTTCCTCCGGCCGGGGCTCCCCCAGCGCCGAGATGAACCGGGCGCTCCACCAGCGCACGTCCTGCTGCACCACGGACTTGAGCATCGCTGCGTGGCGCTCCTTGCGCTCCTCGAGCGGCATCGTCAGCGCGCGCGCGATGCCATCGGCCATGTCCTCGCTGCTGTGCGGGTTGACGATCACCGCCGCATCGAGCTGAACCGAGGCTCCGGCAAAGCGCGACAGCACCAATACGCCGGGATCGGCCGGGTCCTGCGCCGCGACATATTCCTTGGCGACAAGGTTCATCCCGTCGCGCAACGGCGTGACAAGGCCGACCCGTGAGGCGCGATAGATGCCGAACAGCTCATCGCGGCCATAGCCCTTGTTGACATAACGCACCGGCACCCAGTCGATGGAGGCGAACTCGCCGTTGATCTGCCCGGAAAGGCTGTTGAGATCGGCGCGGATCTGCTGGTAGCTGGCGACATCGCCGCGCGACGGCGGCGCGATCTGCAGCATGAACACCTTCTCGCGAAGATCAGGCCGAGTGTCGAGCAACTGCTCATACGCCAGGAACCGTTCCTGCAGCCCTTTGGAGTAATCGAGCCGGTCGACCCCGACGATCACCTGCCGCCCTGCCGCGCTGGTGATCATGCGCTGCTGCGCCTGGCGCGCGGCAGGGCTGTCGAGCGCGCTGGTGAACTCGGTGGTATCAAGCCCGATCGGGCAGATCAGCAGCCGGGTCATCCGGCCCTCATAATGCGCGTAATCGCCATCGATCCGCGCATCGAGATGGGTAACGATATAGTCGATGAACGAGGCGCGCCATTCGTCGGTGTGGAAGCCGATGACGTCATAGCTCAGCAGGCTGGCGACCAGCTCGCGGTGATTGGGGAGCGATACCATCAGGCTGGCGGGCGGCCAAGGCGTGTGGAGGAAGAAGCCCAGCCGGTTTTCGAAACCGCGATCGCGCAGGCCCTTGCCCAGCGGCATCAGATGGTAGTCGTGCACCCAGATCAGGTCATCCAGCTCGATCAGCGGGGCGATCGTATCGGCAAAGCGTGCGTTGACGCGGGCATAGCCGCCGGCAAAATCGCGTGCGATCTCGGTCAGGTCGAGCCGGTAGTGAAACAGCGGCCACAAGGTGCGGTTGGCGAACCCGTTGTAGTATTCGTCGATATCCTGGGCTTCCAGATCGATCGTCGCGGTCGCCACCCCGTCTTCGCGTTTGAAGCTGATATGCCCGGTAAACTCGTCGGTCTGCTCGCCCGACCAGCCGAACCAGAAGCCGTTGCTTTCGCGCAATGCCGCTGACAATGCGACCGCAAGACCACCCCTGTTCGAGCTTTCCCCCGCCTGAGCGGCCTGCACCCGGTTGGAAATGGCAATCAGTCGGCTCATCGCGCGTCGCTCCAAGGCCGGGAGAGCATGCCTGCGCACTGGATCAGCCCAACCAGCGAATAGGTTTGAGGATAATTGCCCCACAATGCGCCGGTGCGGGGGTCGATATCTTCGGACAACAGACCGGCAGGGGTGCGCCGGCTCAGCATCTCTTCGAACAGCACGCGCGCATCGGCGTCGCGTCCGGTGGCATGCAGCGCCTCGATCAGCCAGAAGGTGCAGACGTTGAACGCGGTTTCGGGCATGCCGAAATCGTCTTCCTCGGCGTAACGCAGCATATGGCTGCCCCGCCGCAGCCCTGCCTCGATCGCTGCCAGGGTGGTGATGAAGCGCGGGTCGTCGGCCTGCACGAACTTGAGGTCGAGCAGCTGCAACAGGCTGGCATCGAGCGTGCGTTCGCCGAACACCGCCGAATAATGATCGCCATCCTCGCTCCAGGCCCGGTCGTCGATGTGCTGGCGGATGTGGTCGGCGCGGTCCTGCCAGAATTTAGAGGCCTCGCTGCGCCCGATGGCGTTGGCGGCATTGGCCAGCCGGTCGCACGCCGCCCAGCACATCGCGACCGAATAGGTGTGGATATGGCTGCGCGTGCGCAGCTCCCACAGGCCCGCATCCGGGGTATCGAACACATCGAACGCACGGTGGCCTACCGCTTCGAGAGCCTCGAAATCCTGCACCGTCGCGCGGCGAAGCAGCCTCTGGTCGAAGAACGCCTGCACGCTCGACAGAATGATCTGGCCATAGGCATCGTGCTGAATCTGCTCATAGGCCTGGTTGCCGCAGCGCACCGGGCCCATGCCCTGATAGCCGCGCAGCGCCGGCATGATGTTCTCGGGGATCTGCGCCTCGCCGCCGATGCCGTAGAGCGGCTGGATATGCCCGCCGCGCGCCGCATCGACGATGTTGCGCAGATAATGCAGATAGGATTCGAGTACGTCGAGCGCGCCCAAGCGGTTCAAGGCCTGCACGGTGAAATACGCATCGCGGATCCAGCAGAAGCGATAGTCCCAGTTGCGCCCCGAATCGGCATGCTCGGGCAGCGACGTCGTCAGCGCCGCGACGATCGCCCCGGTCTGCTCATACTGGCACAGTTTGAGCGTGATCGCCGCGCGGATCACCGCCTCCTGCCACTCGAGCGGCAGATGCAGCCCGCGCACCCAGTGCTGCCAGGTCGACACGGTCTGCTCCAGCATTGCCTCCATTGTGGCGGCAAGGTCGGCATCGAAGCCCTCATCGGGGCCGAAGTAGAAAAACAGGTCGCTTTCAACCCTGAACATCGTCTCGTTCCTGATCCAGCCCAATGGGGCGTTACAGGTCAGTCGCTGGGTATGGTCGTCCAGGATATAGCGTATGTGATTGGAGCCCGATGTTTGTGCCGGCTTGCCTGCGCCCCAGCTGTGTGCGGGGCGCAGGCGCACGGTGATCCGCGGCGACCCGCTGATCACGCGGATGATGCGCGCGATCGCCACCGGGCGGAACATCCGGCCATGACGCTGGAAGCGCGGCATGAAGTCGACGATCTCGATCACGTTGCCGCAGTCCGAGCTCATCCGGGTGACCAGCACCGGGGTGTTGCGCATGTAATGCTGCTCGATCCGGGTGCAGCCCTCGAGCAGCACGTCCCAGAAGCCATGATCCTCTTCGGGCTCGAGCAGCGAGCAGAACACCGGATCGCCATCGAAGCGCGGCAGGCAGCCCCAGCGGATCGAGGCCTTGGAATCAACCAGGGCTGCGATCTCGCAATTGCCGATCGGCCACAGGTTCATCGCATCGGCCTGCACGGGGGCGGTTTCGGAAGCAACGCTCATGCGCCGATCTCGCCGATGCGCGTGAGCACCGCGCGCACGTCGGTCAGCTGCTCGTCGGAATGATCGGCAGTGCGCGGGCCCACGCTGATCGCGGCCCCGCCCATCGCCTGCACCGCCTGGAATGCGGGGATATCGGTCAGGTCATCGCCGATATACAGTGGACGACTGCCCTCGAAGCGGTCCAGCGCCATGATCGCGCGCACCGCATCGCCCTTGTCGGCACCGCGCGGGCGCAGCTCGAACACCATGTCGCCCTGCTGGACGAACAGATCATGCGCATCGGCCATGGCGGCAACCCAGGCCTGGACGGTCTCGCGCAGTGCGGGCGCCAGGCGGTAGTGCACGCCGAGCCCGAACGTCTTTTCCTCGATGACGATCCCGCCATCATCGGCAAAGTGCCCGCTTGCCGCTGCGGCGAGCCGCGCGAACACATCGGTATGCACCGGGCTGTCGACTGTGCCTTCGACCTTGAGTTCCTGCCCGTGGCTTCCGGCCATCACCATGTCGGGCAGCGATCCGGGCCACAACGCCTCGAGCTGCGCGATCGACCGGCCGCTGACGATCGCCACGCGTCCGGCCAGACGCTCGGACGCCGAGGTGATCACAGCCACCAGCTCGCGGCTGACGTCGACCGAATCGGGAGTGCGGGTGATGTCGACCAGCGTGCCGTCGAAGTCGAGCAGCAGCGCGGTGCGCGGCGCGGGATCGGTCTGGGGATCAAGGACGGTATTCTGCGCAGGGCTGATATGCACGCGTTCGGAGCTCCCGGATGGCTAGGGTCTGCGATGGGGGTATCGCCTAACCACGCTCCGATCGCAGGTTGGTTCCCTATTTTCCGCGGTTTTCTGCCGCCTTTAGCAGGGCGAGAACCTCCACTTCCGCATCATCAATGACCATTTTGCCAAACGGCGCAGGGTCGGCGCTATACGCATCGAGCACCGCGGGATGGATATAGGACTGACGGCAGATGGTGGGGGTGTTCTGCAGCGCCTGAGAGGCTGCGAGCACCGCCTGCTTGATCGCCGCCTTGAGCGCGGGAGGTTCGTCCTGCTGGTGCAACTCCGCCAGCATCGCGACCGCGGTCACCGTCCCGGCCCATGTGCGAAAATCCTTGGCCGAAAAGTCCTCGCCGCCGATCTCCCGCAGATAGCTGTTGATGTCATCCGAGGTGATCGCGCGCAGGCTGTCGCCATCCAGATAGCGGAACAGCTGCTGTCCCGGCAGATCCTGCAGCCCGCGGATGACCCGCGCGACCCGGCGGTTGCGCAGCGACACATCCCATTTGCGCCCGCCCTTGCCGGCAAAGCGGAATCGGATCGTCGAGGATTCGAGCGAGACATGCCGCCGACGCAGCGTGGTGAGGCCGTAGGACCGGTTCTGCTCGGCATAAGGCGCGTTGCCGATGCGGATCGCGGTGCAATCGAGCAGGTGGACGATGGTGGCGATGACGCACCGCCGCGATGTGCTGCGCGCGCGCAGATCGGCATCGATCCGCCCCCGCATCTCGGGCAGGGCGGCGCCGAACTGCGCCAATCGTGCGAATTTCGCCTGATCCTGCGCCGCGCGGAAGGCGGGATGATAGCGGTATTGCTTGCGACCCTTGGCATCGCGCCCGGTCGCCTGCACATGGCCATTGGCGCGCGGGCATATCCACACCTGCTGATAGGCAGGCGGGATGGCGAGCGCGCGGATGCGATCAAGCGTCTTGCGGTCGCGAATCAGGCTGCCATCGGGTTTGTGATAGCTGAAACCGCGCCCGCGCCCGACACGGGTGATTCCGGGCATGTCATCCTGAGTATAGACCAGCCCGCCGGCGAGTGCAGGCACCGGCACGGGAACGGCCACCGAATCGCTGCCAGCCTCGTCCGTGCCGGCCTTGTTCTTGCGAGCCACCGTGTGAATTCTTTCTCCAGCGAGCGTGCCGGTCATGCGCCTGATGCAGGCTGACGGGTCGCCATCCTGCGCCGATTACGCGCACCGCCCGGCAAAGGCTCCGCAGCGACCGCGCCGAATGGCGACGCCGGCGCGATTATTTTGCGAAACCAGCCACGCCCGGGCGCGTAGTGGCCGGTATGACGATGGACTGGATCACGATAGCGGGAACGATTGGCGCTGTGGCGTCGGTTGCAAGCTTTACCCCGCAAGCGTGGAAGATCATCCGCAGCCGATCGACCGAGGGCCTGTCGCTGGGCATGTTCGCCCTGACCTGCCTCGCCTTCGCGTCATGGACCACATTCGGGCTGCTTCAGGCCGAATGGACGCTGATCATCCCCAACGCGATCTGCCTGTGCTTTGCCCTGTTCATCCTGGCGATGATCGCCCTGCCCGAGCGCAAGACCAAGGAGATCGCCGAGACGCTCGATCCGGTGGGGTGATTGCGAAGGAGCCCTCGCCGGTGGTCCGGCGGGGCGGGTGACTGGTGCGGTCAAGAAGACTCGAACTTCCACGGGCTTTCGCCCACAACGACCTCAACGTTGCGCGTCTACCAATTCCGCCATGACCGCACAGTCCAGCAATTCACGGGATTTTTGAGCGGGATGAGACCCGCCTGCCCGCGTGGCAGGCCGCGCCATTAGCAAAGCGCTTGGCGCATAGCAACACGGATTATCCGGCAGACCCGATGCCGGTCGCAACCGGCGCCACACCGCAATCAGCGACGCTTGGCCCAGGCGATCTCGGCCGAGCTGGCCGAGCGGGGCACATCGACCATCGCCTGGCGGAAATCCGCCGACTGGCCTGGCTGCAGCGTCTCGACCGGCGGGTTGATGATCCAGTTGAACACCACCCGGTCCTGGGCATCGCGCAGCACCACCAGCATCGGTGGCACGTCTTGCGCGGTCTGGCTCAGATTGCGGATGGTGCCCGAAGCGGAAAAGAATTCGGTGCCATTGGGCAGGGTCCGCCGTTCCTGCTTGGTGGGCGGAAAATCGATCTGCAGATCGGGTTCGACCTCGGCAAACGGCAGGCTGTAGCTGGTCAGCGCAGCTGGCAGGCCGAAGGCATAGATCGCCGCGGCCGTTCCCGATGCGATCACCGCAAACGCCACTGCGCCCAGCATCCACAGCTTCGCCGGGTTGCGGCGAGGCCGGAAGGGCGGCTCGTGGCTGAAGCTGCTCGGGCGATCGGCGAGCGATTCATCCGCATAGGTCGCAACGATCGGGCGGCTGGCCGGCGGCACGGGCCGGGGCAAAGGCGGCAAGGTCGGCTCGGGCTCCGCTGCAGGCGCAGGCGCAGGTGCAGTTGCAGTTGCAGGGTTGGCAGCCGCGGGTGCGGGTGCCGGGGCAAGCTGGGGTGCCGGGGCAGGCGGGGGCGCTGGAGCAGGCGCAGCTGCGGGCGGCGGCGGCGACGGCGATGCCGGAGCCGCAACGGATGGCTGCGGTGGCGCAGGTTCGGGCGGCGCAACCACCTCCGGGCCGTGCTGGAACCAGTTGTGCCCGCATTTGGCGCATCGCACCGATCGCCCATCGATACCGATGGCACTGTCCGGGACCGCATAGCGGGTGTTGCACGCGGGGCACGCAATAATCATGGCGTTTCTAACCACGCCGCGCGAATCGCTGCAAGGGGATTGCGGCGCCCGCTGCGACCTCTCAACCCTTTTTCCACCGGAGTTTGCCCGCCGGAGCTATAATTCAATGGGTTGGCGACGTTCAGACCCCCATGGCCGGCACCATCGGCACCGCAGAGTCCATCGCGATGCGCATTGTGATTGCCTGCCCGGTCCACCCCGCGCTATCGCCTGCGCATGAGCAGCGCGACCATGGATAGCATCGTCCAGTTCGAGAATGTCGGGCTGCGGTATGGCACCGGCCCGGAGGCGCTGTCCGACCTCTCTTTCACCCTGTTCTCGGGCCAGTTCTACTTCCTCACCGGGCCTTCCGGCGCGGGCAAATCCTCGCTGCTCAGGCTGCTGTATCTTGCTCAGCGGCCAAGTCGCGGCATGATCCGGCTGTTCGACAGCGATCTCGTCACCCTGAGCCGTGACCGGATGCCTGGCTTTCGGCGCCGGATCGGTGTGGTGTTCCAGGATTTCCGACTGGTGCCGCATCTCTCGGCGTTCGATAACATTGCGCTGCCGCTGCGTATTGCCGGGATGCGCGATGCCGATCTGGCCACCCCGGTGCGCGAGATTCTCGACTGGGTGGGGCTCAGCGCGCGCGGCGATGCATTGCCCGCCACGCTGTCGGGCGGCGAGCAGCAGCGCGTCGCCATCGCGCGCGCGGTGATCACCCGGCCCGACATCCTGGTGGCGGACGAGCCCACCGGCAACGTCGACCCCGAGATGGCCGTCAAACTGCTGCGCCTGTTCGAGGCGCTCAACCGGATGGGCACCACGATCATCGTCGCGACCCATGACATCCACCTGATGACGCGGATCAAGCGCGCGCAGATGATGCGGCTCGAGGGCGGGCGCCTGTTCGACCCGACCGGCGCCCTGCGTTATCCGCCCAAACCATCGGATCTGCGCGGCTGGGACGAGGACCGGGGCTGATGCTGGGCGCGATGTTTCCCACGGCGCATGACCGTCGGCTGATCCCGCAGGCACGGCTGACCGGGCCGATGCCTTGGGTGATCGCGGTGATGCTGTTTCTCACCCTGCTCGCCGCCGCCGCCGCACTGGCGCTGGGCAGCGCTGCGGACCAGATCAATGCCGACCTGGCCGGGCGCGCCACGGTGCAGATCGTCAACGCCGATCCGGAGGCGCGCGAGCGTCAGGCGAGCGCCGCCGAGGCGGTGCTGCGCTCCGACCGGGCGGTGGCGTCGGTGACGGTGGTCAGCGATGCCGAGGTGCGCTCGTTGCTGTCGCCCTGGCTCGGCAGCGGCGCCGGCAGCAAGGATATCCCCCTGCCCAGCCTGATCGACGTGAGCTTCCGCCAGGCTGCCGACAAGGCGACGTTGGACCGGCTGCGCGGCGCGATGGCGCAGGCCGCACCCGATGCGCGGATCGACGCGCATGGCCAATGGCTGCGCCCGGTGTTCGAGCTGATCGGCACGCTGCGCTGGCTGGCGATCGCACTGGTCGCCCTGCTGGTGCTCGCCAGCATCGCCTCGGTCACGCTCTCGGCACGCAGCAGTTTCGCCGCACACGCCGAAACCATTGATATCATGCACCTTCTGGGCAGCACCCATGCGCAAATCGCGCGATTGTTCCAGCGCCGGATCGCGCTCGACGCGGCGTTGGGCGCGCTGTTCGCCTGTTTGCTCGCCGCGCCGGTGCTGTGGCTGCTCGGCGAGGCTGCCGCGCGGCTCGATTCGGGGCTGGTGTCTGCCGGATCGTTCGGGCCGCTCGACTGGCTGCTGCTTGCAACCGTGCCGATTGCGGGTATTGCGCTGGCAGTGATCACCGCACGCATCACCGTGCTGGATGCGCTCAGGAAAAAACTGTGATTGTCCGCCTTTTGTCATCGGTCATGCTGGCCTGGATCCTCGGCTTCGCCTGGTTTGCGATCCTGCTGCCGCAACCGCTGGGCGAACTGCAGACCGATGCCGTCGTTGTCCCCACTGGCGGGCCGTTGCGGATCGATCGGGGGCTCGAGGCGCTGCGCAACGAATGGGCGGAGCGGCTGCTCATCTCGGGTGTCGACCGCGACGTCCGCCCGGCCGAGCTCAACGCGCAATATCCCGGCTCCACCGCGCTGTTCGATTGCTGCGTCGATCTGGGCTTTCGCGCCTATGACACCCGCTCGAACGGGATCGAGACCGCGCGCTGGGCCGAACAGCGCGAGGTGAGATCGGTGCGGCTGGTAACCACCGACTGGCACATGCGCCGCGCCGAATATGAATTGCGCCGCGCGCTGCCCGACAACATCGCAATCTATACCGATGCGGTGGCCAGCAAGCCCAGTCTGATGACCTTGTGGCGCGAGTACAACAAGCTGGTGCTGCGCGTGCTGGCCGGGTTGTTCGGGGTTTGACGATGCGGACTTTGCTCGCCCTGTTGCGCACGATCCTGTTTACCATCGCCTTTTACGGCGGGTCGGTGCCGATCGTCATCGTCGCCTTTATCATCCTGCCGTTCTCGCGGCACCGGCTGCAGGGCATGGCGCGGTTCTGGGGCACCTACCACTATGTCTGCGCCCGCACGCTGCTCGGCATCCGGGCGCGCATCGACGGTGCGATTCCCGACGGCCAGGTGCTCTACGCGATCAAGCACGAGAGTTTTTTCGAGACGATCGAGCTGCTGCGAATCTTCAACCGTCCTGCGGTCGTCGCCAAGATCGAACTGTCGCGCATCCCGTTGTGGAGCCAGATCGCACGGACATACGGCATGATTTTCATCGACCGTTCGGGCGGTGCGGTTGCGCTGCGTTCGATGATGACCGAGGTCCGCAGGTTCGTCGCCGAGGGCCGGTCGATCGTGATCTATCCCGAAGGCACCAGCATTCCCCCCGGCGAACAGCCGCCCCTTCAGGCTGGCTTTGCCGGGCTGTA
This sequence comes from Blastomonas sp., assembly GCF_030373265.1. Taxonomy (GTDB): domain Bacteria; phylum Pseudomonadota; class Alphaproteobacteria; order Sphingomonadales; family Sphingomonadaceae; genus Blastomonas. The sequence goes on from NZ_JAUCZC010000006.1 coordinate 136,672, forward strand.
CAAGCTCGCCAAACTGCCGGTGGTCCCGATCGCGCTCGACAGCGGGTGTCTGTATCCGCGCCGCGGGTTCATCAAGCACCCGGGGGTCGTCACCTACAAGTTCGGCGAGATCATCCCCGCCGGCCTTCCCCGCGAAGAAATCGAGGCGCGGGTGCACGCGGCGATCAACGTGCTCAACGATTCGGGACGGATTTCGTCTTAGTGATTTCGTCTTAGCACAGCACCGTCACCCCCGCGCAGGCGGGGGTCCCGCTTTGGCGCCACACTTGCAGCAAAGCGGAATTCCCGCCTTCGCGGGGATGACAGAGATTGGTCTTTAAACCACTGAAAAGACTAGATAATATCACCTGACAACCGCTGACAGATCAGGTCGAGCTGGTCCAGATTGCCATAGCGGATGGTCACGCTGCCGGAGCGCTGGTTGGCGTCGGTCATGATCTTGACCTTGAGCCCGAGCAGGTCCTCCAGATGGCGTTCGACCGCCGCGATATCGGCATTGCTGGCCGAATCATCGCTGCCCTGCCCCGAGCCCTTGCGACGCGCGCTGGGTGCCGTTCCCGAAGCGTCGCTGCGCGCCCGCCGCACCAGCTCTTCGACCTCGCGCACCGACAGCCCGCGATCGACCACCTCGGCAGCGATCGCCTCGGCATCGGGCACGTTGATCAGCGCGCGGGCGTGGCCCATGCTCAGGCTCTTGTCGGCGATCATCTTGAGCACCGGCTGCGGCAACGCCAGCAGCCGCATCAGATTGGCGATGTGGCTGCGCGACTTGTCGACCATCCGCGCGACCTCGACCGGGGTATAGCCCTGATCGCCGACCAGCCGCTGATAGGCCTCGGCCTCTTCGACAGGATTGAGATCCTCGCGCTGGATATTCTCGATCAGCGCCAGCGCAAAGGTATCGGGATCGCTGAGCTCGCGGACGATCGCGGGAATCTCGTGCAGCCGCGCGCGCTGCGCCGCGCGCCAGCGGCGTTCGCCGGCGACCAATTCGTACCCGCCGCCGCTGCGGGGACGGACGATCACCGGCTGGATCACCCCGCGCTGCGCGATCGACCGCGCCAGGTCGTCGAGCGCCTCTTCGTCGAACCAGCGGCGCGGCTGTCCCGGGTGCGGGCGGATTTCGGACAGCGGCAGCGTCCTCAGCCCTGTCGCCGGCATCGCTTGCCCCGAAGGCTCATCATCGCGCCGGATCAAAGGCTCCTCGCGCACCGCTTCCCCAAGCAGCGCGTTGAGGCCACGGCCAAGCCCGGACGGACGCTTGCGTCCCAGCGCCTTGGCGACATCGGGCAGATCGTGTTCCTCGGCCATCAGGCGGCTTCCTCTTCGACCCGGGGCAGCCGGGAAATGAACTCACGTGCCAGCGCGATATAGGCTTCCGACCCGACGCAGCGATGATCGTAGATCAGTGCCGGCATGCCGTGGCTGGGCGCCTCGGACAGGCGGACGTTGCGCGGGATGACGGTATCGAACACCAGTTTGCCAAGCACCGCGCGGACGTCATCGGACACCTGATCGGTCAGCCGGTTGCGCCGGTCGTACATCGTCAGCACCACCCCGATGATCGCGAGGTCCGGATTGAAGCGCTGCTGCACCCGTTCGACCGTCTGGAGCAGCTGGCTCAATCCTTCGAGCGCAAAAAATTCACACTGCAGCGGCACCAGCACCTGGTCGGTTGCGACCAGCGCGTTGAGCGTCAGCAGCCCCAGCGAAGGCGGACAATCGATCAGGCATACCTGCCAGCGGCCCGCGCTGGCCGAGTCCATCGCCATCTTCATGCGGTGGGTACGATGCTCGAGATCGACGAGTTCGATTTCTGCGCCCGACAGGTCGACGGTGGCGGGAACGATGTCCAGGCCGGGAATCTGGGTGGGCACGCTGCACTGCGCGAGCGAGCTTTCATTGGTGAGCAGGTCATAGCTCGAAAACTCGCGGTCGTTGCGCGCGATGCCGAGGCCGGTCGAGGCATTGCCCTGCGGGTCGAGATCGATCAGCAACACCTTCAGCCCGGTCGCAGCCAGGGCCGTCGCCAGGTTGATCGCGGTGGTGGTCTTGCCAACCCCGCCTTTCTGATTCGCGACCGCAATGCGGATCATGATGGGCTCCTGTGGCTGCGCTTCTGCCCGACGCCACTGTGCTGGGTGATGGTTCCGGTTCCAACCAAAATGGCGGCATCGGCATCCGTTAAACTGTGTTCCACGTGAAACACATGGTGCCACGCCGGGTCGATGCTTTCCAGTTCCGCAGCAGCATTTCGGCCCTTCGGCAGCAACCAGCACGTTTTATCTGTGGAAAACCTTTGGGCACTCTCCAACAGTTTGGGCAAGGGTGCGAACGCGCGGGCAGAAATATAATCCGCACTAACCGTCGGGACCCGCTCGAGCGGCATCCCGGCCACATCCACCTGGCCACGCAGGCCGAGATGATCGACGGCGCGCTCGAGATAGGAAATCCGCAATCCGCGCGATTCGACCAGGGTGACCTGGCATGGCGCCAGAAGCGCGATGACCAGACCTGGAAACCCTGCGCCACTGCCCAGATCGATCCAGCGCTGCCCAGCTTGAGGCCGTGCAAACCGCAGCAGCTGCGCGCTGTCGACGATGTGGCGTTGCCATATTTGGGGCAGCGTAGATGCCGACACCAGATTTTGACCAGCGGCCTCAGCGATCACGAACGCACGCAGGCATTCCAGACGCTCCATCGTTTCACGTGAAACATCCAGCACATCGGTCAGCCAGGATTGGGCCTCATCTTCGGTCTGAATAATCATTGTCTGGGTCATGCTGCCTGGCGACGGGCGTGGACGAGGATCGCGGCAAGCGCAGCCGGGGTCACCCCGCGAATGCGTCCGGCTTCAGCCAGTGTCTCAGGCCGCGCCAGGCTGAGCCGCTCCACCATTTCGTTGGAGAGACCGGTGATCGCGCGGTAGTCGATATCCCCACCCAGGCTGATGCGCTCATTGGCGCGCAGGTCGCGCAGTTCGGCATCCTGCCGCGCCAGATACGGCGCATAGACAGCGTCTTCCTCGATCTCGGCGATCAGATCGTCAGCCAGATCATGCTCCCCCTCGATCAGCGGAGATAGCGACGCCAGCGAAATCGCCGGGAAGCGCAACCAATCCTGCAAGCTCTGACGCGCCCCATCGGCCTTGACAGGCAGCCCCAGGGCAGCGAGCTCGGCGCAACTGGCCGGACGCTGGAGCGCTGTCAGCAATCCTGCCTTGGCGCGCTGACGCCGCTCGAACCACGCCTGGCGTTCATCGCCCACACAGCCATTGCCGATCGCCAGCCCGGTCAGCCGATCCGAGGCGTTGTTGGCGCGCAGCCGCAGCCGGTACTCGGCGCGTGCGGTGAGCATCCGGTAAGGTTCGGTCACGCCCTGCAAAACGAGGTCATCGATCATCACCGCCAGATAGCTGGTTGCGCGATCGGGCAGTTCGATCTGGCGTCCAAGCACCTGCCCCGCCGCTGCCATGCCGGCCACCAGACCCTGGGCTGCAGCTTCCTCGTATCCCGTGGTTCCGTTGATCTGCCCGGCGCAGTACAGCCCGGGGATTGCCCGCACCTGAAGCTGATGATCGAGCGCCCGCGGATCGATATGGTCATATTCCACCGCATAGCCCGGCACGACGATCTCAGCGCACTCGAGCCCGGCCATCGAACGCACGAAGGCGCGCTGGACATCGGTCGGCAGCGACGTGGAAATTCCGTTGGGATAGACCAGATGTGTGTCCAGTCCCTCGGGCTCGAGGAACACCTGGTGGCCATCGCGATCGCCAAAGCGGTGGATCTTGTCCTCGATTGACGGGCAGTACCGCGGCCCCTGCGCGCCGATCGCGCCGCTGAACAGCGGCGAGCGATCGAGGTTTACACGGATGATGTCATGCGTCTGCTGGCAGGTACGGGTAATCGCGCAGAACACCTGCGGCACGCTGCGGCCTTGACTGCGCGGCGACATCGTCCAGCCATCGCTGTCACTGGGCTGCTTATCGAGCATCGCCCAGTCGATCGTGCGTCCGTCGATCCTCGGCGGGGTCCCGGTCTTGAGCCGCGCCATGGGAAGCTCGGCAGCGCGGAGCTGCTGCGCCAGCAAGCTCGCGCCCGGCTCGCCGATGCGTCCACCCTCGAGCCGCTCTTCGCCGCGAAACATGCGTCCGCCCAGGAACGTACCGGTCGCCAGCACCACCGCCCGCGCAGCGATGCTGGTGCCATCGGCCATACTCACCCCGGACACCCGGCCGCTTTCGATCCGAATTGCGGCGACTTCACCTTCGACGATATGGAGATTGTCCTGCTCGCCCAGCATCCGCTGAATGGCAGCCTTGTAAAGCTTGCGGTCGGCCTGGACGCGAGGCCCCTGCACCGCACTGCCCTTGGAGCTGTTGAGCATCCGGTAGTGAATCGCCGCCTGATCGGCCGCGCGCGCGATCAGCCCGTCTAAGGCATCGACCTCGCGGACCAGATGGCCCTTGCCCAAGCCGCCGATCGCGGGGTTGCACGACATCGCCCCGATCGCATCGCGGGTGAAGCTGACCAGTGCCGTGCGCGCACCCATCCGAGCGGCCACAGCCGCAGCCTCGCATCCGGCATGACCGCCGCCGACAACCAGAACATCGAATTGAACCATGACACCGCGCATAGCGCAGTTGCGGGATTCGGTCGAGGGGTTGGGAAGATCATCTCTCCCCTCCCGCTTGCGGGAGGGGTGGCTGAGCCGAAGGCGAAGACGGGGTGGGCCTGACGTTAGCTCCGGTTCAAGCCCACCCCGGCCTACGGCCTCCCCTCCCGCTTGCGGGAGGGGAGAGGTTATTTGCCGATGCAGAAGTTCCCGAACAGCGCGTCGAGCATATCCTCGACATGGGTGCGCCCGAGCAGTTGGTCGAGCGCCAACCGCGCGTGCCGAAGCGATTCCGCGCGCAGCAGCAGGTCATCCTGCTGGCCTGCGCGGTCGAGCGCCTCGGTGCATTCGGACAGCAGCCGATGCTGGCGCGCGTTGAGCGCGACATCGCCCGCTCCCGGCAGCAGTGTCTGTGCGGTCATCACGAGGTCGTCAATCAGTCCGTCCAAGCCGATCCCGGTCCTAGCCGATAGCCTGTGCCGGGCAGCGGTCTTTGTTTCACGTGAAACATCGATGCGATCAATCTGCGTCTCGATCTCCCAGGCCCTTGCCCCGCCCTGCCCCTCGGGCCCAAGCCACAATAGGATATCGGCCACCGCCATCGCATCGCGGGCGCGGTCGATCCCGATCGCTTCGATCACCTCCGCGCCCTCATCGCGCAAGCCGGCCGTGTCGGTGAAGACGAACGGGATACCCTTCAGCCCGACCGGGACCTCGATCAGATCGCGCGTGGTCCCGGCGATGTCCGAGACGATCGCAGCTTCCCGCTGAACTAGGGCGTTGAGCAGGGTCGACTTGCCGCTGTTGGGTGGGCCCGCCAGCACGACGCGAATACCATCGCGCAACCGCTCAGCCCGCGGCCGCTGAAGCGCTGCGCCGATGTGGCTCGCCAGAGCGATGATGCCCTGCCCCGTGGTATCCGCCACACCGCTGGCGACATCATCCTCGTCGGAAAAATCAAGCTCGGCTTCGATCAGCGCCGAAAGCCGCAAGACCTCCTGCCGCCAGCTTTCGACCTGGCGCGACAGGTGCCCGCTGGCCATCCGGATCGCAGCGACGCGCTGGGCCTCGGTCTCGGCAAACAGCAGGTCGGACAATCCCTCGGCCTCGGCCAGGTCCATCCGCCCGTTGAGGAAAGCCCGGCGGGTGAACTCGCCCGGCTCGGCCAGTCGCAAGTCCGGCATGCGCGCCAGCACGGCTTCCACCGCCCGCACCACCGCGCGACCGCCGTGCAGATGCAGCTCGGCAAGGTCTTCCCCGGTTGCCGTGGTCGGCCCGGGAAACCATAGCACCAGCGCACGGTCGAGCAGACCGCCGTCATCAGGATCCTGCAGGGAACGCAGAACCGCGTGGCGCGGCGACGGCAGTCCGCCGGACAAGGCCGCCAGCGCATTGCCGGCGCCCGGCCCGCTGATCCTGATGATGGCCAATGCCGCAGGCGGTGCGCCGCTGGACAGCGCAAAGATCGTATCGCCTGCGTGCATTGTTAAGGGATGTGGTCAGCTGCCGCTTTTGGGCTTGCCGCTGGCACCCGATGCTGCGGCTTCCATGATCTGCTGGAAGAAGCGCAGCCCCATCTCACCCATGGGTGCGATGTTCTTGGCCATGGTCTGCAGCTGGTCGACGTTGCTGGTGCCCTTCATCGCGTTCACGACACCATCGACATAGGTCCGGTTGACATCGGACACGTCAGGCAGCCCCATGAACCGGCGCATTTCTTCGGGGGAGCAATCGACTTCGATATTCACTTTCATGGCAATCTACCTTCTTGCAGCGCAAAGGCCCCCAAGCCCCAGTTTTACGCTTATCTGCAATGGCAAAGTGGGTATAAATGGCCGCCAAAGCAAACGAATTGATGATGGAGAGCAAAATGGGTTCGATGCACAGCATCCAGACTTTCGACCACGCCGGGAAGTTCGACGCCTATGTCGCAACGCCCGAGGGTGCGCCCAAGGCAGCGATCATCGTGATCCAGGAGATATTCGGGGTCAATCCGGGCATCCGGCAGAAGTGCGATGGCTGGGCTGCCCAAGGCTATCTCGCGGTCGCGCCCGATCTGTTCTGGCGGATCAAGCCGGGCATCGAACTCGATCCGGATGTCGAAGCCGAGCTGCAGGAAGCGTTCGGCTATTTCGGCCAATATGATGCCGATGACGGCGTAAAGGACATCGAGGCGACGATCCGTGCGATCCGTGCAGGCGTCGGCGGGCTGGACGGCGTCGCCAAGGTGGGTGCGGTGGGCTACTGCCTCGGCGGCAAGCTTGCCTATATGACGGCAGCGCGCACCGATATCGACGCCAGCGTCGGCTATTACGGCGTGATGATCGACCAGATGATCAACGAATCGCATGCCATCGCCAATCCGCTGATGCTGCACATCCCCAAGGCCGATCATTTCGTCGGGCCTGAAGCGCAGGCCGCGATCCATGCGGGGCTGGATGATCACCCCAAGGTGACGCTGTACGATTATGACGGGCTCGATCATGGTTTTGCCGCCGAGATGGGCGACCGCCGCGACGAGGAGGGCGCGCAGCTCGCAGACAGCCGTACCCAGGCGTTTTTCGCCGAGCATCTTGCATGAGCGCGGCGTCGGCAGGGGTCGCCGCCTGGCATGATTACATGCACGGCGGCTCCGACCCCGACAAGCTGGGCGCAATGATCGCAGACGACGCGGTGTTCCACTCGCCGGTGGTCCACACCCCGCAAGAGGGCAAGGCCAAGGTCTTCGCCTATCTCCACGCCGCCGCGCATGTGCTGGGCAACGACAGCTTCCATTATGTCCGGCAGATCATCGACGGCGACACCGCGATGCTCGAATTCGCGCTCGAGCTCGACGGCATCCAGGTCAACGGCGTCGACATCATCCGGTGGAACGACGCGGGCCAGATCGAGGACTTCAAGGTCATGGTCCGCCCGATGAAAGCGATGAACAAGGTCTGGGAGAAAATGGGCGAGATGCTGGCGAAGGCGGGGTAGAATAATCTCTGTTGCCGTCATTCCCGCGAACGCGGGAATCCCGCTTTGGCGCGACGATGACAAGTGAGCGGGACCCCCGCGTTCGCGGGGGTGACGGTTATAACCGCTTGGGTTAGTTGGAAGCCATGAGATAAGCAATGATCGCCGCGCGTTCGTCGGCCTTCGTCAGCCCGAAGAATCCCATTTGATTGCCAGGCGCCACGGCTTGCGGATCGGTGAGAAACCGGTCCAGAAGCTCGGGCGTCCAGCGCGGGTTGGCACTCGAGAAGTTCTTGAAAGCCTTGGAATATTTAAAGCCCGGATCCGCGGCGATGGCCCGTCCGGACAGCCCGTAAAGATTGGGCCCGCTCAGCCCCGTCTCGCCCTTGGTAACCGAATGGCAGCTATAGCAGCGCTGGAACGCGCGTTCACCGCTCTGGTTAGGGCTTTGCCCCGACGAGACGGTCGGTATCACCAGTGCGAGCGCGAGCGCGCCAAGCCAGCGGATCATCTGGCCTCGGTACGGATGACCATCATCCGCTCGGTGCCCGATTCAGGCAGCATCACCTCGCCCTTGCGGCCGAGGATCTGGCGGACGTTGGCCCCCTCGCCGCTGCCTGGATAGCGCGCGGTGAATTTCTCGGTGCGCGGGTCGAACACGCGGGTCGAGTTGTCTCCGAAGTCGCTGACCCATACCATGTCGCGCTCGTCGACATAGACCGCATAGGCCTTGGGCGCATCGCCGGGCAGCTTCCAGGTCTTCCAGCTCGTGTTCGAGGGGCGATAGCGATAGAGCTCGCCGCTGTTCCAGCCGGTGATCCACAGATCGCCCTGGCTGTCCGCCCAGACCCGGCGAAGCCCGGCGCCCGGCGTCGGCGGCTCGATCACGCTGATCTCGCCGGTCGCGCTGTCGATCTTCGCCAGATGGCTTCCGGCGAGCGAGACATACCATACGGTGCCATCAGGCGCGGTGGCGATGCCATAGGGGCCGCGGCCCTTGGGGTCTTTCCACACGTCGACCTTGCCGGTGGCAGCATCGACCTTGCCGTAAACCCCGTTCTGGCCAGTGAACCAGTGCGTGCCTTTGCCGTCGAACGCGCCGGTGTTGAGGTTGGTGTAGCCGGTGTCTTCAGGCAGCTTCCACACGTCGATCTTGCCGTCCTCGGGGTTGTAGCGGACGATGGCGTTCTGACCGCCATCGGTGATCCACGCCATGCCGTCAGGACCCTGGATGACGCCATGCGGCGCGGATTCGGGGCCGAGCGGGACTTGCACAACCTTGCCGGTGACCGGGTCGAGGATGCCCAGCGCACCCTGGCGTTGGGCTGTGTACCAGATCTTGCCATCGGGGGCGGGGGCGACGTCATGCGGGCGCGACCCCTCGGGCAGCTCGAACAAGGTCACCGCCTCGGATATTTCTGCCGATGCGGCGATCTGCGCCTGCTCCTTGGCGCTCGCCATGCTGGTGGCCAATGCCGCCACCGCAATTCCTGTCAGCATTACCCGCATCATCGCCCGCTCCTCCGTCTGTCGTCTGCGCACAGTCTATCAGGATCCAACCCTGCAGGCGTCGAATTGTTTCCGCCCGATCCGCTATGCTGCCGCGTCATCGCACCATGGCGTCCATTTTCGGGTGCGGATCCAACGTGTCGCCACCCATTTTTCGCCGCGGTCCACCGCCGTGCCGGCATGGCGGGTGCGCGAATCGATCGCGCCATCCGCCGTGGTGTTGGCAAACAGCAGCATCGCGCCGCGCCGGGGAGCAACCTGCAGGCCGATCAGCGGAAAGTCGGTGGCGCCGCCCTCGAAGGCCTCGTTGAGATAGACGATCGCGGTCCATTGGCGCTGGTTAGTCACCTGCGGCAGACCGTCGTGGTGCAGCCGGTATTGCTGGCCCGGCGTATAGCGCAAGACATGCAGCATCTCGCCGGCACGCCAGTCGGTCCCGGTGATGGCGGCAATCCGCCGGTTGATGGCATTGATCACGCAATCCTCTTCGACCGGGCCGAAATTGGTGCCGTGTGAGGTGCGCACCGGGTGCGGTACCCGCCTGCGCGTGGCGGGATCGACGACAAAGCTCGGTGCCAGCCTGGAACGCGCCGCATCCATGACATAGTCGCATACGCCCGGTGGCAGAGCGTCGGCAAACAGCCGAATATCCGGGTTCTGGCTGAGGCACGCGCCGACCGGCATGGGCGCCTGTTCCAGCATCTCCAGCGCCGCAAGCTGGCCTGCATAACGAGGGTCTGATGGCGCCCGCGCGCGCACGGCGCGGATTGCAGCGTCCGGGTGGTCGGGCCCGGCCAGGCCATTGGCGAGCAGCGCGATATCTGCAGCGATGGCCTCGGCGTGATGCTGGCCAGCCGCCGAACGGAACAGCCGGGCTGCTGCTTCGGGATCCCGATCGACATACTGGCCATAGAGCCGCCAGAGGCCCAGCTCATATTGCGCGTCGGCGTTGCCCTCGTCCGCAAGCCGGCCAAGCAGCGACGCCGCATCGGACGCCTGCCCGCGCGACAGCAAGCTGCCCAGTTGTCGGCGAAGATCGACGCCTGCCTCTGTCATTGCTGCAATCCTTCTCGCGCCATCCCCTCCATGTAGCAAATTCCGGAGGCAGGACGCGAGCCTGGATCGGGCAGAAATCTAGAACAGGGTACCGACCCCGACCACCGGATCGACAAAGCCGTCATAGATCATCTTGCCCGCGACATACAGGATCACGAGGAGGCCGAAATAGGCGATCCAGCGATAGCGCTCGATGTATTTGGCGATGAAGTTGGCAGCGACCCCCATCAGCGCAACCGCGAGGATCAGGCCGACGATCAGGATGCCGGGGTGTTCGCGCGCCGCGCCCGCGACGGCCAGGACATTGTCGAGGCTCATCGACACATCGGCCACCGCAACCGCCCAGGCGGCCGAGGCAAAGCTCTTGGCAGGCTTCAGCCCGCTATTCTCATCGCCCTCGACTTCCGGCGATCCAGGCGATCCGCCCGCAGGTTGCAGCTCGCGGTACATCTTCCACGAGACCCACAGCAGCAGCAGACCGCCAGCAAAAATCAGGCCGACAATCTGCATCAGCTGGGTCACCACCAAGGCAAAGGCGATGCGCAGCACCAGAGCGGCAATGATGCCGATCAGGATGACCTTGCGACGCTGATCGGCGGGCAGACCCGCGGCCAGCGCGCCAACGACAATCGCGTTGTCGCCGGCGAGCAGGATATCGATCATCAACACCTGGCCGAATGCAAACCACGCCGCAGCGTCGCCGGCAAACAGCCCGGAAAAGTCCATGACGATGTGGGACCAGAATTCGCTCATCAGCGCAGTACCCTTCAGGCTTTTACTGGTTCATCGAGTCGAAGAAGTCTTCGTTGGTCTTCGAATCCTTCATCTTGTCGAGCAGGAATTCCATCGCATCGATGGTGCCCATCTGCATGAGGATGCGGCGCAGCACCCACATTTTCGACAGGATGTCCTTCTCGACCAGCAGCTCTTCCTTGCGGGTGCCGGACTTGCCGACATCCAATGCGGGGAAGATGCGCTTGTCGGCGACCTTGCGATCCAGCACGATTTCCGAGTTGCCGGTGCCCTTGAACTCTTCGAAGATGACCTCGTCCATGCGGCTGCCGGTGTCGATCAGCGCGGTGGCGATGATCGAGAGCGAACCGCCCTCCTCGATGTTGCGCGCAGCACCGAAGAAGCGCTTGGGGCGCTGCAATGCGTTGGCATCGACGCCGCCGGTCAGCACCTTGCCCGACGAGGGCACCACGGTGTTGTAGGCACGGCCCAGACGCGTGATCGAATCGAGCAGGATGACGACATCCTTCTTGTGCTCGACCAGACGCTTGGCCTTTTCGATCACCATTTCGGCGACCTGGACGTGACGCTGCGCAGGTTCGTCGAACGTGGACGAGATGACCTCGCCCTTGACGCTGCGCTGCATGTCGGTGACTTCCTCGGGCCGCTCGTCGATCAGCAGCACGATGAGGAAAACCTCGGGATGGTTGTCGGTAATCGCCTTGGCGATGTTCTGCAGCAGCACGGTCTTGCCCACGCGCGGCGGGGCTACGATCAGCGCGCGCTGGCCCTTGCCCTGCGGCGAGACGATGTCGATGACGCGCGCCGACTTGTCCTTGACGGTCGGGTCGAGCGTGTCGAGCCGCAGCTTTTCGTCAGGGTAGAGCGGGGTCAGGTTGTCGAAGTTGACGCGGTGACGCACGACATCGGGATCATCGAAATTGACTGCGGTGAGCTTGGTCAGCGCGAAGTAGCGTTCGCCGTCGCGCGGTGCGCGGATCTCGCCTTCGACCGTGTCCCCGGTGCGCAGGCCGAAGCGGCGCACCTGGTTGGGAGAGACATAGATATCATCGGGCCCGGCGAGATAGTTCGCCTCGGGGCTGCGCAGAAACCCGAACCCGTCGGACAGCACTTCGATGGTGCCGAGGCCCATGATGAGCTCGCCATCATCGGCCAGTTCCTTGAGGATCGCGAACATCAGGTCCTGGCGGCGGAGCGTCGAGGCGCTCTCGACGCCCAGCTCTTCGGCCATGGTGACGAGTTCAGCGGGGGTTTTCTGCTTAAGTTCTTTAAGATGCATGAGGTGCAGGTTTCCGTGGGATGGGTGCCGCAAAAAGATCAGGCGACAGTCATGGGAAGTTCTGTGGGACGCCCAGCCGGTAATCCGGTCGCTGGTGGAAAGGGTCGTCAAAGGTCCCGGACGGGACGAACGCGAAATAAGCCCGGGTTGCGGGAAAGTCAATCGGGGCTGCGACGGGGCGAAATAGCACTTTCCCCTACCGCATCCTTTCCCGATCCCCTGCGCAGGCAGGGGTCCATCTCCAAAGCGTGCATCCAGACGCACCGGCAGGAGATGGGCCCCCGCCTTCGCGGGGGAACAGGACGTTCAATACCGGAGGATCAGAAAGGCTTCACGATCACCAAAATCACGATCACCGCAGCGGCGATGCCCGGCACCTCGTTGACCAGCCGCAATTGCTTGCCTGTGAACTTGCGCTCGCCCCTTGCGAGCTTTTTCGCATAGCCGACCATCCAGCCATGATAGCCGCTGAGCAAAAGCACGAACAGCAATTTGGCGTGGAACCAGCCTTGCGAAAACGCGCCGATCTGCACCGCCAGCACCAGTCCGAGCAGCCATACCACGATCAGCGCGGGGTTGAGGATGATCTTCTTGAGCTTGGCCTCGCGCTCGACCCAGAGCGCCGCCTCGGGCGATCCGGCAGCGGCTTCCTGATGATAGACGAAGAACCGCGGCATCATGAACAGCCCCGCCATCCAGAAGATGACGAAGATCAGATGCGCCGCTTTGAGCCAGAGATAGAGCATTGAAAGGACGTAATCCGTTGTCAGGAGGAGCTCGTTCATGGTGCCATGCCGTGTGTGCGGGCAGGAAAACCCGCCCGCTCGTTAGGCAGCGCGATTATGCGCCCTGCTTCACCAGTGTAAGCAGTGCGTGAACATGTTCAATGGGCGTCTGCTGCAATATGCCATGGCCCAGGTTGAAAATGTGCGGCCGCCCCTCGAAGGTGCGGATGATGTGCCGGACCGCGCTTTCCATCTGCTCGCCACCCGCCAGCAGCGCCAGCGGATCGAGATTGCCCTGCACCGGCAGATGCGCCGGGATGTTGGCCGCGGCCCAGACCGGATCGATCGTCTCATCCAGACCCAGCGCATCAACCCCGGTCTCGCGCGCATAGGCGGCAAGCTTTTCGCCCGCGCCCTTGGGAAAGCCGATCACCGGAACCCCGGGGCGTGCTGCGTGAATCGCGGCGGCGATCCGCGCATTGGGGGCGATGACCCAGCGTTCGAACTGCGCCGGGGCCAAGGATCCCGACCAGCTGTCGAAAATCTGCACCGCATCGACCCCGGCATCGATCTGGCCGATGAGATAGGTGATCGTCAGATCGACGATCGCGTCGATGAGCGCCTGAAAGCCTTCCGGATCACGATAGGCGTAAGACCGGGTGGCGTGCTGGTCCTTGCTGCCCTCGCCGTTGACCATATAGGTCGCCACGGTCCATGCCGACCCTGCAAAGCCCAAAAACGCCTTCTCAGGCGCAAGATCGGCTTTGACCAAGCGCACCGTCTCATAGATCGCATCGAGCCGCTCAGGGACCGGCACAAGGCTTTCCAGCGCATGGTCGATCAGTGTCGGCGACAGGTGCGGTCCCTCGCCGACCAGGAACTGCAGGTTCTGCCCCATCGCATACGGAACGATCAGGATATCGGAAAACAGGATGGCGGCATCGAGATCGAAGCGCTTGAGCGGCTGGAGCGTTATCTCGGCGGCCGAGGGGCTGTCATAGACCAGCTCGAGAAAGCCTCCCTTTTCTGCCCTGAGAGCCCGATACTCCGGCAGATAGCGCCCAGCCTGGCGCATCATCCACATCGGCGGCGTCTCGTGCACCTTGCCTGCCAAGCACTCGAGCAGCGGCGCGGTGCGCACTGCGGTCTGAACTGTGTCCCCGCCCATACTTTATCTTATATCCTTTAATTAGGAATCTGTTGAAGAAGGCCGCTTGATAACCGGCATGACGCTTTCTTGCCTGATGTATCGACAGATTGACAGTCGGCAAATTGCACGAGCGTCACGAGTCGGAAAATTTATCCCGGCTATCAACAGCCTGTCGATAAGCTTGTCAGCTGTGGACAAAGGCCCGGACGATTCAACCGGTAGAGGGGAGCGTTTTCCTCCCCGGTTTTGCCCACAACATCATGCCTTGATTTATCCCCCTACAACCCACAGACCATCGCCATGAGCCGCTTTCACCTCCATCTGCTGTCGGATTCCACCGGCGAGACGCTGGAAAACATCGCCAAGGCTGCCCTGGCGCAGTTCGATGCGGTCGAGATCATAAAGCACTTCTGGCCGATGGTCCGCTCCGAAACCCATCTCGACCGGATCCTCGACGAGGTCGCGGCCAATCCGGGGCTGGTGCTGTTCACTCTGGTCAATCCCGATATCCGCGCCAAGCTCGAACGGCGCTGCCGGGTGCTCGGCCTGCCGATGGTGCCCGCGCTCGATGCGGTGAGCGACGCGCTGTCCAACCTGCTCGGCCAGGCCGCCAAGGCACGCCCCGGCAGGCAGCATGTGCTCGATGCCGCGTATTTCGCGCGCGTCGAGGCGATTCAATTCACCATCGCGCATGACGACGGCCAGAACTGGGAAAACTGGGAAGCCGCCGATATCGTGCTCGCCGGCGTGTCGCGCTCGTCCAAGACGCCGACCTCGATCTATCTCGCCAACCGCGGCTACAAGACCGCGAACATCCCGATCGTGGTCGAATCCCCGCCGCCTCGGGCACTGTTTTCGCTTCGGCATCCTCTGGTCGTCGGGCTGACCACCAACCCCGAGCGGCTGATCGCGGTGCGGCGCAATCGGCTGTTGTCCTTGAACCAGGCACCCGAAACCGATTATGTCGATGATGAGAAGGTCAAGGCAGAGCTGGCCTTTGCCCGGCGGATGTTTGCGGATAATGGTTGGCCGGTGATCGATGTGACCCGCAGGTCGATCGAGGAATCGGCCGCAGCGATCATCAACCTGTTCAACGAGCGCGAAAGCCGCGGACAGGCAGGGCTGGCCATAGATGAAGAGTAAGGACACCAAGACATGCTGATACTCGCATCGCAGAGCGCATCGCGCCGGACCATGCTGGACAAGGCCGATGTGCCGTTCACCGTGGTGGCGGCGCATATCGATGAATCGGCAATCCGAGCCTCGCTCCACGCCGAGGGCACCTCTCCGCGCGATATTGCCGATGCGCTCGCCGAAGCGAAGGCGATGCGCGTGGGCACGAAACGGCCCGAAGCGATGGTGCTGGGATCGGACCAGATTCTCGAAACGTCGACCGGCGAGATGCTGTCCAAGCCGCAGACGCCCGAAGACGCGATCCGCCAGCTCGAAACTCTATCGGGCGAGGCGCACAAATTGTGGAGCGCCGCCGTGATCGTCGAGGGCGGACGGCCGATCTGGCGGCATGTGGAAAAAGCGGTGATGCACGTGCGTCCTCTGGGCAGCGCCTTTGTGCGCGACTATGTGGATAAGCACTGGGAATCGATTGGATATACGGTGGGTTGTTACGAGATCGAAGGCGCGGGCGCCCAGCTTTTCAGCCAGATCGATGGCAATCATTTTACCGTGCTGGGCATGCCCCTGCTGCCCCTGCTCGGCTTTCTGCGCGAGCGCGAGCTGATGCCGAGCTGAGCGGCCGAACAAGTCTGTGGAAAAACCTTACGCAGAAGTGATCGGCGACCCGATCGCGCACAGCAAATCGCCGCTGATCCATGGCTTCTGGTTCGCCAGGCTGGGAATGGACGCAGACTATCGCGCCACCCATGTGACGCCCGAAGGGCTGGCCGATTATATCGCGGCGCGGAGCAAGGATCCGCTCTGGCGCGGCTGCAACGTCACCATCCCGCACAAGATGGCGGTGATGGAGCATGTCGCCGATCCCGGGGATGTCCGCGCCAGCATCGGTGCGATGAACACCATCGCGCGCGATGAAACCGGCGCCGTGTTCGGCACCAACACCGATGCCGGCGGGTTCTACGCACCCTTGGGGCAAAGCGATTTCACCGGCGCGGATGTCGCGATCATCGGGGCGGGCGGGGCCGCGCGGGCGGTGCTGTTTGCCCTGTCCCGCATGGATGTCGGCACGGTCACCATCCACGCGCGCAATGCGCTCAAGGCGATGGGGCTGCTCGCCAGCTTCGGATTGAAGGGCCAGGTGCGCGGGCTTGGCGATCCGCTCGGCGATGTCGGGCTGCTGGTCAACACCAGCCCGCTCGGCATGCGGGGCTTCGATCCGCTCGAAGTCGATCTGTCGACGCTGGCGCAAGGCGCGCTGGTCTATGACATCGTCTATGCGCCGCTCGAAACCGCCTTGCTCAAGGCGGCGCGCGCCCGCGGGCTCGACACCGTCGACGGACTGGAAATGCTGATCGGCCAGGCGGCGCTCGCGTTTGAGATCTTTTTCGGTGTCGCCCCGCCGCGCGATGGCGAGGACGAATTGCGCGCGCTGCTGACCGCATGACCGCGCACGTCAAGCGGCTGCCCCCCCATCATCGACACCGCCCTATGGTGCTGGGGCTGACCGGATCGATCGGCATGGGCAAGTCGGCCGTCGCTGCCATGCTGCGCGCCGAAGGCGTGCCGGTGTTCGACGCCGATGCCGAGGTCCACCGGCTGCAGGGACCGGGCGGCGCCCTGCTGCCAGCCATCGAGGCAGCGTTTCCCGGCACCACCGGGGCGCAAGGCGTCGATCGGGCGAAGCTGGGCGCGGCGGTGTTCGGCAAGCCGGCTGCGCTCAAGATGCTCGAGCATATCGTCCACCCCGCCGTCGGGCGCTCGCGGGCTGCGTTCGTCCGGGCCAACCGCGCGCGGCGCATCATCGTGTTCGACATTCCCCTGCTGTTCGAAAAGGGCGGCACCGAGCATGTCGACGGCATCGTCGTCGTGTCCGCCGCTTTGTGGCAGCAGCGCAAGCGCGTGATGGCGCGGCCAGGCATGACCGCCGCACGGCTTCGGCACATTCGTCACCTGCAGATGGCCGACCATCACAAGCGTTGCCATGCCGACTGGATCATCCCCACCGGGGGCACCAAGCTGGGCACGCGGCAGGCGGTGCGGAAGCTGCTGGGGAATTTGCGGTCGTCTCTTGCGCGCTGATCAAATCAGGCCAATAATGACTGAAATGAGAGAGATCATTTTCGATACCGAAACCACCGGCCTGTCCCCCGACGAAGGGCACAGGATGGTCGAAATCGGGTGTATCGAGATGGTTGGGCGGATGGCCACGGGCCGCACCTACCACGCCTTTTTCAACCCGCAGATGCCGATGCCGCCCGAGGCCGAGCGCGTGCATGGCCACTCGGACGCGTTTCTCGCCGACAAGCCGCTGTTCCATGAGCGCGCGGGCGAACTGCTCGAGTTTCTGGGCGATGCGCAGCTGGTGGCGCACAATGCCGGGTTCGACATGCGCTTCGTCAACGCCGAGCTGGCGCGGATCGATCTGCCGCCGATCCCGATGGCGCGCGTGATCGACACCGTGGCGATGGCGCGGTCCAAGTTCCCCGGATCGCCGGCCAGCCTCGATGCTCTGTGCAAGCGCTTCGGGGTCGATCGCAGCCACCGCGTACTGCACGGCGCGCTGCTCGATGCCGAGTTGCTGGCGCAGGTCTATATCGAGCTGACCGGCGGGCGGCAGATCGGGCTGGGTCTGGCCGACGAGATGGATGGCGACGCATCGGGCATTCCCGCCCGGCCCCGGCTGATTCCTGCCATCGGACGTCCGCATCGCCTGCCGCGTCAGTTCGCCGCCAGCGCCGAAGAACTGGTGGCGCACCAGGAATTTCTCGCCAAGATCAAGCAGCCCTTGTGGCTGTCCAAGCGTTGAAAACAAAACTCTTCGCGAAAGGAGGTCAGAACCAGGTTCCCTAAATACCTTCTGCCCTTGCGCAGGGGACATTCTGTCCGGTCTGCCGCGGTTCATGCCGGCGGTGGGCCTCAAAAATGGAGAACATCATGGACATTCGTATTTCAGGTCATCAGGTCGATACTGGCGAAGCACTCAAGGTGCATGTCTCGGACCGGCTCAATGCGATTGTCGAAAAGTATTTTTCAAAGGCGATATCCAGTCAGGTCACCTTCGGGCGAGGGCCGCATGACCAGTTCCAGTGCGATATCGTCACGCATGTGATGCAGGGCCTGATCCTCAAGGGCCAGGGTATCGCGCCCGACGCGCATGTCGCGTTCGACATTGCCGCAGAGAAGATCGACAAGCAGCTGCGCCGCTATATGGGCCGCCTCAAGGGCCGCCAGGAGCAGGTACAGCACGCTTTGGCCGAAGAAGAGGCTGCCTATACCGTGTTCGACAGCGGCAACGAGGAAGACGAGGCGGGCGATTTCCCCGTGGTGATCGCCGAGACCCGGGTCGACGTGCCCGAGGCGACCGTGTCCGATGCGGTGATGATGCTCGATCTGCGCAACACCAACGCGCTGTTTTTCAAGAACACCGGCACCGGACGGCACAATATGGTCTATCGCCGTACCGATGGCTCGATCGGCTGGGTCGAACCGGCCAAATAACGCCTAGTTGTGCGCCTTTGCACAGAGCCGCTTGGTTTTTGCGGCAATCTGGTGCATGGGCGCCCCAGATATGCGTTGGCGGGACGAGGACAGAACCTCCCCGGCAGGGGCAACGCGAAACCTGACGGACATTCCTGCGCCCGCACTCGGCAACGATCGAGGGCGGGCGCACAGAATCGAGACTATTGATTATCATGGCGTGGTTCGAACTCGACAAGCAGGCGGTGCTCATCTCGGCGCGCGTCGCGGACAAGCAGCAGGCGCTGGAACTGGCAGCCGAACAGTTCGGCCATTGCTATGGGCTGGACACCGACAAGGTGCTGAGCTGCCTGCTCGAACGCGAGCAATTGGGCTCGACCGGGTTCGGTCGTCGCGTGGCGATCCCGCACGGCAAGATCGACGGCCTCGATCATTCGCTGGCGGTGCTGCTGCGGCTGGGCAAGCCGATCGACTTCGGCTCGATCGACAACCTGCCCGTGGACCTCGTGATCGCGCTGATCTCGCCGGTGGCCACCGGGGCCATGCATCTGCAGGCGCTGGCGCACATCTCGCGGCTGACGCGCGACGAAAAGACCCTGGCCAAGATCAAGGGCGCGGACGATCCCGATGCCATCTTCGCCCTGGTGACCGCCGAGCTGGACCGTGACGCTGCCTGAAGCCGTTTCCGGTCAGGCCTCCGGTACCGGAGCCGAAGCGCATTATCGCGCGCTCGAGCGCCTTTACGAGGCCGCCGCGATCAACCGCCTGTTCCCCTCGCGCCTCAGCATCACCGAGCACGGCCGCGCGCGGATCGACTTCAACGTCACGCCCGAGCATTTTCATGCCGCAGGCGCAGCGCACGGCACCTTGTATTTCAAGATGCTCGATGATGCGGCGTTTTATGCCTGCAACGCGCTGGTCACCGACCGGTTTCTGCTGACCACCGCCTTCAATCTGCATTTCACAGCGCCCGTACGCGCCGGACCGGTCTATGCCGAGGGCCATTGGGTCAGCGGCCGCAGGCGGGTGTTCGTCGGAGAGGCGCGGCTGGTCGATAGCCATGGCGAAGAGATCGCCCGCGGCACCGGCACGTTCATGCGATCGCATATCGGCCTGTCGGGGCTCGAGGGCTACAGCCTCCCGACCGCGATACCCGGCACGGACGCGGCTTGATGATCGAACCGCGACTCGCCGCGCATATCCGGATCGAGGCGCTGAAGCGGCTGACCCAGGCGGCAGGGGGGTTTGCCACGTTGCTGGCGAAGGGCGACTTGGTTGCGGGTGCGATCTTGATCACGCGCACGGTGCGCGGCGCCGACAATGGCGTGATCGAGGGGACGTCGGATCTCGACGGAAGCGTCCACTGGAAAGAGATCTGGAATGAAGACGCCCAGACGATCGCGGGCAAGGGGACGCTATCGGAATATGTAGCGCGCCGACGGTCCAGAGACCCCGATATATGGGTTATTGAACTGGATGTCGCCAGCCGCGCACAGTTCGACGCTATAATCAACCAGATGCGTTGACTCGCCTGGCCCCATGATAGAGGGGCGCGTTCACCAGAAACGCGCAGGCGGCTTACAGGTTCCACCGGAATACAGACCGGTCGGAGAATCCGAAGCAGGCACGCAGACGGGGGGAAACCTTTCGGAGTACGGCCAGCAGATATCCTTCTGCCAGCTCGTTGCCCCGGACATGGTGACTCACCGCACAGTCAAAGACTTTGATGAGTACGATAATCAAGGCAGCCAGCATGGCCGCCGTGGCGATTTATTCGATCGCTACCCTGACCTTCACCGACGCTTCAGCCGCCTTTGCATCGCCGCTGATTGCCGACATGATCCAGCCGGTCCCAGCCCAGACCAGCGAAGACGCCGTTTCCAGCGACCTTGACGTCCCTGTCGAAACCCTCGCGGATGCTGATACCGACCCCCTTCAGATCGACACGCAGAACGCCGCTCCGCCGCTCAAGGCCGAGAGCCTGACGCAGCTCGTCGCGATGCATGATCATCCCGCCCAGATCGACGAAGAAACCCGCTGCCTTGCCGGTGCGGTCTATTTCGAATCCAAGGGTGAAACGCTCAACGGCCAGCTCGCCGTCGCCAAGGTGGTTATCGCGCGTCGCGATTCGGGCCGCTTTGCCAACAGCCTGTGCGGCGTGGTCTATCAGCCCAGCCAGTTCTCGTTCGTGCGTGGCGGCAAGATGCCCGCCATCCCGACCTCCAGCCGCAGCTGGTCCGAAGCGGTTGCCATCGCGCAGATCGCGCTGAACGATGCCTGGGAAAGCCCGGTCGAAGGTGCGTTGTTCTTCCACGCGCGCCATGTCTCGCCCGGCTGGCGGATGCAGCGCCTTGCCGCTGTCGACAACCACATTTTCTATCGTTGAGTTCGGCTGCCCGATCGGGCAGTTACGGACCCCTATCGAGCTAGTCCTTTGGGTCGCGAAGGACTGAGGCGGGCGCAGCAATGCGTCCGCCTTACCATTTTTACCCGTCGAATGGGTGGGATGCAAAAAAGGACCGGCGGCTTGGGGGCCACCGGTCCAGTCTCGACTTTACCAAGGGTTGGTAAACTGGAAAATCAGCTGCCTACGGCGATGCGCTCACCGGCTTTGAAATGATCGCCGGCCTCGGCGCGGGCGACCAGCGTCACCATCGCGCGCTGGCCGCTGGCCATGGTTTCCTGGATGCACGCGCGACGATCCATCTGCTGCTGCAGCGGTGCGCGCTCGGCCGCGCCACAGACCTTCTGCGATGCGACCTTGAGGCGCGATTCGAGCGCTGCGACGCCCTGCGCCGTGGTCAGGTCCAGATCGACGAACCGAACGTCGACGCTGCGGTAGACGCGTCCATCCTTTTCGACCGAGGTGATGGGATTGGCCTGCACAGAGGCGGAAAACAGGATGGCGGTGGCAGTTGCCGCAGCCAGGCTGCGAGACAGAAATGATGCGGGTGCGGGGGCAAGCATGGGGTGGGGTCCTTTCGATGATGCAAACTGAACCGTGACCGGCCCTGTTGGTTAAGGGGCCCATCAGGGCCGGTTCTGGTTTGCCGCGGATGCCCGGCCTGGGGAGCTATGGACATCCGCGACAGGATCTGGATAGGCGCCCAGGCGCGGCCGGTCGCGGCCCGCTCGACCAAATCGGCCAATGCGTCGCTCAACGACTACACGCGTCGACGAACGACAGCGCGGGATCGACAAATGTTATAATGTCGCGAATGTGTCATCCGAATCGGTCGGCTCGGACTAAGCTGACGTTACGGAAAGGCTGATGGCCAACCGCTTTGTTTCGTCAGGCTCCCGAACGCGGGAATCCCGCTGAGGCATTGGCGGACACGCGGGACACCCGCGTTGGCGGGGGTGACGAACCATTGGTCGATGCAGACGGCTATGCCAGGCCGGTTCCACGTGGAACCGATGGACGCCGACGAGGATCAGATCAGGCCAGCAAGCGGGCTCGACGGATCGGCATATTTCCGCGTGCCCATGCGTCCGGCCAGATACGCGTCGCGTCCGGCCTGAACCGCCAGCTTCATCGCGCGCGCCATGCGGATGGGATCCTTGGCTTCGGCGATGGCGGTGTTCATCAGCACGCCGTCGCAGCCCAGTTCCATTGCGATCGCCGCATCCGATGCGGTGCCGACGCCCGCATCGACCAGCACGGGGACCTTGGCGTTCTCGATGATCAGACGGATGGTCACCCGGTTCTGGATGCCCAAGCCCGATCCGATCGGTGCGCCCAGCGGCATGATCGCCACCGCGCCCGCGTCTTCTAGCCTTTTGGCGCCGATCGGATCGTCGACGCAATAGACCATCGGCTTGAAGCCTTCCTTGGCCAGGATCTCGGTGGCGCGCAGCGTTTCGTGCATGTCGGGGTAGAGCGTCTTGGCCTCGCCCAGCACCTCGAGCTTGACCAGGTCCCAGCCGCCCGCTTCGCGCGCCAGCCGCAACGTGCGGATCGCATCCTCGCCGGTGAAGCAACCGGCGGTGTTGGGCAGATAGGTGATCTTCTTGGGATCGATGAAATCGGTCAGCATCGGCGCGCTGGGATCGGAGACATTGACCCGGCGGACCGCGACGGTGACGATCTCGGCGCCCGAGGCTTCCACTGCGGCGGCGTTCTGCGCAAAGTCCTTGTACTTGCCGGTGCCGACGATAAGTCGCGAGCGGAAGGTGTGCCCCGCCACGCTCCAGCTGTCGTCGGCAGGCGCATGATCGCCGCCCCCGACGAAATGCACGATCTCGAGCCGGTCGCCATCGGTGACGGTCACTTTAGCCAGCGTCGAACGCGGCACGATCTCCAGATTGCGCTCGACCGCGACCTTGGCCGGATCAAGACCCAGGCTGGTGACCAGAGCGGCGATGCTGTGCCCGGCGGGCACGCGGCGCCGTTCGCCATTGATATGGATGGTGATGTCGGCGGTGCTGGTTTCGGTGCTGGTCATAGGCCGCAACTCTTGGCGCGGATGGCAGGCAAAGGGCAAGTGCGAATGTTAGTGTCCGACTTGCAGCAGCCTTCGTCAGCCCTGACGGGCGGCGCGGTAATTGAGCAGATGCGCGACGCTGAGCAGGGCGACGCCTGTCAGGGTGAGCGCATATTCATAGGCGCTGCCGTGCGGCACCGTCATCGCCATGACCATAGCAGCAATGCCGACAACGCCGATCCCCAGCGGCAGCCGCGCGCCATGCGTGCGCACGCCATGGCCCAGAGCCAGCGCAGCCATCAGCGCGGCGAGCACGAAGCCCACTTCGTGCACCCAGGGCGCGAGCAGCATGCCGCCCAGCGAGGCAAATCCCGCCACCAGCCAGATCCCTGCGGCGCAGTGCACCATGCACAATGCCGACAGCGCAATCGCTGCAGAATCGAGCTGGCCGGATTTGGTGATACGAGACAACATGCAGTCCCCATAGGTGATATGATATCATTGCGCAATGTCGCTTGAACGGTCGGTCGCAAAAACATGCCGATGGGCCCGGTTTGGCAGGAACGGGACGCTGTGCAAAAAACCCCTTGCAAGCCGGGCACCGGCGTCCGAAATGCGTGACCATGACCAGCCTCTCGCAAGCCCGAGTTCCCGCAGCCCAGTCCGGCGGACGTGCGACCCCGTCCGCAATCGCCAACTGGCTGTATGGCGTGGCGCTGCTGGTGTTTGTCATGGTCGTGGTCGGCGGGATCACCCGGCTGACCGAATCGGGCCTGTCGATCACCGAATGGAATGTCGTGACCGGCATCCTGCCACCTTTGTCCGAGGCGGCGTGGGTGGCCGAGTTCGAGAAGTACAAGCTGATCCCGGAATATATCGAGGTCAACGCCGGCATGACGCTGGCCGAGTTCAAGACCATCTATTTCTGGGAATATGTTCACCGGCTGCTGGGGCGGCTGGTCGGTGTCGCTTTCGCGCTCCCGTTTGCCTATTTCGCCATCCGCCGCGCGATCCCCACAAGCTATGGCTGGCGGCTGACGGCTTTGTTCGCGCTGGGCGGGCTGCAGGGCGCGGTGGGCTGGTGGATGGTCACCTCGGGCCTGTCCGAGCGCACCGATGTCAGCCATTTCCGGCTTGCGGTGCACCTGCTCAACGCGCTGTTCATCATGGCGGGGCTGATCTGGACCGCGCTCGACCTGAAGGCGCTGGCGCGCGACCCCGGTGGCCGTCCGGCGCGGATGACGGGCCTGAGCCTGATCGTGATCGCGGTGCTGTTCGTGCAATTGCTGTTCGGGGCCTGGGTGGCGGGGCTCAACGCGGGCTATGCGGCGAAAAGCTGGCCGCTGATGAACGGGTCGTTCTTTCCGGTCGATGTCGACTGGTCGCAGGGGCTGGTACACACGCTGACCCATGATCCCCTCATGCTGCACTTCCTTCACCGCTGGTGGGCGTTCGCAGCCGTCGCCGCCCTGGTGGTGATGGCGCGCAGCGTGCGCCGCGTCGACCGGCGGATTTCGCTGGCGATCCACACCGCCTTTGGCGTCCAGGTTCTGCTCGGCATCGCCACGGTGATGACCAGCGTCGATCTGCATCTGGCGGTGCTGCATCAGGCGGTTGGCGCCATCCTGGTTGCGACGACGGTCTGGGGCGCGCACCGGCTGGGCCAGACCTCGCCGGTCGCCAGTCCCGCCAGATCGGCGGTTGCGTGATCGGCGATCTGGCCAGCGAACCATCCGATATCCGGCTGGTCTACTGCCCCTTTGCCGACGAGGAGCAGGCGCGGACGATTGCGCGCACCGTGGTGCGCGAACAGCTCGCCGCCTGCGCCAACATCCTCGCCCCCGTGCTTTCGGTCTTTCACTGGCAGGGTGAACTCTCCGAACAGGCCGAGGTGCCGGTGCTGTTCAAGACCGCCCTGCCCCAGTCCAAGGCCTTGGTCGCGCGGATCGTGCATCTGCACAGCTACGAAGAGCCCGCCGTGCTGGTGCTGCCGGTCGACTATTGCCCGCCCAGCTTTCGCGCCTGGGTGTTCGCGCAGACGCTCGCGGTCGATTGATGCTGGGCATCTGCTGATGCTGACCGGCGCGCTGCTGCTGCTCGCGCAGCCCGCCGCGAGCCTTGGTGCCCCGCCCGAATCCCCCGCATGCCCCGCAGCGGTGATTGCCTTCGCCCCGCCGCTTGAGACCCCGCTGGTGCTGATCCGCAGGATAGACCGTCCTGTGGCCGAGGGCATCTTCACCCAGACGGTGACCTATGCCGTGACCTTCACCCGCTCGGGACGCGGCTACCGGATGCGCTGGCAGCAGACCGGGCATCGGGTCGATGCCCCGCCCGAATTGCTTCGGCTGCTGGCGCTGGATGGAGAAAGCGCGGCCGGCGAGATTCTCGACTTCACGCTCGATGCGGACGGCACGCTGCTGGGCGTGACCGAATCGCCCGACGCGGCTGAGCGACTCAGGCTGGCGATCGACCGTCTGCGCACCGACCCCGCGCTGACCGCGCGTTCGGAGCGCGAGCAGGTGGCGATGACGGCGGTGCTCGACCGGCTGGCGGCGCTGCCACCCGGCGAGCGTGCCGAAGTGCATAAGGTCAAGGCATCGCGCCTGCTGATGCTGGCCGGACGCCCATGCCGTTCCAGTGCGCTGGTGGCAGCCGATGGCGCGAGCTTCCGCTTGGCCGCGGTAACCGGCGAAACCCTTGGTTTTTCAAGCGCGAGAGCCGAATCCCTGCCCGATGGCCCGCAGTTTTCCGTCCGCACCACCGGCACGCTGTCGTTGCGCACAGGGTTGGTCGAAAGCCAGCACCGCAGCATGACCAGCACGGTCAAGGGTAGCAGCCGTCTGTTCCGCGAATCGGTGACGCTCGAGCCCATATCCGCCAAGCCGGATTGAAGAAGGTATCATTTTACCTCATTGCAATCGCGCGGAAAGCTTGACTAAATGCGCCTCGATGGTCATTAGCCGCGCTACGCTCAGACCGCTTTAGGTCTGTTCGTTTCATAGAAACGTGTCAGCCGACAGGCGGCGGCCCGATCCGGGCCCGTCCGACCACCGGCTGATGTTTTGGAAGGTTGAAGGCCATGAAGGCTTTGCTCAAGACCACCAAGT